>NZ_BCNF01000077.1 GCF_001485495.1 Gordonia desulfuricans NBRC 100010 | reverse complement strand
CGTATCCGCGGGCACCGACAGATTGATCAACGCCGACGGTAGCGCGGTCACCGACCGTTCCCCGGCACCAGCCGCCATATCCAACACCATCTCCAGGGCGTCAGCCCGGCGTCGGGGTGCGTCGCGGGGGTCTTTCGAACCATCCGGTTGCGGGACCGGGGCCGACAGCTTCTCGATCGCCGTCGCCAACTTTTCCCCGACAACAACATCCAGACTCCCGGAGACAGCGACCCGCCCATCATCTGTCCGCCCGATATCGAGAGCATTCAGATTGCGGTCTTCCTTCGCTGGACGTCCACCCTCGGCATCGTCAGCATGATGGTCCCCGAGCTGATGTGCCCGGGCCATCACCTCAGCCGGTTTGGCACCCGACAACACCTGCGCCAACAGATCACCTTCGAACTCGGCCCAGGTCTCGGCAGTCGGAGCCTCCCCGGCGCGTAACCCGATCTGGTTCAGCCCGCGCACGATCGCATCGACGTGTTCACCCGAGATCGCGCCGTCGGCAGCATGTTTCGACGTGCGTTCCACCACCGCCGAGGTGCCGATCCGCTGCATCCGCGCAGCGACGGCGGGCGCGTACCCCATCTCGATCAGCAAGGCGATCGGTTTGTGCCCATGCCGCTGCGCCACCCCCAGCCGATCCAAATGCCCAGCTCCCGCCGCGGTCAACGCGTCGACGACGTTCCTGATGGTGACCAGTGTCCGCATATCCGTGAACACGTCCGGCCCGGTCGGATCGTCGTCGAAACGACAATCGATGAGTGCGTCGAGAATGGTCTCCAGCTCCCCCTGCATGTGTTCCATTGTAGCGAACACATAGGCGAACAATCAGCGAATAAGAAAGCGGAACAACATTTGTGGACAACTTGTGACAGCGGTTCACCTTGGTGACTCGGGTTCACCCGTGGGGCCATCGAAGTTGAATACCGACATCGTCGGACCACCGGATCGACGGTGTCGAGACAAAACGCCTTGTGTGATGACTCGCGCACCGCGACCATGAGTCGATGACCCGACAACCGGTGAACCTCTCGACGCTCGCGGCAACGGTGACCGTCGTGCTCTGGGCGTTGTCGTTCATCGCGATCCGGTCGGCCGGGCACGCGTTCACTCCCGGTGTGATGGCACTCGGCCGGCTCGCGGTGGCCGTGGTCGCATTGGTGGCGATCGTGATCACTCTGCGTCGCAAGCGATTACGGTCGGCGTTCATCCCGCCCCGCGGCCGGGCACTCGCCCTCGTGGTCGCCTATGGGGTCGCATGGTTCGGGGCGTACACCGTGGTCCTCAACTGGGCCGAACAGCATATCGACGCCGGTACCGCCGCGCTGCTGGTGAACTTCGCCCCGATCCTCGTCGCCGTGTTCGCGGGATTCTTTCTCGGCGAGGGGTTCTCGCCGCCACTCGTGATCGGTATCGCCATCGGATTCGTCGGCGTCGTCCTGATCACCTTCGGTGGCGGCAGTGCCCACGCCGATTGGCTCGGTGTGGGGCTGGGGCTGCTCGCCGCACTTCTTTACGCGGCCGGGGTCTTGCTGCAGAAGGTGGCCCTCGGTGCGGTCGATGCGGTGTCGGCGACGTTCTGGGGTGCACTCGCGGGCCTCGTCGTCACCCTGCCGTTCCTCCCCGCCGCGATCACCGAGGTCGGGCAGGCCTCCGCCGCCGACCTGGGCTGGGTGGTGTTCCTGGGTGTCGGACCCACCGCCGTCGCCTTCACCACCTGGGCGTATGCGCTGGCCCGTACCGACGCGGGCACGATGGCCGCGACGACGCTCGTGGTGCCGGCACTGGTGATCATCCTGTCGTGGCTGCTGCTCGACGAGGTGCCGACCGGCCTGCGTATCGCCGGCGGTGCGCTGAGTCTGGCGGGGGTCGCCCTGACCCGGGGTCTCATCCCGGTGCCGCGACGACGTTCAGGCGTCCCGCGGCCCGTCGCCCGGGGCGCCCGTGTCGAGAGTGAGCTGAAGGAACACGAGATCGAGCCATGACCCGAACTTGGTGCCGACCTCGCCGAGTGCGCCGGCGTGGGTGAAGCCGAGTCGTTCGTGCAGGCGGATGGACCCGGTGTTGGCGCCGTCGATCGCTGCCACCATCACATGCACCCCGGCGGCCCGAGCACGGACGATCAGCGCCTGCATCAGCGCCGTACCCAGCCCCCGGCCACGCGCATCGGCATGCAGATACACCGAATGTTCCACCGAATGCCGGAAGCCGTCGTGGGGACGGAACGGACCATAGGTCGCGTAACCGAGCACCGCCGCCCCGTCGACGGCGACGAGCACCGGGAATCCCGACCGCTGCCGCTCGGCCATCCAGGCACGCCGGTCGTCGACGTCGACGAGGCGGTCGTTCCAGATCGCGGTGGAATGGGCGACGGCGTCGTTGTAGATGTCGCAGATCGCCTCGGCATCGGCCGCCAGCGCGTCACGGATCTCCATCTAGCCGGCCTCCTGACGGCGCACCATCTCGGTGATCCAGATCGGTGCGAACGGTGACACACAACCGCGCGCCGTCGGATAGTCCTTCAACACCTCCAGCCGCTCACCGATGTCGATGGCCCGGGAACGGTGGTCGGGATGGTCGATCCCGATCCGGGCGAGGCAGCCGTTCATGGCCCACTGCAACCGGTCCGGGGCGTCGGCCATCTGATCTTCGATCCGGGTGAGCAATTCGGGCAGGTCGAGACCGTCGGCACCGGAACCGATCCGATCACCGGTCAGCGTCCAGCCCGCGCCCGCCACCACCGGATCCGGGTCGTCGAACCAGGCCACCCGCAGGGTCTCGACGTGGGTGCTCTTCTTGACGACATAGGAGATCAGCCAGTCCTGCACCTTGGGTGTCCGGGCCTGGCGCAGCATGGCGTCGAGCTCGTCGGCGGTGAACAACCGGGGCCGGCAGATCAGCACGGCCAGCAGGCGGGCAGCGGAGTCGTCGGTCGCCCACAGTGCACACGCCAGGTCATGATCGGTGCGTACGCGTTTGGCGACGGCCCGAAGCCTGGTGAGATTGACCGCGTGCTCGTCGCCGTGTCGCTCGTTGACCGCCAGGATCGCGGGATCGGCGAGGTCGGACAACTCGGCCATCAGGGAATCGACGGTCTCGCCGGTCGCTCGGGTGTCCACGTGGTGTCTCCGTCCGGTCGGGTCGGCGGTCGTCGCATCCAGCGTAGGCGCCGGGGCCGACAGTCCGTTCCGCCGTCGGATACCGTTTTCTCCCATGGATCGCGATCGCATGGTGGATGTGGGTGTCGGCCTGGTCTCGCGATTCGGGGCCAAGGCATTGAGCCTGACGTCGGTCGCCCGGCACGCCGGCGTGGCCCGCGCGACCGCCTACCGGATGTTCGGCGGCCGGGACGCGCTGGTCGCGGCGATCGTCGACCGTGAGGTCGCCACCCTGCGTGTGCTGCTGCGCGAGTGGGCGGCCCCCGAACCCGACGCCGCGGGCAAGATCCGTGCGCAGATCCGCAACGTGCTGCCCTATATCCGTGAGCACGAGGCCTTGCAGTACGTGCTCCGCAAGGAACCCGAGGAGATCGTCCGGGCACTGGTCACCACCGACCAGACCGAGGGGCCGTCGCTGGTGTCGCGGATCGTCGATCAGGCACTGCCGGATCTGGAGCCCGCGATCGGTGAACAACTCGTGCCCGATCCCCGTGCGGCCGCGGAATTCCTGGTGCGGATGATCTTCTCGGTGATGCTGGAACCGGAGAGTTCGCTGACCGACGACCAGATCGCCGACCTGGTCGTGCGGGCGATCGTCCGGACCGGTCCGGACGCCGCCGGGCACGAGTGAGACGGTTCCCACCGGACCGGGTGTGCGCAGCGGCCCTTGCCGGCGGCGTCCACACATTAGGCTGACGGGCATGGGCGACGACGCAGCGACCTCGACCAGCATCTACATCGCCTCCGCCGAGGGAGGAACCGGGAAGTCGACGGTCGCCCTCGGCATCCTCGCGTTCCTGTCCGCCACCGGCGGGCGCGTGGGCGTGTTCCGGCCCATCTCCCGGGCGGCGGCCGGTGAGCGCGACTATCTGCTCGAGATGCTCATCGAGCACACCTCCACCGACATCGGCTACGACGACTGCATCGGCGTCACCTACGACCAGGTGCATGCCGCACCCGACGCCGCGATCGCCGAGATCGTCGCCCGCTATCACGCCGTCGAGTCCCGCTGCGACTCCGTGGTGATCATCGGTTCGGACTACACCGACATCGGCAACCCGTCGGAACTCAGCTACAACGCGCGGATCGCGGCCAACCTGTCGGCGCCGATCATCTTGGCGCTCAAAGCCGCCGGACGAGCCCCCGCCGAGCTCCGCGACACCACCGACCACCTGCTCACCGAGATCGCCGCGATGCACGCGACCACCGCCGCCGTCGTCGCCAACCGGTGCGATCCGGCACAGATGCCGGCCATCCAGGCGGCGTTCCTGACCCTGGATGTACCCACCTGGTGTCTGCCGGAAGACCCGGTGCTGGTGGCCCCCACCATGGCCGAGCTCAAAGAAGCGCTGGACGCCAGCCTGTTCAGCGGCGATCCGGAACTGCTCGACCGGGAGGCGTTGCGGGTGATGGTCGGCGGCATGACCGTCGAACACATCCTGGAACGGTTGTCGGAGGGGACCGTGGTGATCGCCCCGGCCGACCGCTCCGACGTCCTCCTCGCCCTGGTCACAGCCAATGCCGCACAAGGCTTTCCGCGGTTGTCCGGGATCATCCTCAACGGCGGGTTACGGCCGCATCCGATGATCGATGCACTCGTCGGCGGGCTGGAGTCGACCCTGCCGATCATCCTGTGCGGGCACGGAACCTACGACACCGCACGCACCGCGGCCAACACGCGGGGCCGGGTGGCGGCCGGATCGGCCCGCAAGATCGAGGCGGCGCTGGAGCTGATGGACCGCCACATCGACGCCGAGACCCTCACCCGGGTCCTCAAGGTGCCCACCACCGAGGTGATGACGCCGCAGATGTTCGAGTACGGACTGATCGCGCGGGCCCGCGCCGACCGCAGGACCATCGTGTTGCCCGAGGGCGACGACGACCGCATCCTGCGGGCCGCCGGACGGCTGCTCCGCCGGGGTGTGGTGAACCTGATCATCCTCGGCGACCCGGGGCGGATCGCCCGTCGTGCACAGGATCTCGGCCTCGACCTGGACGGTGTGGAGCTGATCGACCCGGCGAACTCGCCGCTCACCGACGAGTTCGCGAGGATCTACGCCGAACTGCGCAAGCACAAGGGCGTCGACTTCGACCGGGCCCGTGAACGCATGCTCGACGTCTCCTACTTCGGGACCATGCTGGTCCACACCGGACGCGCCGACGGAATGGTCTCGGGTGCCGCACACACCACCGCACACACCATCCGCCCCGCCTTCGAGGTGATCAAGACCGCGCCCGGGGTGTCGACGGTGTCGAGTGTGTTCTTCATGTGTCTGGCCGACAAGGTCCTCGCCTACGGCGACTGTGCGGTGGTGCCCGATCCCACCGCCGAGCAACTCGCCGACATCGCGATCTCGTCGGCCGCCACCGCCGCCGGGTTCGGGATCGAACCGCGGGTCGCGTTGCTCTCGTACTCCACCGGCAGCTCCGGCTCCGGCGCCGACGTCGAAAAGGTCCGTGTCGCCACCGAACTGGTGCGAGAGCGGGCGCCGGAGCTCCTGGTGGAGGGTCCCATCCAGTACGACGCCGCGGTCGATCCGTCGGTGGCGGCCACCAAGATGCCCGACTCGCCGGTGGCCGGTCGCGCGACGGTGCTGATCTTCCCCGACCTCAACACCGGCAACAACACCTACAAGGCGGTGCAGCGCAGCGCCGGTGCGGTCGCGATCGGCCCGGTGCTGCAGGGCATCGCCCGCCCGATCAACGACCTGTCCCGCGGCGCGCTGGTCGACGACATCGTGAACACCGTGGCGATCACCGCGATCCAAGCCCAGAACCTGACAGCCCAGAACCTGACAGCCCAGAATCTGGCGGGCCGCAGCGACGCCGAGCAGGCGGATGCAGCGGCGGCGGGTGCGGAAACGGCCGGTACCGGGGCGGGGGAGTCGAACGGTGAGTGACGGTATCGCGGGCTCGGTCCTGGTGTTCAACGCGGGGTCGTCGTCCTTGAAATATCAACTGGTCCATCCCGAATCGGGTGAGGTCACCGCCGAGGGCATCGCCGAGCGGATCGGCGACCACGGCGGGTCGATCACCCACTCGCAGGGCGGGCTGGAGGTGACCGAGCAGATCGAACTGCCCGATCACACCGCCGCGATCCGCCGGGTGATGGAATTGTTCGCCGACGGTGGGATCGACCTGGCCGCAGCAGGTCTGAGTGCGGTGGGGCACCGCGTGGTACACGGCGGGCGGTCGTTCTTCCGGCCCACGCTGATCACCACCGAGGTGATCAGCGAGATCGACCGGATCTCCACCCTCGCACCGCTGCACAATCCGGCGAATCTCACCGGAATCCAGGCGGCCCGGGAGTTGCTGCCCGATGTGCCGTCGGTGGCGGTCTTCGACACCGCGTTCTTCCACTCCCTGCCCGAGGCCGCTGCCACCTATGCGATCGATCGTGGTGTCGCGAAGCTCCATGCCATCCGCCGCTACGGTTTTCACGGCACCAGTCACGAGTACGTCAGCGGCAAGGTTCCCGGACTGCTCGGCAAACCGGCCGGCGAGGTCAACCAGATCGTGCTGCATCTCGGCAACGGTGCGTCGGCGTCGGCGATCGCCGGTGGTGCCCCGATCGACACGAGTATGGGGATGACGCCGCTGGAAGGGCTCGTCATGGGGACCCGCAGCGGCGACATCGATCCCGGCGCCGTGCTGCACCTGCATCGGGTGGTGAAACTCGGCGCCGACCAGATCGACACCCTGCTGAACAAGAACTCCGGGCTCAAGGGCCTGTGTGGTGACAACGACTTCCGTTCGGTCACCGAGAAGCTCGCCGCGGGCGATGCGTCGGCGAAGCTGGCCTACGATGTCTACATCCATCGCCTGCGCCGCTACATCGGCGCCTACATGATCGAACTCGGCCGGGTCGACGCGATCACCTTCACCGCCGGGGTGGGGGAGAACGCGACCACCGTGCGCGCCGACTCGCTGGCCGGCCTGGAGAACTATGGGATCGTCATCGATCCCGACCGTAACGCGGTGCGCAGCAGGCAACCACGCAAGATCTCCACCGACGATTCCACGGTGGCGGTGTTCGTCGTCCCCACCAACGAGGAACTCGCGATCGCCCAGCAGGCGGCCGAGGTGGTGGCCGCCTGATCGGTGCGACCGGTATCGCTGACCGGTCGTCCCCGCCCGGTCGTCCCCGCCCGGTCGTCCCCGCCCGGTCGTCACCGGGCGGGGCATCACCGACGAGATTTGCAAGCAGTCTGGACTGTTTGTGAAAGTATGGTTACCATCACAGTCATGCTCGACACCGAGACCCCGCCGACCTCGACAACCGGCCGGACCCAGGCCCAACGATCGGCCCTGACCAGGGAAAAGGTCCTGGATGCGACGGTCGACGCCCTCATCGAGCTCGGCTATGCCGGCACCACGACGCAGGAGGTCAACCGGCGTGCGGGAGTGTCCCGCGGCGCACTGCTACATCAGTTCCCCACCCGGGAGGCACTGGTCGTGGCCGCCGTCGCACATCTCGTCGACCGTCGTAAGACCGAGATCCTGTCCCGGCCCCGCACCGGTCACGAGGATCTGAACATCCTGATCGAGGTCTTCGACGGCCCGCTGTTCTATGCCGCGCTCGAACTGTGGGTGGCCGCCCGCACCGACGCCGCACTCAGGACGGCGATCATCCCGCTCGAACGCCGGATCGCCGACGAACTGATGGACACCGGTGCCGCCCTGTTCGGCGACCGGTACACCAGTGCCGAGCTCGAGGTGGCCGCCGAACTCGCACGCGGCCTGGCGATCTCACGACTACTCCGTGATCCCGCCACGGATCGGCAGTTCTGCGAGCACATCTTCACCACCTGGACGGAGGGACGACGTCGATGACGACCACACCCGCAACCCCCGGCACCGCACCGGCCACACCCGCCGGAATCGCCGTCGACGGGCTGCCCGCCGAGATCGACGTGCTCGTCGTCGGCGCCGGATTCGGTGGGCTGGCCGCCCTGTACCGGTTGCGCACCGACCATCCGGGCCTGTCGGTGCTGGCGGTCGAACGTGCCGCCGAGGCCGGTGGCGTGTGGCTGGCCAACACCTATCCCGGTGCGGCATGCGATGTCCCCACCGCCCTCTACTCGCTGTCCTTCGCCGACAACCCGAACTGGTCGCACACCTTCGGACGGCAGTGGGAGATCAGGCAATACGCCACCAAGGTCGCCGCCGACTACGCCGACGTCATCCGCTACGACTGCGAGATGCTCGCGGCGGCATGGGATGACGCCGCCCATCGCTGGGTGGTGGACACCGCTCACGGCACCATCCGGGCCCGATTCCTGATCACCGCCCCCGGTGCCCTGTCGGAACCGGTCATCCCCGACATCCCGGGTCTCGACGAGTTCACCGGCGCGGTCTTCCACACCGCGGCCTGGGACCATTCGCGGGATCTCGCCGGCCGCAAGGTCGCCGTGGTCGGCAGTGGTGCGTCGGCCGTCCAGGTGGTGCCCGAGATCGTCGACAAGGTCGAGTCCCTGGTCTCCTTCCAGCGCACGCCGTCGTGGGTGATCCCCCGTCTGGACCGCAAGATCGGCCCGCTGGAACGGGCGATCTACAGCCGATTCCCCAAGGCACACCGAGCGGTTCGGATGTTGAACTGGTTCACCCACGAGTTCCACGTGGTGGGGATGGCCCACCAGCCGGCGGTGCTCCGGGCGTTCTCGCACATCGCCAACCGGCACCGTGCCCGGCAGATCTCCGACCCCGCCCTGCGTCGCCGGCTCACCCCGCACTTCACCATGGGCTGCAAACGAATCCTGATCAGCAACAAGTGGTATCCGGCGCTCGATCATCGGTCGACCACCGTCACCGGTGCGCTGCAACGACTCACCGCCACCGGCGCGGTCAGCGCCGACGGCACCGAGTTCGACGTCGACACCGTCATCTTCGCCACCGGATTCGAGCCGACCAGTCCGCCGCTGGCCCGCGTGATCACCGGCCGCGACGGCCGCCATCTCGCGCAGGTGTGGAACGGCTCGCCCAGCGCCTACCGCGGGGTGTCGGTCCCGGACTTCCCCAATCTCTTCCTGCTGTACGGCCCCAACACGAATCTCGGGCACAGTTCCATCCTGCTGATGCTGGAGTCGCAGGCCTACTACATCGGTGCCGTGCTGGCGCATCTCGAGGCGCGCCGGGCGCAGACCGTCGAGGTGACCCGCAGTGCCCACGACGCCTACAACGCCCACCTCGACACCCAACTGGCGCATACGGTCTGGAACACCGGTGGCTGCGGGAGCTGGTACATCGACGCCACCGGCCGCAACTCGGTGATGTGGCCGACGTTCACCTCGACCTACCGAAAGATGATGTCGCACTTCGCTCCCACCGACCACGTCTTCGGTGCGGAGGACACCGGCGATCGGCGCGCCGGCACCGCATCCCTGGCCCATCCCGGATAGGTCTGCCGGACCGGCGGATCAGAACAGGCTGTCCGGTCGCACATAGTTCGCCAGGTCGACCAGCAGGAACCGGTGATCCCGGTTGCTGCGGGTCTGGCGGGCCAGGGCCCGCAGGCATCGCTCGGTACCCGCGCGCAGTCCCCGCTCGGTGAACGGCACCTCCAGGAGCCGGTCCGGGCCGCCGGTGTGATCGGGGTGCGCCAGAATCCAGCCCAGTGCGGTGCCCAGGACGATCAGCTGCAGTCGCGCCTTGCGGGGTTCGGTGTCGGGCATGACCTCCAGACGCTTGGCGGCCTCGACGATCTGACGCTTCTCCACATCCCTCGGGTCCCGGCCGTGGACCAGGGTGAGCACGGCGGTGGCGCGTGCGGTGTTGTAGTGGCGGCTGGTCGGCGGGACCTCGTCGAGCGGCCTGATCGCCGCGTCGAAATCCCCGCGGGCCACGGCGAGCCGGGCCAGCCCGAAGGCGGCGGTCACGATCGCGTGGTCGGTCAGCCACAGGTCGTGATAGTGGTGGGTGGCAACGTCATACAGCTCCGCGACCTTGCCGACCGTGCCGTAGGAGCCGTCCCGGCCGCCGTGTTCGGCCGACAGCCAGCGGCCGATCAGTTCGGCGGTGCCCGCGGTGGCGAGCTTCGGGGCCACCTCACCCGGCATGGCCTGCAGTACGTCGGTGAATCGTTGATATGCCAGTTCGGGTTCGGCGTTCATCAGCGCACACATCCCCATGTACCACTGCACCCGCCATGAATCACCGTGCTGGGCGGACACATTCCGGAGGATCTCCAGGGCGGTGTCGACGTCGTCGAGCTCGAGATGCGCGCGGGCCTCGGCCAGGTCGATCTCCAGGGACGGATGCGCGCTGGTGGATCGCCGTCCGAGCAGGGAGGCGAATCCCTCGGCGCGCACCGCCGAGATGGAGTCCAGGGTCTGACGCGGGTCCGAGAGCGCCGCCGAGTTCAGCAGTCCCGCAGCCGGATCGTTGGGATTGACCAGCGGTACCGGCAATGCCCGGGCGATGTCCACCGGGTCGTGGAACGACCCCTCCTGCGGGTCGAAGAATCCGTCCACCGGGGCCAGCATCAGATCGGTACCGAAGGTCGAACGCTGCGGGGTGAACACCGTCGACAGCGACGGGCGGGGTACGCCGGTGTGCACGGCGACGGTCTCCCGCAGCACGTTGAGCAGCTGGGTGGTCATCTCCTCGGCCGAGGCGAACCGGTCGGCCGGATCGGGTGCCGTCGCACGTTGGAGCAGAAGGTAATACGACGGATTGTCGGCGAAGACGGGGGTGGTGTCGGGGTCGGGGAGACCGTCGACGTAGCGGCCCTTGGACATCGGCATGTCGACGGTCAGCACGGCCAGGGTCCGGCCGATGCTGTAGATGTCGGTGACCACCTGCGGCCCGGTGTGGACGATCTCCGGGGCCTGGAAACCCGGTGTGCCGTACAGATGTCCGTACCCGTTGATCGCCGACACCGCACCCAGGTCGATCAGCTTGACCTCGTCGCTGGAGACCATGATGTTCTCCGGTTTGACGTCGTTGTAGACCAGACCCACCGAATGCAGGTATCCGACGGCGGGCAGCACCTCGAGCATGTAGGCCATCGCCTGTTCGATCGGCATCAGTCGCGACGGCCCGTCGGCGGTGATCTGTTTGAGCGTCTGGCCGCCGATGTACTCCATCACGATGTAGCCGAAGGTCTGTTCGTCGGCGGTGATGTGTTCGACGAAGTTGTAGATCTTCACGATGCCGGGATGGTTCACCGACGCCAGGAACTGCCGTTCGGCCAGGGCGACCTGCTGCGCTTCGGAATCCGACGAGTTCAGCAGGCCCTTGAGTACCACCGGCCGGTCCGACACGTTGCGGTCGATGGCCAGATAGATCCAGCCGAGTCCGCCGTGGGCGATGGCACCGGCGATCTCGTACTGGCCGGCGACCAGCGTGCCCGGCGCCAGTCCCGGGACAAAGGAGTAGCGAGCCCCGCAGTGCGGGCAGGTGCCGGTGAGATCGCCGGTGTCGGAACCGGATTCGCGTCCCACCGGGCGTCCGCAGCGCCAGCAGTTACGTTTGCGTTCGGCGATCACCGGGACGTCGAGGACGGCGTCGGCCGGTTCGATGTCGGTGATCTTGGGCAGTTCGACGAGCCCGCTGCCGAGCCTGCGGTCGTGGACGGCCGACGTCCGGCTGGGGACGAGGCGACGGGTCTGCCCCACCGAGGCGAGGGCCTCGGTGGGGATGAGTGGACGTGACCGGACGACGGGGTCGGTCGACGCGGTGGCGGGGGTGGCCTGGGTCCCGAGCTGATCGGTGGGATCCGAACGCTGGGTCCCGAGGTCGACGTCCAGGTCTGCGGGGTCGGCGCGTTGCGTCCCGAGGGTGAGGTCGAGATCGGCGGGGTCGGTCCGCTGGGTGCCGAGGGTGAGGTCGAGGTCCGCCGGATTCGCCCGCTGCGTACCCACCTCGGGATCCTGATCCACGCTCTCGCCGCGCTCGGTGCCCACATCCCGGCGGGTGGCGTCGTCGCCGTCGACACCCGCAGGCGTGACGTCGGTCGGTTCGTGTCGGCGCACCATCGTTCTCAATCCCGGTAGACAGCTTGTGGCGGGCCGTATCCCGGACCCAGGTTGGCCAGCCACCGGTTGTAGATCTCATACCATCGACCGTCGGTGCGGGTCTGGGCCAGGACCCCGTTGACGAATCTGACCATGTCGTCATGGCCCTTCGGGATACCCACGCCGTAGTACTCGGCGCCGAGTCCCGGGCCGATCATCTCCACCCACGGGTCCTGTGCGGCCAGGCCCGCGAGGATCGCGTCGTCGGTGGACACCGCATCGGCCTGTCCCTGCTGCAGCATCACCAGGCAGTCGGCCCAGGTCGTCGTGGTGACCATGGTCGCCTTGGGCTGTTCGGCCTGGATCCGCCCGATCGACGTCGAGCCGCGGGCGGCGCACACACGCTTGCCCGCCAGGCCGTCGATCTCGTCGATGCCGGAATTACGCGGCACCAGAATCCGCTGCGACGCAATGTAGTACGGAGACGAGAAGCTCACCGATCGAAGCCGGTCGCAGGTGATGGACATGGTCTTGACGACGATGTCGACGTCACCGGTCTCCAGTGCCTCGCTGCGTTCGGCCGAGGTCAGCACCCGGTACTCGATCCGGTCGGGGTCGCCGAAGATGGCGTCGGAGATCTCCCGGGCGATGTCGACGTCGAATCCCTGGATGTCACCGGTGATGGGGTCGCGGAAGCTGAACGGATTGGAGCCGATGTCGGTGCCCACGATCAGCCGGCCGCGCCGCTGGATCGCGGCCATCGTCGAACCGGCGGGCATGTGGCCGGGTTCGGGCATCTGGGCCGGTGGCCGCAGGCTGACCGTCGCATCGCACGAGTCGGCGCTGGGGGTGGTCTCCCGGGGCACGTTGGTGTCGGCACCCTGCGGTGACGGCATCACCGCGGTGGCGCTCGGCGGCGGCGACTCGGGCGCGGTGAACCGGACGCAACCGGTCATCGTCAGCATCGCGACCAGCACCACGATCATCCAGAGCACGGGCCGGGTCGCCGCCGGTCCACGACGACGCCCTGCTTCCCGTGCGGCCGTCATCGGTACTCCCGGACCCTCGGGATGAGGCCGAGCACCAGGGCGGCGGTCGCGAAGATGGTCAGCAGCAGCACACCGGTGCCGGTGAAGCCGAGCACGCGTTGCGCGGTGTTGATGTCGTCGCGGAAACCGGTGCGGGTGGTGGTGATGGCGTCGACGAGGGCGGAGTCGACGGCGGCATAGCTGCTCGCGGTACTCGACGGCTGGGAGCCGACGGTGAGGGTGCGGGCGGTCGCGAAGTCGCCGGTGTCCATGGCGCTGCGGGTCTTCTCGTCGGAGGTCCGCCACTGATCCAGGGCCGAGGAGACCGAGTCGATCTGCCGGGTGGTCAGTGGCCCGTCGGAGCCCGCGGAGGTCTGCGACTGCAGGTCGTCGAGGATCGAGGTGATCTGCTGGGTGGAGGTGGCGAAGGTGCGTTCCAGGTCGGTCTGGTCGCCGCGTCGGATCAGGGCGAGGGTCTCGGCCGACCGCGCCTGCTGGGTGAGGATGCGCGCCTCGGTGAGTTGTCGGAGCGGATCGACGCCGTCGGATTTCGCCGACGACGTGGCCGCCACCGACATCAGACCGGACGCCAGCAGCCACACCAGCCCGCCGATGATCGCGACCAGCGCCAGCACCACCCCGATGTTGAAGCGACGTCGGGTGCGTCTGGCGAGATACCGCGACGTCCCGATCAGGGCCAGGGCGACGAACAACAGTCCCGCATACACCCCGTACGGCGGGATGGTCAGGGCCTGCTGGGGGTCGGCGATGGCCGCGTAGCGCCGCTCGTAGAGTCGTTGCGCGGCCGGCAGGATCTGGCTCTGCATCAGCGCCGACGCCTGCGTCAGATAGGAACTGCCGACCGGGTTGCCGAGGCGGTTGTTGGTGCGGGCGGTCTCGATCAGCCCGCTGTAGACGGGGATCGTGGTGGCCAGGGTGGTCAGGTCGGCGGTGACCGCTCGGGTGTCGGCGTCCGGGTCGGTGCCGGGGACACCGGAGGTGCCGGCCGCCCGCATCAGCGCGGCCGACGCGGTCGCCAGGGAGTCGGAGTAGCGGGTACGCAGTTCGGGGGATTCGAGTCCCCCGGAGATGAATGCGGAGTTGGCCGCGGCGTCGGCGATCGACAGCGAACTGTAGAGCACCTGGGACGCCTCGGCGAGGGGTTCGGCCCGGTCGACGATGGTCCGCAGGGTGGCGGTCCGGTTCTCCAGCACCGTCGAGCCGTACCAGCCGGTGATCAGCATCGCCGTCGACAAGGCCGCGACGATCATGATGAGTTTTCCCGGGGTGGTCCCGGCGTAGTGCCGCAGCATGGTGAGCGGGGAGCGGCCGGGCTCACGGCCGAAGGCGACCTGCTCCCGGCGGTCGGCGAGGACCTCCCGGATGGGCGGGGCCGCGAGATCTGATCGCAGCGACCGCCCGGCACGGGTGAGCACCGTGCGCACAGGGGATGCGTCGCCGGTCACCACTATCCCTTCCGACCGCTCGCGGTCGTTCGCGCGCCGGGTGGCGTCCACGTCATCCGGCGTCGCGATGTGCCGCGGTCCTACTCGGTCCATCGTCTCCGGCCGTCGATCTGTTTCCCAGCCTAAGACGATCGGCCCGCCCAGGTGCGCCAGGCACGCGGAACCGGGCGATTCGGCGAGGACGTGTCGGAATCATCCCTGGCCCGCGTGGCCACCCTCACATACGGTAGGGGCGAGGCCGGGACGGCTGGGTGTCAGGAGGCGCGGTGCGTGGCGACGGAGACGGTTGGGTCATCGATCCGGATGGATCGCGATACTGGGGGGTGCACGGCGCGGCGGGTCTGTTGCTGCGTGCGGCGGCCCCGGACGGCGCGACGCTGATCCTGCTGCAGCATCGTGCGGCATGGTCACATCAGGGCGGTACCTGGGGATTGCCCGGTGGTGCCCGCGATTCGCACGAGAGCGCGGTCGACACGGCCCTCCGCGAAGCCCAGGAAGAGGCCGGTATCGAGGCCGACGACATCCGGGTGGTCGCCGCGGTGGTCACCCACCAGGCCACCTCGGGGTGGGCGTACACCACGGTGATCGCCGAGGCGTCCGAACCGGTCCGGACCGTGGCGAACGGCGAATCCGCCGAGCTGCGCTGGGTGGGTGAGTCCGAGGTGGGTGATCTCCCGTTGCATCCGGCGTTCGGTGAGGCCTGGCCCGGCCTGCGCAGCCGGATGGACGCACTCGACCTGCCCGGATGACCCTCACCGATCGCGCTCGCGACTGGCTCGGTCACGATCCGGACCCGACCACCCGCGACGAGCTCGCCGGACTGATCGCCGACGCCGACCGCAGCCGGCCCGGTGCGCTCGCCGCACTGGCCGACCGCTTCGCCGGTCCCCTCGAGTTCGGTACCGCGGGCCTGCGCGGACCGGTCGGCGCAGGTCAGTCGCGGATGAACGTCGCGGTGGTGACCCGGGCGACCGCCGGTGTGGCCCGCCATCTGCTCGACACCGTGGGAGCCGATGCCCGCGTGGTGGTCGGCTGCGACGCCCGCCACGGGTCGTCGGCCTTCCGCGACGTCGCCCTCGAGGTGTTGTCGGGGGCGGGGCTGCGCGCACTCGCATTGCCGGCCCGACTGCCCACCCCGGTCACCGCCTACGCGGTGCGAGCCCTCGACGCCGACGCCGGGGTCATGATCACCGCGTCGCACAATCCGCCCGCCGACAACGGCTACAAGGTCTATCTCGGTGGCCGTGCCGCCGACCCGGACGGCCGCGGGGTGCAGATCGTGCCGCCCGCCGACGCCCAGATCGCGGCACGGATCGCCGACGCCCCGCCGGCCGATGCCGTACCCCGCAGCACCGAGCACGTCGAACCGGTCGCCGACGAGGTGGTCGAGGCCTATGTGAGCCGGATGGCGTCACATCGACGCGACCCCGAACCCAGCCGGGTGCGTGTGGTGCTGACCGCGATGCACGGGGTCGGCGGCGCCACCGCCCTGCGGGTGCTCGACGCCGCACGGATCACCGACGTGCACGTCGTCGCCGCCCAGGCCGACCCCGACCCGGACTTCCCGACCGTCGCGTTCCCCAATCCGGAGGAGCCCGGCGCCCTCGACCTGGCGCTGGCACTGGCCGCCGATGTCGACGCCGATGTGGTGATCGCCCTCGATCCGGACGCCGACCGCTGCTCGGTGGCGATCCCGCAGGCCGACCGGACGTGGCGGCAGCTCACCGGCGACGAACTCGGCGCCCTGCTCGGCGATCAGGCCGCCCGCGACGACTCCCGTCCGGGCACCACCCTGGCGTGCTCGATCGTGTCGAGCCGGCTGCTCGGGCGGATCGCGCAGGCCCACGGGCTGCGCGGGGTGACCACCCTGACCGGGTTCAAATGGATCGCCCGCGCACCGGACCTGCGGTTCGGGTACGAGGAGGCGATCGGGTACTGCACCGATCCGCAGGCGGTTCGCGACAAGGACGGGATCGGTGCCGCGGTCCGTGTGGTGACGCTGGTCGAGGAACTCGCCGGCCGCGGCGTGACACTCGGGGGCCGCCTCGACGAGCTCGCCCGGCAGCACGGGCTGCACGCGACGGCGCAACTGAGCATCCGCGTCGACGACCTGTCCCGGATCCGTGATGCGATGACGCGGCTGCGGGCGCGGCCGCTCACCGTGCTCGCCGGATCGGCGGTGATCGAATCGGTCGACCTGTCGGTCGGGTCACCGGATCTGCCGCCCACCGACGGCCTGATGTTCCGGACGGCCGCCGACGACCGGGTGATCATCCGGCCGTCGGGTACCGAACCGAAACTCAAGTGCTACCTCGAGGTGGTGTTCCGGTGCGACGACGAGGTGCCGCGTGCCGCCGCCGCCGATCGTCTCGCCCGGATCACCGAGGCCTTGTCGGATGCGATCCGCCTGTGACGGCAGATGGTGTCCGGGGTGGGCCGGGGCACCTCAGGCGTCGGGCTCGAGCAACCGGTTGGCGCCGGCGACGAGGGCGTTGACGTTCGCCTCGTCGGCGGTCGCGCCGTCACCGTAGACCCAGCACTGCCGGTGGTTGTGCTCGCACAGCATGAACGCGGTGATGCCGTCGTCGGTCTGGCGCTGATGCACCGAGACGACCTGGACGGGTGCGCCCATCTCGTGCAGGATCGACGTCATCGCGCCGACCGGTCCGGTCGCCGTCGCCGACATCGACATGATCCGGTCGGCGTAGGCGATGGTGGCGCGACACTCGATCATGTCGGCCGGGGCCGGGTTCAGCGACCACGACCCCAACCGGATCGCACCCGTGCCGCCGAAGGAATCGTCGAATTCTTGCCAGGTCATTCCGTGTGCCTCCTCGCGAATGCCTCGGGGGAGCGGAGCGCCGAACCGAGCCAGGAGCTCGTCGTGGACTCCGGCGTCACGCTCGCTACACGAACACGATGACTCGGAGAAGTGAAGGCTGCGCATCGGGAAAACTCGTTTCGGTCGAAGAAAAGGTGACCGACGAGAACGTGCAACGACCCCGCAGCGGGGGGCCGGTCGAAGTCAGGCCCCGCTGCGGCGGGATACGAGCACGTTGTGGATACGCATGATCGGACCATCATAGACCTCGACCTGCGGGTCCGGCAACCGCCGTCCGGGTGAGATCCGGACCGGCGGGGGATCAGGACAGGTGTGGGGGATCAGGGCCGACCGGTGCCCGCACGCAGACGGGTGGCCGCGGCGGCGGGGTCGCCGGCGGCGGTCAGTGCCCGCACCACCACGATCCGGGACGCGCCCGCCTCGACGACCTCCGGCAGCCGCTGCTCGTCGATGCCGCCGATCGCGAACCACGGGGTCGACGGTGCACTCGCCGCCACCTCGCGGACCAGGCCGAGGCCGGGGGCGACGCGGTCGGGTTTGGTCGGCGTCGGCCAGCACGGCCCGACGCAGAAGTAGTCCACCGCCGGGTCGGCGTCGGCGCTCCGGGCCTGATCGGGGTCGTGGGTCGACACGCCGACGATCATCGCATCGCCGACCACCTCGCGTGCCCGCGCCGGCGTCAGGTCGCCCTGCCCGAGGTGCAGGACGTCGGCTCCGGCGAGCGCGGCGATGTCGGCGCGGTCGTTCACCGCGAGCAGCGCACCGTGCGCGTCGGCGAGCCGGCGCAACTGTGCGAGCAGGTCCAGCTCGGCGCGGGCCTCCAGGGTGCCGAACTGCTTCTCTCCCGCAGATCCCTTGTCGCGCAACTGGATGATGTCCACGCCACCGGCGAGTGCGGCGTCGACGAACTCCATCAGGTCGCCACGGTCGCGGCGGGCATCGGTGCACAGGTACAGCCGGGCCCCGGCGAGGCGAGTTCGGATGTCGGGACGGGCGGAGGCGGACGGGTGATCGGTGGCCATGACCGAAAGGTTATGCTGGGTACGACAACACGGGAGTCCGGGGTTCGCCGGGCTGAGAGTGCGGGACGCCCCCGCTGACCGTCACACCTGATCCGGATCATGCCGGCGAAGGAAGGATGCGACCGACCCATGTCGTCCAGCGAAACATCGCGCACACCCCGCCATCTCGTCGTGGTCGGCGGCGGTGTCATCGGCCTGACCTGCGCACTCCGTGCCGCCGACGAGGGCTGGCAGGTCACCGTCGTCGACGCCGGAGAACATCTGCGGGCCGCCTGGGTGGCCGGCGGGATGCTCGGTTCGCTCGGTGAGGGTCATCCCGGCGAGGACGCCCTGCTCGAGCTGTCCGAACGTTCCGTCGCACGCTGGCCGGACCTGATCGTCCGGCTCGGCGACCCGGATGTGGTCGCCGCACACGACTCGCTGTTCGTCGCGGCCACCGCCGCCGACGCCGGATACCTCGCTCAACTCGCCGATTTCGTCTGGTCGCGGCGTCCGCGCAGCACCGATCGGCTCACCCCGGTCGACGCCACGGTGATCCGAGAGCGCGAGCCGGCGATCGGATCCCGTTTGCGCGGTGGCTATCTCGCCCGCGGGGAGGGGGCCGTCGACAACCGCCGCCTGCTGGCCGCACTGCGTGCGGCCCTGATCGCCGCCGGTGGGCGGATCGAATCGGGTCGCATCGCCGACCTCGCCGAGCTCGACGGCCATCGCCCGGATCAGATCCTGCTCGCCGCCGGTGCCGGGATCGCCGACCTCTGGCCCGATGCCCCGGTTCACCTGGACAAGGGGGAGGTGCTGCGGCTGCGGGCCGACCGCTGGACCGTGCCCCCGCCCCTGCATGTGATCCGCGCGCGGGTCGATGGCCGCACGGTCTACCTGGTGCCCCGATCCGACGGGATCGTCGTCGGCGCAACACAATACGAGGGGGACGCGCACGAATGGCGCAGCGGTGCCGCCGGTGCCCGGGCCGCCGGGGTCGCCGACCTGCTCGCCGACGCCATCGAGGTCTATCCCGGATTGCGCGAGTACACCCTCGCCGAGGTCGGCGTGGGATTCCGGCCCTGTTCGCCCGACGGCCTGCCGATCATCGGCCGTCTCGACGAGCGGGTGCTGCTGGCGTGCGGTCACGGCCGCAACGGGATCATGCTGGCGCCCTACACCGCCGACGCCTTCGCCGCACTCCTCGCCGAACCGGGCGACGAGAAGCCCTGCACCGCAAACATTTTCGAACAGACGATCACCACCGGAGGGATAGGATGACCATCACCGTCAACGGAGATGCCGCCGAGCTCGACGCCGGCGGCACCGTTCGCACCCTGCTCGCCGCACTGGGCCTGCCGGACACCGGGATCGCGGTCGCCGTCGACGGTGCGGTGCTGCCGCGACGGCACTGGGACACCGCACTGTCCGAGGGGGCCGAGGTCGAGGTGGTCACGGCGGTGCAAGGTGGCTAGCCCGGTGACCGCGACGGACCCCGACGTCTTCTCGATCGCCGGCCGCGAGATCGCCTCCCGGCTGATCATGGGTACCGGTGGCGCGGCCAACCTCGACGTCCTCGAACGTGCCCTGGTGGCCTCCGGGACCGCACTGACCACGGTGGCGATGCGCCGGGTGAGTGGTTCGTCGACAACCGGAGTGCTGGATCTGTTGCGGCGCCTGGATATCGCGCCGCTGCCCAACACCGCCGGCAGCCACACGACGGCCGAGGCGGTCCTCACCGCACAACTCGCGCGGGAGGCACTCGAGACCGACTGGGTCAAACTCGAGGTGGTCGCCGACGAGAAGACCCTGCTACCGGATCCGGTGGAACTGCTCGACGGTGCCCGGCGCCTCGTCGACGACGGGTTCGTGGTGCTGGCCTACACCAACGACGACCCGATCCTGGCCCGCCGGCTCGCCGATCTCGGTGTGGCCGCGGTGATGCCGCTCGGTTCGCCGATCGGCACCGGCCTCGGAATCCGCAACCCGCACAACATCGAGATGATCGTGGCCGCCGCACAGGTGCCGATCATCCTCGACGCCGGCATCGGAACGGCCAGCGATGCCGCCCTGGCGATGGAGTTGGGTTGCGATGCCGTGCTTTTGGCGACGGCGGTGACCCGTGCGGAGAATCCGGAACGGATGGCGCAGGCGATGGCGCACGCGGTGACGGCGGGCCGGCTGGCCGCGGGGGCGGGGCGGATTCCCAAGCGTTTCTGGGCTCAGGCCTCGTCACCGGGTGTGTAATGTCGGCCGTGTGCTGAAGGTCGAGAACCTCACCAAGGACTACGGAAGCGTCCGCGCCGTCGACGATCTCTCGTTCGACGTGGAACCGGGCCGGGTCACCGGATTCCTCGGTCCGAACGGGGCCGGGAAGTCCACCACCATGCGCATGATGCTCGGACTCGACCGTCCGACGTCGGGCCGCGCGACCATCGACGGTCACCCCTATGCCGAGCTGGAGAACCCGTTGCGGCAGGTGGGTGCCCTGCTCGACGCACGGTGGGTCCACCCCAACCGCAGTGCACGCTCGCATCTGCGGTGGCTCGCGGTGAGCAACGGCCTCCCGGTGGGCCGCGTCGACGAGGTCCTCGAGATGGTGGGCCTGACCTCGGTGGCCAAGAAGCGGGCGGGCGGGTTCTCACTCGGCATGTCACAGCGCCTCGGGCTGGCCGGGGCGATGCTCGGCGACCCGCACACCCTGATGTTCGACGAGCCGGTCAACGGGCTCGATCCCGAGGGCATCGTCTGGATTCGCAACTTCATGCGGCAGCTGGCCCGGGAGGGCCGCACCGTGCTGGTGTCGAGTCATCTGCTCACCGAGATGTCGCTGACCGCCGACCACCTCGTCGTCATCGGGCAGGGCCGGCTGATCACGAGCTGCTCGGTGGGCGAGTTCACCGCATCGGCGCGGACCACGGTCCGGGTCCGCACGCCGGAACCGCAACGTCTGCACGACGCGCTGGTCACCGCCGGGCTGGCGCCCCGCCCGGAAGCCGACGCGCAGGGCCGTCCGGTCGTCGCGATCGACGACGTGACCACCGACCGTGTCGGCGACGTCGCCGGGGACGCCGGTATCCGTCTTCACGAGCTGGCCGCCCACACCGCCTCGCTCGAGGAGGCGTTCATGGCGATCACCGCCGGGTCGGTGCAGTACCAGGGCGGGACCACCGCCACTCCGTACGCCGGACCGCCCGTCGCCGCCCCGCCGCACTCTGCCACCCCGCTCGCCGGACCGCCTGTTGCCGGCCCGCCCTTCGCCGGCCCCCCGCCGTCCGCGTCGATACCTCACCCGATACCCCAGCAGCCCCCGCAGGCCGGGTCACCTCAGACGCCGTCCGCACCGTTCGACGGAGGTCCCCGATGATCGGCGCACTGCGGGCCGAGCAGATCAAACTCACCACGATCCGATCTCCCTACTGGTGTGTGGGACTCGCGGTGATCCTGTCGCTGGGTGTCACCGGACTGTTCGCCGGTCTCGCCGACAACACCGACGGCACGCCGGTCGACGGCGAGTCGATGTTCGTCGCACTGATCGGGCTGCACCAGTTCGCCGTCATCGTGCTGATGATCATGGCGATCCTCGGCATCACCAGCGAACACCGGTTCGGCACCATCCGGTCGACGTTCCTGGCCGTCCCCAAGCGGCCGGTCGCGCTGGTCGCCAAGGCGGTCGTCTACGTGGGCCTGACATTCCTCGTCATGCTGATCCTCACGGTGATCTGTGTGCTCGTGCTCAAGGCCGGGATCACCGGCGTCGACCTGGGCAGTTCGGGGGTGATCCGGCAGATCTGGGGCATCCCGGTGTACGCCGCGCTGTGCGTGCTGCTCTCGATCGGCGTGGGCGCACTGATCCGGCAGACCGCCGGCGCCATCTCGCTGGTGCTGGTGTGGATGCTCGTGATCGAGACCATCCTGAGTGCGGTCCCCAAGGTCAGCGACTGGGCGGCGCCGTTGCTGCCGTTCGGCAACGGGACCCGGTTCCTGTCGGGTGTGGAAGGTTCGGACTACCACTGGGGACCGACGGTCTCGCTGATCTACTTCGCGATCTGGGCGATCGTCATCTTCGTGATCGGTGTGGTCGTCACCGACCGACGCGACGCATAGATCCACAGCCGACGCACAGCCGGTGTACAGCCTGATCGGCAACCGGTGTCCGTCGGCGCGGGGACACGACGTATCGAACTCCTGATCAACCGACTAAAATTCTCCGCATGCCGGCGAACTGGCCTCTGGTCGAGCGCGAGAAGGAGTACCGGGCGATCTCCGCGGCACTGCGGGGGGAGGCCTCGGTATGTGGCGTGGTGCTGACGGGGGATTCCGGGGTGGGTAAGACCACCTTGGCCCGTCACGTCACGGCGGGAATCGAAGGCGGCGTGCGGTGGGTCGCCGGAACGGAATCGGCACGGTCGATCCCCCTGGGTGTGTTCGCGCATCTGGTGGGGCCGGCGACGTCGAGTGATCCGGTCACCTACCTGGCCGCCGCCCGGGAGTCACTGCTGTCCGGTGGCAACGTCGTGATCGGTGTCGACGACGCCCATCTGCTCGACGAACTGTCGGCGACGCTGCTGCACCAGCTGGCGATCGACCGGGCGGTGCACATCGTCGCCACGGTGCGCAGCGGGGAGACCGTCCCCGATGCGGTGACGTCGCTGTGGAAGGACAACCACCTCCTGCGGATCACGCTGTCGCCGTTCACCAAGGAACAGAGCGTCGAACTGGTCGAGTCGGTACTCGGCGGGCAGCTCGAGGAGCATTCGGCCGACCGCATGTGGGCCGCATCCGGCGGCAACGCGCTGTTCCTGCGTCATCTGGTGGAGGGAGCGCGGCAGGCCAACACCCTGCGGCAGGTCAACGGGGTGTGGCAGCTGCGCGGCCGCGCAGCCATCACCTCCGAGCTGGCCTCCCTGCTGGAGGGCCGGATCGAGCAACTCGACGAGTCGGTGCTGACCTCGCTGAAGTACGTGAGTCTGTGCGAACCCCTGAATCTCGACGTCCTGGCCGAACTCGCCGGTGAGGAGGCCATCGAGCACGCCGAGATCGACGGGCTGGTACGGATCGAACGTGCCGGACGTGATCTCAACGTCGGCTTCCAGCATCCCCTGTTCGGCGAGGTGATCCGACGCCGCCTGGGCTTCGCCTCCTCGCGTCGGCTCCGCGGGAATCTGGTGCGTGCGTTGAAGTCCCGCAGCCTCGACACCCCCCTCGACCGGATCAGGCTGGCCGAGCTGGCGCTGGAGAGCGATGCGTCGGCGGTGGATCTGAGCCTGTTGTCGTCGGCGGCCGACGATGCGCTGAACCTGGCGCAGACCCCGATGGGGGAGCGGTTCGCGCGGGCCGCACTCGAGGAGGGCGGCGGACCCGCCGAGGCCGAACTGCTCTCGCGCGCACTGATGTGGCAGGGACACCCCGATCAGGCCGAGGAGATCCTCACCGACATCGACGTCACCGGACTCGATGCGGCCCTGACCCTGCGGATCGGGCTGCAGCGCGTCGGCAACATGTTCTGGGTGATGAACGACGCCGAACGTGCCGCCAAGATCCTCGACGAGGTCCGCACCGGCGTCGACGATCAGAATCTCATGCTCATCGTCGACGGGATCGCCTCGGCCTGTGCACTTTTCGAGAACCGGATCGGGGACGCCATCTCGATGGCCGATTCGGTACTCGCCGAGAAGACGGCGCTGCCGTGGGCGGTCGAATGGGGTGTGTTCGGCGGGATGCTCTCGCGTGCGGTCGCCGGGCGCGGCTCCGAGCTGGGGCCGATGGCCGACCGTGCCCGCAAGGCGGAGCGCTTCACCGACGGTCTGCTGCGCTACCCGGCCGGGATCGGCGAGGTCCTCGGCCTGACCCTCACCGGGCGACTCGACGACGCCGACGCGGCCGTGCAACGCTACGTCGCCTTCGCCAACACCGCGCAGTATCTGAGCTGGGCGATGTCGGGGGTGCTGGTCTCGACCATCGAGCTGGCGCGCGGCGACTGTGCGGCGGTGGTCCGGCGGATCGAGCAGACCCTGGCCACCCTGGACGGCGAGGAGTACTCGGCGTCCTGGAACCATCCGGCCTATGTCTTTCTCGCACAGGCACTCAGCGCGTTGGGTGAGCCGGACCGGGCCGAGGCCATCCTCGACCGGGCCCGCGCCCGCGGCGGACGCCATGTGGCGGTGTTCGACCCGATGCTCGGGATCGCCGAGGCCTGGCAGGCGGCCGCCGCCGGAGTGGTGTCCAAGGGGATCGAACTCTCCCACGTCGCCGCCCGGGCCGCTGCCGAGACCGGTCAGCTCGCGATCGAGGCGGAGGCCTTGCACTCCGCGGCGCGCTTCGGCGACACCACCGGGGCGCCGCGGCTGGCCGAACTCGCCGAGGTGATCGACGGCCCGCTCGCCGGGATCTATGCCCGGCACGCGGCCGCGCTGGCCGACGGTGACGGCGTCGAACTCGACGTCTGCGCAGCCGAACTCGAGGAACTCGGGTTCAAGCTGTCGGCGGCCGACATCGCCGCCCAGGCCAGCACCATCCACGACGCCGCGGGTAAACGGTCGGCGACGGTCGCGTCGTCGTCGATGGCCAACCGGCTGGCTGCGGCCTGCGGTGGGCTGCGCACCCCGGCGCTGCTGGAGGCGGCGCAGCCGCTGCCGCTCACCTCACGGGAACGCGAGATCGCCAACCTGGTGGCATCGGGCCTGAGCAACAAGCAGATCGCCGAACGTCTGACCGTGTCGGTGCGCACCGTCGAGGGCCACATCTATCGTGCATGCGCCAAACTCGACGTCACCGACCGTGACGGGATCGCCGCACTCATCCTGCGGGACAGGTGATCTCGCGGCGATCCGCACGTCGGGTCGTCCGGGTCATCCGGGTCGGGGGACCGGCCCGGGTCAGCTCTTGCGGCGTGTACCGGGCAGCACCCCGGCGTCGATCAGGGTCTTGACGTACGGCCGGAGCTGTTCCACCACGTCGTCGAGACCGGTTGTCGTCCACAGGGGTTCGGTCAGGGCGTCGGTGGTCGCCTCGATGTCGTCGTAACGGGCCGCACCCTCGGCGGTGAGCCGGTGCCCGGTGTCGGTGCGTTCGGCCAGACCCCGGTCGACGAGGCGGTCGACGCTGTCCTCCCATTGCTGCTCGGACCACTGCCGGGTCAGCAGCGTCATGTCGCGGCCGAGGACGCGGCGTCGAACCGTCGGGTCGGGGAGCTGCGCCTCGTGGAAGGTGCACGCATCGATCCCGTTGATGCCCTCGACGACCAGTGCGGCGATGTGGTTGTCGCCGCGCCATTCTCGTGCGACGGCCAGCGCATGCCAGAGGCGGACGGCGGGTTCGCGGGGAGGTTCGGCGGCGAGCCAGGCCGCCCCGAGCGGACGTCCCGACGTCGGCAGGCCTGCCGCCGCGGTGAGGATGCGGTCGGCGGCCTCGGTGAGATACGGATGGTCGGCGGCATCGCCGAGGATCTCGTGGTACTGCTCGTCGAGCATCCGGTAGCGGACCTCCGACAGCCGTTCCAGGCCGACGGCGCGGGCGCTGTCCCAACTCGCGCGCAGCGGGTCGGGATTGAAGTTCACGAATGCGGCGGCGACCACCGCCGACGAGCAGTCCCCGAGCGGCGCGCCGCGCGTGCCGGTGTAGAAGGCGAACTGGTCGAGTCCGGTCTCCCGGGTGGCCGCGCCCAGCCCGCGATTGAAGTACGCCAGGACGTGGAACGGCTCGAGGGTGTCATAGGCAAGGCGCGCGCGAGACGGCGCGGTCGAGGTCATGTCCCCACCTTGTCGGTGGGCCAGACCACTGTCAAGGACGGGCTCGCCCGCCCTCGAGGCGGTGCCAGATCACTGTCGAGGACGTTCCGACGGCTGTCGGGGTGGTCCCGGCGATGGCCCGACCGGGTGGATCGGCGGGATCGGATCGGTCAGTCGGACGGACGGTGACCGAGTCCGTTGCGCACCGGTCCGCGGTCGGTGCCGTCGGACCGCACGTCGTCGGGACGCAGGTCATCGGCAGGCCGGGAGTCCAGGTCTGGCCGGGAATCCAGGTCTGGCCCGGACCCGAGGTCGGTGGTGAGGTCGCAGTTGAGTGCTGCGGCGTCGTCGGGCACCGGCGGAATCCGTGGCACGTCGGGGGCGGTCTCGTCGATCGCCTCGAGTTCGTCGAACTCCACTTCGTCGTCGTAGTCGTCCTCACGTCCGCGCCGCCAGCCACCCTTCATCGGCGGGGCCTCACCGAAGTGGTCGGGATCGCCCGAGCCGTACCAGGCGACGAGCACCGCGCCGACGAATGCGCCGATGAAGCCGACCACCGCGAGCCAGCCGAGGCCGGCCTTGGCGGTGTCGCCGAGGAAGACCACGCCCACCAGGCTGGGGCCGGCGGTCTCGCCGACGACCAGCGCGGCGGTCACGCCGTTGACCGCGCCGAGCTGCAGGCCCACGGTCTGGACGAAGAAGCCGACCGCGCCGGCCACCGCGATGGTCCAGGCGGCGGGGTCGAGGAGCAGCGTCGTCGGCTCGAAGGGATGTACGCCGTCGAGGATGCGGACCGAGATGGCGATGATGCCGAACAGCAGACCCGACATCGCGCCGCCGACGATGGCCCCGTGCTTGCCGAGCTTGTAGACCGCGGCGAGGGCCAGTCCGGCCGCGACCAGCGTGGTCAGGAACAGGCCCCAGTGGATCGAGGCCTCCTCACCCTCACCGGTGGTGGTCGACGAGGAGAAGCCGAGCAGGCACAGCGACAGCACCACCAGCCAGATCGCCACCCAGTCGCGGGTGTGCAGGGCGATGTTCAGCATGATCGTGCCGAGCAGGGCGGTGACGATGAGGTTGGCCGAGACGATGGTCTGCGACAGGAACAGCGGCAGGAACCGTGCGGCGATGGCGCCACCGGCGAAGCCGATCACCACCATCACCGTGCCGAGGATGAACGACGGGTCGACCAGCGTCGACATCGTCGAGGTCAGGGTGGGGCCACCGGCGGAATTGGTGTCGTCGACGCCGCGTTCCCGGTCGGCCTGCGCCACCCGTCGGGCGCCGAGTGCACGCAGCACCGTCGACATTCCGTATGCGACCGCGGCAAGACATGCGGACACCACTCCGATGAGAAAGAGCATCCGTGCCTCCCGAAGACCTCATGCCGCCCGGACCACCCCAGTCGGCCCGTTCGGCGCCGGTGCTCCCGTGAGACCGACAACCCCAACCTAACAATCAGCTAAGAAGAACAACGACTGCCGTCCGGCTATTCCGGGTGACGCGGCGTGCTCGGCGGTGCGGACGACCGGTGCGCGGCGTCGCGGTGGCCGGGTACCGCCGAGCACTACACTCACCGGGGTGACCTCTTCCGGCAAACATGTGCTCATCACCTTCGGACGGTCGTTTCTCTCCCTGAACCTGGCGCGGCTGCTGGCCGCGGGCGGGCATCGGGTGACCACGGTCGACAGTATCCCGGTGGCGATCACCCGGGTGTCGAATGCGGTCACCGGGTTCCACAAGGTGCCGCCACCGAAGTTCGCGCCCCAGGAGTACTGCCGTGAGCTGGCCCGGATCGTCCGGGCCGAGTCGGTCGACATGGTCATCCCGATCCACGAGGAAACCGACATCCTGTCGATGATGCAGGGGCTGTTCCCGGCGGAATGTCAGCTGTTCCTCTCCGATTTCGAGCTGGAGAACCGCCTGCACAACAAGTTCGAGTTCCAGGCGATGCTCGACGAGCGGGGTGTGCCGACGCTGAAGTATGCGCAGTTCGCCTCGCGTGCGGAGATCGCCGGGCTGGACTTCGACGGGCCGTTCGCGGTCAAGCAGGTCTATTCACGCGGATCGCAGAAGGTACACAAGGTGTATCCGGGCGATCCGATGGACTGGCTGGAGTTCGACGACGACAACCCGTGGCTGGCGCAGCAGTGGTTGCACGGCGACCGCTACTGCACTTATTCGGTGGTGCGGGACGGCAAGATCTTCGCCCACGCCACCTATCCGGTCGGTTACGCCATCGGCGGCAGCTCATGTCTGTCGTTCACCAACGTCCACCATCAGGGCATCTTCGACTGGGTCACCGACTTCCTGGCGGACACGTCCTTCACCGGCCAGGTCGGGTTCGACTTCATCGATCACCCCGACGACGGCCTCTACACCATCGAGTGCAATCCGCGCGCGACCAGCGGGATCATGATGTTCCGGCCGCACAACCGCGTCGACCAGGCGTTCTTCGGTACCAACGACGAGCTGATCACCCCCGACGACGACGTCGAACGGATGATCAAGATCGGGATGGCGCTCTACGGCTGGAGGGCCGACGCCCGCCAGGGCCGCACCATGAAGCAGTACTTCCACGACATGCGGACCTTCGACGACGTGATCGGCGTGCCCGGTGACCGCAAGCCGGGTGTGCTGCTGCCGGCCGCCTACGCGGGAATCCTGCGCAGCTGTGTGAAGTACCGAGTGGGACTCGCGGAGGGGTTCATGCACGACCACGAATGGGACGGCCACACCATCTGAGCGGGGCCCGGCGGCGTCCGGGGTGTGGTGTCGTGCGCCCGGCGAGCCGGAACGCCGAAGTTGTGCTTCGGTTACGTAGGTGAGTACTCATGTTCACCTCGGGCACATCATCCACATCGCGGGCCGTCCGGCGGTCGGCGAGGCGGCCGCCGCGCTCGTCGACATCCCGCAGGGTGCGCTGGCCTACGACGACGAGACCGGCGTCATCGAGTTCTGCGGTCCGCGTACCGAACTCCCGACGCGGCTCACCGACCCGGCCGGCCGTGACGTCCACGATCACGGGTCGGCCTACATCATCCCGGGGTTCGTCGACGCCCACATCCATTTCCCGCAGACCTATTCGCTGGACGCCTACGGCGGCGGCCAGCTGCTGGAATGGCTCAACACGTGCATCTTCCCGGCCGAGGCACGTCTGGCCGATGTCGGGTTCGCCGAGATGGCGGCCCGTGACTTCACCGCCCGCCGCGTGTCGACCGGCACCACCGCGGCGATGGTGTTCGGGTCGGCGTTCCCCGATGCCCAGGATGCCCTGTTCGCCGAGAGCCTGAAGGCCGGTCTCCGTACGGTCAGCGGCCGGGGTATCCAGACCGTCGGCCCCGAATCGGCTGCGCCGCTGCTCACCTCGGAGGCCGATGCCATCGCGTTGACCCGCGCGGAGATCGAGACCTGGCACGGAAAGGGTGAGCGCGGCAAGCGCAGTGCCCTGCTGCACACCGCGATCGTCCCCCGGTTCACGCTGTCGGTGACGACGCAGACGCTCACCGAACTCGGCGAGCTGTACGGCGAGGTCGCCGGCTCCGGGGTGTACGTCCACACCCACCTGAACGAGAACAATCGTCCCGGTACCGGCGAGATCGACACGGTGAAAGAACTTTTCGAGGTCGACTCGTACCTCGACACCTACGACGGGAAATTCCTGCCCGGCTCGGCGACCGGCGGCAAGAGCCTGCTCGGGCGGCGCACCGTCCTGGCACATGCGGTGCACTGCACCGAC
Source organism: Gordonia desulfuricans NBRC 100010 (assembly GCF_001485495.1). Classification (GTDB taxonomy): domain Bacteria; phylum Actinomycetota; class Actinomycetes; order Mycobacteriales; family Mycobacteriaceae; genus Gordonia; species Gordonia desulfuricans. Next base: position 18,207 of record NZ_BCNF01000077.1, on the reverse strand, counting down.
GCCGAACTCGCCCGGATGGCCGCGACCGGGACGTCGATCGCACACTGTCCCACCTCACAGCTGTTCCTGGGTTCGGGCACCATGCCCTGGCTGCGCACCGTCGCCTCCGGGGTGACCGTCGCCGCCGGAACCGATTGCGGTGCAGGCGATGAGTGGCTGATCTCGCGGGTGCTGTCGGATGCGTTCAAGGTGCACATCTCCGAGCCGGGGAAGGCCGGCTACTCCATGCACCCGGCGGAGTTGCTGTTCACCGGCACCCTCGCCGGTGCCCGGGCCCTCGACGCCGAGGACCGGTTCGGCAACTTCGACGTCGGCAAGGAAGCCGACTTCCTGGTGATCGAACCCGACCGCTGGCCGCCGCTGGCGAAGTCCTTACACCTCGGAATCCGTTCCGACGACGCCGAACTCGCCCGCGATCAGGAGCTGTTCACCTTGCTGATGGGTCTGCGTGAGCCGGCCATCGCCGAGGTCTACGTCCAGGGGCGCCCCGTCGATGCCGACACCTCTACGGTGGTTGAGCGGGTCGACAGAGCGTAGCGAGGACGTCCGTCTGTCGAAACCTCTTCCGGCCGACAACGCGACAGGGGCCACCGTCGACGCCGGCGCCCCGGCGGTGGTTGAGCAGGTCGACCGACTGGTTCTCGACGCCGGCACCCTTACGGTGGTTGAGCAGGTCGACCGAGCGTAGCGAGGACGCCCGTCTGTCGAAACCTCCTCCGCCCGACAACGCGACTGGAGCCGCCGTCGACGCCGGCACCCCTACGGTGGGTGAGCGGGTTGATCGGGCGTAGGTGATCTGTCGTCCGTCGGCACCGATACCCTTACGGTGGTTGAGCAGGTCGACCGAGCGTAGCGAGGACGCCCGTCCGTCGAAACCTCCTCCGCCCGGCAACGCGGTAGGAGCCACCGTCGAGGCGGGTACAGACAACGTCACCTCGCCGAGCATGGTTCATTCGGCCACTGCCACCTACCGGTCACCTTCTCACGCAGCGTTTCTTGTCAGACCCCTGGCCTATGGTGGAACACGAGATCGAGTACCGCTCCGGGGGAGGGAACACCATGGTCGCCACTGCCACTGCTACCACCGGAACCGACGCCGCATCGATGTTCACCCTCACCGATCCTGACGCCGATTACCTCCGCCTCCAACGTCTTTCGTCCACGGAGGTGGACTCGGTGGCCGAGTCACTGCAGCGCGACGAGTACCGGCTGATGGCACGTAAGGTGTTCGCGGCGAATCGGATCGCCGAACACACCCTGGACCAGATGATCGTCACCGCACCGATCACCACCGGGTACATCGCGCGCCAGGTGGACAAGACCGCTGCCTCGCAGGTGGCCATCGCGTTGAATGTGCCGCCGAAGGTCGCGCGCGAATGGATGTGGCTGGCACTCGCTCTCGCCGACTGGCCGGGTATTCGCGCCGCATTCCTGGATGGTCGGTGGAGTTTCTCCCGAACCTCGACCATGGTCGCCGAACTCGCCGTACTGACCGATCCGGAGGTGCGGGCCTTCGCCGAGGTCCGGGCCATCACACTGGCGGATCGGCCGACCGCGGAACGTACCCTGCGCAACCAGATCGCGGAGATGGTGATCGCATTGGACCCGGATGCCGCGGCCGAACGGCGCAAGGATTTCGCGGAGTCCGCGCAGAATGTGACCGTCACAGACGAGGCGCACGGACATGTGAACGTGCATGCGACGGTACCGGCGGAGGTCGGTCTGTTCCTGGCCTGCCGGATCCGGGAACTGATCACCGAGCGTGTGTGCTCCAGGGACCCGCGGCCGATGGGTCGGCTGCGGGTCGAGGCGCTCAAGGAGATCCAGGGCATGCCGGGCGAGGTTCTGCAATGCGCCTGCGGGGACGAGTTCTGCAGTCGGGGGATTCCGCTACCGCCGGTCCCACAACCGGATCCCGAACTGGATCTGGACTATGCGCCTCGGGCAGAGTCCGGTGCCGACCCCGTCCCGAACCCGCCCCGAGATCAGAGAACGACGACGCCGCCGATCCCGCAGCGGCTCGGGGGGTCCGATCCGGCGCCAGAGCATCAGTCGCCTCGACTCCCGGTCGCACTCGTCCCACCGCGATCGCCCATCACGCCACGGCAATCCATCGCGAGGCAGTCATCCCTGACCGTGATCACCGATCCCGCGGGAATCGCTTCACCCCGGTTGGTCGGATACGGGGCGATCGATCCGCAGCATTGGCACGACATCGCGGCCGGGCAGCTGGTGACCAGGATGGATGCACCGGAGCTGGACCTGCCCGAACTCGATGATCCCGGTGTCGAGCTCGCCGCGATCGGCCGGGATCTCGCGGCCTGGCAGACCGTCGACGTCGGCGCCGACCGCGGTCCGGCACCACCGGTCGATCCCACCGGTCACGGCGGATATGCGGTGGCACCGAGAGAGGCACTGCGATACCGGCCGCCGGAGTGGCTGCGGGACAAGGTCGTCGCGCTGGACAAGATCTGCCGCTATCCCGGTTGCGGGCGCGATGCATCCGCATGCGAACTCGACCATGTCGTGAAGTTCGACCATGCCGACCCGGCATCCGGTGGCTGGACCGTCGAATTCAATCTGATGCCGTTGTGTCGTGCGGATCATCAGCGCAAGCATCTGGGTCTGTGGATTCCGACGATGCTCACCGATCGTGCGATCGTCTGGCGCAACCCGCTCACCGGCAAGACGGTCACGACGTTTCCCGGGTAGGTCCGGGCCGGGGCGGAACCCGCACAAATCCCGCGAGAACACGCTGGTCAACGTACGCTCAGCGGGTGACCACCACGGACACCCGGACCAATGACGATCGGGCCCCGGCCCGCGCCAAGCTGGTACTGGCGGCACTGATCCTCGTCGCCGGCGTCGCCAACATCAACCTGGCCGTCGCCAATGTCGCCCTGCCCGACATCGGTCGTGCCCTTGACGCCAGCTCCACCCAGCTGAACCTGATCGCCGTCGGATACTCGCTCGGTCTGGCGGCGTCGGTGCTGTACTTCGGTGTGCTCGGCGACCGGTACGGCCGCAAGCGGCTGCTGGTCGCGGGCATGCTGCTCACCCTCCCGGCGTCGCTGATCGCCGGGTTCGCGGGTGACCCGAACGTGCTCTTCGGCGCCCGTGTCCTCGGTGGCGTGGCCGCCGGTCTGGCATATCCGACGACGCTGGCGATCATCACCGCACTGTGGGGTGGTTCCAAGCGGACGGCCGCGATCGCGGCGTGGTCGGCGATCGGTGGTGCCATCTCGGCGATGGGCCCGGTGCTGTCGGGTGCACTGCTCGAGCAGTTCGACTGGAAGTCGGTCTTCCTGGTCACCATCCCACTCGCGGTGATCGCCTTGGGCGCAGCTTGGTTCCTGGTACCCCGCGACGGCGGCGACACCGCGGTCAGCGTGGACAACTTCTCCGGTGTGCTGTCCATCGTGCTCGTCGGCGCGACCGTCCTGGCCATCAACTTCGCCCCGCTCGGCGACATGGGTACCGCGGTATGGATCCTTGCCGCGGTCGCGGTGATCTCGACCCTGGTGTTCGTGTGGCGGCAGCTGCGGATTCGGGTACCGCTCTACGATTTCCGGATCGCATCCCGCCCGACGTTCTGGGTTGCCGCGGTCGGCGGCATCATCATCTTCGGCACCCTGATGGGCGCGATGTTCGTCGGTCAGCAGTATCTGCAGAACGTTCTCGGCTACTCCACTCTCGCCGCGGGTGCGCTGGCGCTGCCGGCAGCCGCGGCCATGGTGATCGTGGCGCCGCAGTCGGCCAAGATGGTCGAGTCGATCGGATCGCGGTACACGCTGATCATCGGATATGCCTTCATCATCGCCGGACTGGTGGTGGCACAGGTCTTCTGGCGTGACTCGGCCTCACTGTGGGCGGTGATCGGAACCTACATGCTGATCGGTGTGGGCGTCGGATTCGCCGGAACCCCGGCATCGCATTCACTGACCGGTTCGGTGCCGGTGTCCCGTGCAGGCATGGCGTCGAGTACGTCGGATCTGCAGCGCGACCTCGGTGGGGCGATCATGCAGTCGGTGCTCGGCGCCATCCTGACCGCCGGATATGCCAAGGCGCTCACCGAGACCATCCACGATTCGCCCAATGCCGCCCAGATCAGCTCCGAGACCCAGGCCGCACTGACCAAGTCGTTCGCCAGCGCCGCCGATCTGGCCGAACGCTATCCGCAGTACGGCGAGCAGATCATCAGTGCCGCACGGGATGCCTTCGTGCAGGGTGACACCCGCGCGTACTCGGCAGCGATCGTCATCGTGGCCACCGGCGCACTGCTCGTGTGGCTGTTCTATCCGAACGCCGCGGGCGAGCGCGAGGCCATGGCGCGGTACGCTGCCGAACGTGAGGACACTGAAGTCGGTGACACGCCAACCTGATTCGCGCAGGCCTCGGTGGCATCGCCGACATCGGATGGCGACGGCCGCGCTCGCCGGTGCGGTGGTGATCGCCGCCGGCGGAATCGCCGGGTGCGCACGGCCCATATCCGGTGAACCGGTGGCGACCGGCGCGGCTGCCGGAGGTGTGAACCAGGCGGAGCCCGGCGCCACGTTCCCCACCGCCACGATCCCCACCACCGCGACAACCGCCCCGTCGAACACGCCGCGGAGCTTTCCGACGCGAACGACGCCGGGCACCCCGCGTCCCCGGTTGCGTGACCACGTCCTGCCCAGCGATTGTCTGCTGACCGGCGCCCAGATGTCGGCGCTGGCGGGAGTGGCCCTCGACGACGGGGACGACACCCGGCTGATCAATCAGGGCCGACCCGACTCGTACAACTGCAGTTACTACCTCACCGCCGGTGGCATCCTGTCGTTCACCGGCACCATCAAAGTGCAACAGCCGGAGTCGGGACCGATCACCGACGAGATCGTCGCCGGTCTGACCGAGCCGGGATCGACGACGGTGCCCGGGATCGCGCGGGCGGTGATCATCACCCCGCCCGACGACTACCCGCAGATGTGGGTGGTCACCGACGACTATGTGGTCAGCGTGGTGCTGGTGGGCAGCAACCTGCCCGCCCAGCCGTCGACCGCTGCATGGACCACCGCCGCCCGTGAAGTGGTTGCGGCACTGCCACGGTGACCGGTGGACGTCGACGAACGTACCGCCTCAGCCGACCTCGAATGCCGGGCTCACACCGGTGAACGACGACACCCGCCCCGACGCCGACTTGGCGTCACCGAAGTAGCGGATGCGGTGACGGCCGCCGGTGCCCTTGGGGATTCGCCAGACGATGGTCACCACCGACGCGGATGTGCTGCCGTTCGGGCGTTTCCAGGTGAGTTCGCTGTTCCAGCTGTTGTCGTCGGACGCGGTCACCCACGATCCGTTCTCGAAGCGTTCGACCACGAAGTAGCCGTCAGCGGGTCGGGTTCCGCCGGGGGCGGTACGGCGCACTCGGTTGGCCGGATGGGCGCCGGAGAACGACACCGACACCGTTTGTCCCGCAGCATACTTCGCCTTGGGTGCGGAGGTGACGTCACCGAACCGGGTGCCGCGCACCGGGGTGTCGGCGGGCACGGGCGTCAGCAGGTCGGGTTGCAGGCCGCTGTAGTCGGAAGGCGTGGGTCCGCGTCCGGCCCGCGGGCCGCCGGCCATCGACCGGGCAAGCTTGTCGAACTCCTGCATGTACGCGCACAGGGTGTAGCGGCCGAACAGGGTCTCACCGCCCTCGTATTGCTGCGACAGATACTCCTCCGGGGTCGTCACGTACTGGCTGTATCCATTGGAATATCCCTGTAGCAGAACATTTTCCAGAGGAACCCCGAGGGTGTCGGCGACGATCCGGCGGATGCGCAGGCCGGCGACGATGGTGAATTCCGCGGGCCCGGCCGCAAGCACGAGGTCGCCGATCCGGATGAGCTGGATCGGTAATACCTGCTGAATCCACGGGCGCGGAGGGAGCAGGCCGAGCGGGAACAGGTCGAGTTTGGGGGCCTGGATCGCCTGTACCCACGCGGGCGGGGTGGCCGAGGTGGTGGCGCCCAGTGCCGCGGCGAAGGGCAGCACCATGCCTTCTTTGAGGAAGCTCAACTGGCTACGGGTGTTGTCCTCGGTGCTGGTGGCCGCGGCACCGGCACCCATGATCGCCGGGCTGGTGCGGGCCGGCTTGCCGTCGGGGGTGTAGCGCCCGTCGATACGGACATCCGACAGGTCGACGAAGCGGTAGGCGTAGTCGATCGACCCGGTCAACGGGGTGGTGGCGCCCAGTGCCCGTGCCCCGGCCCGATGCTGCCGCTCGCCGATGATCGCGCAGTTGGCGCGACGATCCTCGGTCGGGCCACCCGGATTCATCTTGCGCACCCACAGATTCGGGGTCATGTCGCCGGCATTGGTCTGCGGGAACGCGGCGACGACACCCGGATTCTGCAGTTCGGCCAGATACGACGCATAGCCCTTGTTGTCGGTGGAGATCAGCGTGTTGGCATCGGTCAGTGACGTGCCGTGGGTGGCGAACCAGGTGATCTCGCCGATCGTGGTGCCGCCCTGCCGAAGTCGCAGGGCGGTGACCTGCGGGTCGATGTGCTGCGGGAAGTGTTTGCGGTCGGCGGCGGGATTCTTCTGGAAGGCCTCGAGCGAGCGGTTCGCGCTGGCATCGTGCAGCTCGGTGTGGCCGATCTCCAGCGTGCCCGGGGCGAGCGAGTCGTGCGCGGCGACGATCGCGTCGACGATGCCGTCGACCTCCGCCCGATAGGAGTTCTCGCGATGTCCCAGCGCGGCGAGCACATAGGCGTAGTCCCAGGCGGTGCCACCGCACGAATTGTGGTTGTGGGTCGCGTTGAGGTTGACGTTGTCCTCGGAGTACAGGTTGCCGAACCGCTGTCGCAGCGCCTTGACGACACCCACGCGATGCGACTCGAAGATGATCGCCAGGTCGGCGTTGACGAAGACCACACGCTTGCCGGTGGCGGCGTCGGCGATGATGTAGGCACGCGCCCAGACCCGTTGCAACAGGCCGGTGGCCACCTGTTCCAGGTCGGAGTAGCCCATCATGCCCTGGCCGGCGATCACGCCGGTCACATCGCCACGTCCGGCGCCGACCAGGTATCCGCCGGCCGGGTCGGCCGCCGCCGGGCCGGAGCCTGCCGCAGCCGCGCCCGCGATCCCGATGCCGACCGCTCCGGCGACCGCGGCCCCGCCGAAGAATCCTCGGCGCGACACACCCGGGCGATGTTCTGATGACGTGCTCACGTTGCGATCCCCAGTCCCCTCGGCTCCGCGCACAGGTCACCCTGACCCGACACCGTCGGTGGTGGCGTCAGACGGCGTTGGCGTGGAGTTGATCAAATGGTCAACTACTCGTTAGGTCAACTATGCACCACGGCGGCGATCATGTCATCGAGAACGGGTGACCGGACAACCGGGAGTCGTGAACGCTGCCGGGACCGGTGTCCCTGGACTACCGTTGACCCATGCCCTCAGGTCCTTGCTCAGGTCCTCCTCGCTCGATGACGGTCGCGCTGTTCGCCACCTGCTTCAACGACACGATGTGGCCCGGTACGCCCCGGGCCACGGTCGCACTGCTCGAGCGTCTCGGTGTGCGCGTCGAGTTCCCGGAGGCACAGACCTGCTGTGGGCAGATGTTCACCAACACCGGTTACGCCGACGAGGCGATCCCCGGGGTCCGCCAGTTCGCCGACGTCTTCGCCGGATTCGACGCCGTGGTCGCGCCGTCGGGTTCCTGCGTCGGATCGGTCCGCCATCAGCATCCCGGGCTCGCCCGCCGTTCCGGCGACCCCGGTCTGCAACGTGCCGTCGCCGAGTACGCCCCGAAGGTGTACGAGCTCAGCGAGTTCCTCGTCGACGTACTCGGCGTGACCGACGTCGGCGCCTACTACCCGCATCGCGTGACCTATCACCCGACCTGCCACTCGCTGCGGATGCTACGGGTCGGCGACAAACCCCTGCAGCTGCTGCGGGCGGTGAAGGGGATCGACCTGGTGGAACTACCTGCCGCGCAACAGTGTTGCGGGTTCGGTGGAACCTTCGCGATGAAGAACGCCGACGTGTCGGTGGCGATGGGCTCGGACAAGTCCGCACACGTGAAGGAGACCGGCGCGGAGGTCCTGGTCGCGGGCGACAACTCGTGTCTGGCCCACATCGGCGGCCTGCTCACCCGTGAACGCGCCGGGATTCGCACCATGCACCTCGCCGAGATCCTGGCCTCCACCGAGGAGGAGCCGGCATGACCCCGGCCCCGCTCTCGGCAGCATCGGCGGTGTCGGTCCACCCGCACGTCGGGGTCACCGCCACCTTCGTCGGGATGCCGAAGTTCCCCGAGGCCGCCAAGGCCGAGCTCGGCAACACCACCCAGCGCCGAAACCTGGCCCACGCCACCGGGATCATCCGGACCAAACGGGCGAATGTCGTCGGTGAGCTCGACAACTGGGAGGAGCTGCGGCTCGCGGCCGAGGCCGTCAAGAACCGCACCCTGCGCAACCTCGACACCTATCTGCTGCAGTTCGAGGAGAAGGCGACCGCCGCCGGTGCCACGGTGCACTGGGCGCGAGATGCCGCCGAGGCCAACCGCATCGTCGTCGACCTGGTCCGGCGGACCGGCGCCGACGAGGTGGTCAAGGTGAAATCCATGGCCACACAGGAGATCGAACTCAACGAGGCACTCGCGGCCGCGGGTATCGACGCGTGGGAGACCGACCTCGCCGAACTCATCGTGCAGCTCGGGGACGACTGGCCGAGCCACATCCTGGTGCCGGCCATCCACCGCAACCGCAGCGAGGTCCGGGAGATCTTCCTGCGCCGCATGAAAGAGGTGGGACGCCCGGCCCCTGACGACCTCACCGACGAGCCGAGACGGCTCGCCGAGGCGGCACGTCTGCACCTGCGGGAGAAGTTCCTGCGTGCGAAGGTCGGGATCAGCGGGGCCAACTTCGCCGTCGCCGACACCGGCAGCCTGGTGGTGGTGGAGTCGGAGGGCAACGGCCGGATGTGCCTGACGCTGCCGGAGACCCTGATCTCGGTGGTCGGCATCGAGAAGATCCTGCCCACCTGGGCCGATCTCGAGGTCTTCCTCCAGGTGCTGCCGCGGTCGAGCACCGGCGAACGGGAGAATCCCTACACCTCGGTGTGGACCGGCGTCACCCCCGGAGACGGTCCGCAGAACGTCCACATCGTGCTCCTCGACAACCACCGCACCGATGTCCTCGCCGACGAGGTGGGCCGAGATGCGTTGCGCTGCATCCGATGCTCGGCATGTCTCAATGTGTGCCCGGTGTACGAGCGGGCCGGCGGACACGCCTACGGCTCGGTCTATCCCGGCCCGATCGGCGCGATCCTCACCCCGCAGCTACGCGGGACGTCGTCGGCGGTGGACAAGTCCCTGCCGTATGCGTCGAGTCTGTGCGGGGCATGCTTCGACGTGTGCCCGGTGCGCATCGACATCCCGGAGATCCTGGTGCACTTGCGCACCCGCGTCGTCGACGAGAACCGCGGCGGATTTCCGTCGGGGGAGGCCGCCGCGATGAAGGCGATGGCCTGGACCTTCGCCGATCACCGTCGCCTCGAGGCCGCGCAGAAGGCCGCCACCACCAGCCACCGGTTCTTCGGCAAGCGCACCACCATCGGGGCGCTGCCGTGGCCGCTGTCGGCGTGGAGTTCGGCCCGTGACGTCCCGGTCCCGCCCGCCGAGTCGTTCCGCGACTGGTGGAAACGCGAGCGCGGCAACCGGTCCGAGGATGGCGGACCGCGGTCATGAGCACCGCTCGCGACGAGATCCTCGCCCGTATCCGCAGCGCACTCGACGATGTCGACGCCGAGTCCGCCGACGTCACCGTCGACTGGACCTATGGGCGGCCCGTCTCCACCGGTGCGCTGGACACCGTCGCCCGGTTCGCCGAACGGGTCGCCGACTACCGTGCCGCGGTGGAGCGGGTCACCGAAGACCGGCTGGCGCCCTCCATCACCGCCGCACTCATCGGGATCGCCGGACCGGTGATCGCCGATGATCGAGTCCGGCGCCGGATCGCCGCGGACATCGACTGGATCGACGACGACGCCCTCACCGCGGACGGTCTCGATGCGGTGGGGGCGGTGATCACCACCGCCGCGGTCGGGATCGCCAACACGGGCACCATCGTGCTCGACCACACCGCCGGCCAGGGGAGGCGGGCGGTGTCCCTGGTTCCCGACGTCCACGTGTGCATCGTCGACGCCGGCCAGATCGTGAGTGATGTCCCGGAGGCGGTGGCGAGGCTGATCGCCGACGGCGCCGACACCCGGCCGCAGACCTGGATCAGCGGTCCCAGTGCGACGAGCGACATCGAACTCGACCGCGTGGAGGGTGTGCACGGCCCGCGGACCCTGCACGTCCTCATCGTCGAGGCCGGGCACGTCGAGGCCGGGCAGGTCGCGGACGGCCACGGGGACGAGGGGTAGGCGAGACCGTCCGGACCATTCCGGGCCGGGTGGATCGACGATCTGAGTGGATCGGCTGATCCGACGCGTTACGACTGAGACGGAATCGTCTGATAGTCTCATCGCTGGTGTCGGGGGGCTCCGTGTTGCGCCACGAACTTACCTGCCGGTAGGTTCCAGCGCATCGATGCTCGTCCCGAAGGGGGAACCGTGTCCGCCACCACGCCGCGTCTGCGCTGGTCAGCAATAGTTCTCGCGCTGCTGTCGGCGCTGATGGGAACCGTCGTGCTCGCCGGCCCGGCCCGTGCCGCCGACATCGACCGCTACCTCGATCTGCCGCTGACCAACCGGTTTGCCGACAAGTCGGCGGGTGGCGTCAACGCGGCCCTGCCCACCGACGTCACCGTCCTGGCGAAGCTGGTCGGACAGGCCCGGGCGAGCGGCATCGATCCGCAGCGCTACCAGGCATTGCTGTTCCAGTGGCGGCTGGCGCAGGCCACCTCGACGGCGGGTATCGACCTGGCCGCGTGGAATCCGCAGAAGGGGTTCGAGGCCAACCGGTCCAACATGATCAAGTCGTACCGCCTGTACGAGGATCTGCAGATCGCACACAAGAACCTGCAGTGGGCGGGTATGGCCGGCCTCGTCGGCGCCGACTTCGGCGGCGGTATCGCCGACGTGGTGATGATGGGTGACATCTACGCCATCCGCGGTCTGCAACCCCTTGCCGCACAGATCATCGAGGCCACCACGAGCGTGGCCGGACCGGGATTCGTCGGGATCTTCCCGAAGGGACTGCAGACCCTCGCCTACGGCGCCGACAAGATCACGCCCGCCGACCTCACCTGGTTCACCAACCGGATCCTGGTGATGCAGAAGGCCATCTTCGGCGACCTGATGCCCCTGCACATGGCCTATGTGCACGACGGCATGAACGGCATCACCGAGATGCGCCGCGCCGGCGTGATCGACGATCAGGTCCTCGACGCCTGGCGCGACATCGACTCCCACGACCCGGCACGCGTCGGGCGCGGCAATGCCACACTGCTGCACCGCGAACAGTACGACGTGGTCGGGTGGCAGTTCGACGATGTCCGCAACTACCGCAAGGCCGACGGGGTGGGCGCCGCCCTGACCTACGCGATGACGCTGGCCGGGTCGCCGTCGATCGCCGGGGTCCCCGCGCTGCGTGACTTCATCCCGTTCACCTACACGACCCGTCTGGCCGACGGCCGCACCCTGTCGGTCAAGACCCCGATCGCCGACTGGGACTGGTCGGTGTTCGACCAGCGCTGGAAGTACGTGACCACCGAACTGCTGCCGCGCTACCAGAACATGGTCACCAACCACTGGGGTGAGCTGGTCGCCACCATGAAGGTGCCCTACGAGACCCAGTTCGAGTCACACCGTCCGGTCTGGAACCTGCACAAGATCCTTGGTGACGCCGCGGCGAACACCGTGGTCACCATCCGCTGATCGAGGGCCGCGCAGTGCCGATGCCGTTGCCGCACACAGCGACAAGGCGATCGACGCCACGAACACGATCACCAGGCCCTGATGGAACGGTCCCGACAACAGCTGGGGGAAGAACTCGCCCCCGGTGAGGTGTTGCTGCTGCGCCGGATCGAGGGTGTCCAGGATGCCGGTTCCGCGGAGCAGTTGCTCGATCGGGTTGCTGCCCAGCATCGCCGAGAACAACGATGTCACCGGTGGCAGGTCGGCCACCCGGGTCGCGATGTCGGCGGGGACACCCTGCTGCTGCAGACCCACCGACATCGTCGCCGGTAGACGCTCGGAGATCCCGACGATGATCAGCGAGAAGAACACTCCGATCGACAGTGCGGTCCCGGAGTTCTGGAATGTCGCCCGCATCCCGGACGCCACCCCGCGATAGCGTGCGGGCACACTGCCCATGATCGACGCGGTGTTGGGTGCGGCGAACATGCCGGTGCCGATCCCGTTGAGGGCGATCAGGAGGGCGAAGGCCCAGTACGGGAACACGATCGGCAACAACAGCAACCCGACGAAGCTCGAACCGAACAGCACCATCCCGATGGTCGCGAAGACCCGTGCACCGAAGCGGTCGGAGAGCGCACCGGTCAGCGGCCCGGAGATGAAGAAGCCGATGGTCAACGGCAGCAAGAAGATCCCGTCCCACAGCGGGGTGTCGGCGTAGTCGTAGCCGTGCAGCGGCAGCCAGATCCCCTGCAGCCAGATGATCAGCACGAACTGCAGGCCACCCTGCGCCAGCGAGGCGCACAGTGCGGCGATGTTCCCGGCGCTGAACGCGCGAATCCGGAACAGATCCAGGTCGACCATCGGTTCGGCGACGCGCATCTCCACGCCGACGAAGCCGGCCAACGATGCGACGCCGACCGACAGGAGCAGGATCACCGCCGGGCTCGTCCAGCCCATGGTGTGTCCGCCGTACGGTTGCAGCCCCATCGTGATGGCGATCAGGATCGCCCCGAGTCCCAGGGCGAACAATCCGTTGCCCCACCAGTCGATCCGCCCGGGATGCCGTTCACCGGTGTCACGCAGTTTGCGATAGGCCCAGACGGTGAAGAACAGTCCGATGGGGACGTTCACCCAGAACACCGCCCGCCAGTCCCAGGCGGCGAGGAGTCCGCCGAGGACGAGTCCGGTCAGCTGACCGGCCAGTGCCGCAACCTGATTGAGGCCCAGTGCGAATCCCCGTCGATCGGCCGGGAAGGCATCGGTGAGGATGGCGGCGGAGTTCCCGGTGAGCATCGACCCGCCGAGCGCCTGCAGCAGGCGCCACGCGATCAGCCAGACGGCGGCCCCGGATGCGTGAAAAGGGTCGAAGGACAACAGGATCGATGCGATGGTGAACACCGCGAAACCGGCGTTGTAGATCCGGACGCGGCCGTAGATGTCGCCGAGCCGGCCGAGCGTGGTGACCGCCACCGCCTGCACCAGGCGATACCCCATGATCATCCACAGCAGGAAGCCGATGTTGTGCGGTGCCAACGGATCGAGATCGATACCGCGGAAGATGGCGGGCAGGGCGATTATGACGATCGACCCGTCGAGGGCCGACATGAACACCGCGGCGGTGGTGTTCGACAGCGCGACCCACCGGTAGCCGTCGGACGGTGGCGGGGCCGAGACATCGGGGCTTTCGGGGGTTTTCGTGAGCGGGATGTTCGTGGCTACCTCCGGGGGTCGGGGGTGGGCGGCACCTGCAGTGCGTCGACGGCGCGGGCCAGGAGTGGCAGCGCCGCGGCGACGGTGTCGAGCTCGTCGTCGGTGAGGGTGGTACCCAGGGCGTCGGCGAGGGCGCGGGTGCGGGTGTTGCGGCGGTCGGTGAGGGCCGCGCAGCCGGCCGGGGTCAGGTGCACCAGTACCCGCCGGCCGTCGTCGGGGTCGGGTTGCCGGGCGATCAGCTCCCGGCCGAGCAGTCCGGTGATGGTGGCGCCCATCGACTGCGGGGTGACCTGCTCGCTGCGCGCGAGGTCGGCGGCGGTGGTCGGGCCCTCGCGGTCGAGTCGTGCGAGCACCGAGGTCTCCGGGACCGACGGGTCGTCGGGGGAGCGGATCGTCCGGAGTCGCCGGATCAGTCCGCCCAGGGTGAGGCGCAGGTCGGAGGCCACGTCGAGGACATCGGGAGACGTCATGATCATCAGTCTAGGCTTATCAGTCAAGACTGATGATCCTCTGCGCCACTCGCCAGGGAATCCGCGATATTGACTAATGGTCGTACCATTAGTAGCTTCGGAGGCAGTCGCCGATATCGCGTGCCGGACGACGTCCGGACAGGCCGAGTCGCGCGGGGAGCAGGTGATGTGATGAGCGAGATCGTGGTCAAGGACCCGGCCGACAGCGGTGCGCTGATCGTCGGCGGGACCGCCGGGATCGGGCTGCACAGTGCGTTCGCGATGGCCGACGTCGGGGTCCGGCGGATGGTGATCGTCGGGCGGACACAGGCCCGTGGTGACGATGCCTGCGAGCGGCTCCGGGAGCGCGGGGTCGACGCGAGGTTCGTCGCCGGGGATGCGCGCAGCGTCGAGGGGGCGACCGCCATCGAGGCGCAGGCGTCGGAGTTCCTCGGCGCCATCGACATCCTGATGTGTACGACGGCCGCCGACGTCCGCCCCGAACTGTTCGGCAACATCCCGGCCACCGCCATCGCCACCACGCTCGACGACCTCGTGCTGCCCTCCATGCTGATGGCGTCGGTGGTGCTTCCGGGTATGCGCGAGCGGCGTGGCGGCGTGGTGATCAACGTCGCCTCCGACGCGGGGAAGACCGCGACCCCCGGTGAGACCGTCATCGGGGCGGCGAAGGCCGCGATCATCATGTTCACCCGAGGCCTCGCCATCGAGGAGAAGCGGTGCGGTATCCGGGCCAACGTCCTGACGCCGTCATTGGTGCACGGCACCGCCTCCACCGAGCGGATCACAACCGACGGGTTCAGCGCGAAGCTGTTCGCGAGTGCGGCCAAGCAGGCACATCTCGGGGTGGCGACCGCCGACGACATCGGCGCGCTGGCGGGATTCCTGGTCACCCGCGCCGCGGCCAAGCTGACCGGACAGGCGATCAGCGTCAACGGCGGTATCTCGGCCGCCTGAGGCGGCCGGTGCCGTGACCGTGAAGGCCGTGACCGGGATGTTCGGGACGCGGTGGCCGACACGACCGACGAGACGTCAACAAGACAAACAACTGGAGGTGGCGACATGCCCGGAGTGTGGTTCGACGAGCTGACCGTGGGACAGCGGTTCGAGCATCCGATTCGACGGACGGTGACCGAGACCGACAACGTCCTGTTCACGGCGATGACGCACAACCCTGCGTTGTTGCACCTGGACGAGGAATACATGAAGGACACGCCGTTCGGTCAGCGGATCGTCAACAGCGCCTTCACCCTCGGTCTGATGGTGGGGATCTCGGTGGGCGACACCACGCTCGGCACCGCGGTCGCCAACCTGGGGTGGGACGAGGTCCGCTTCCCGAAGCCGCTGTTCCACGGCGACACCATCCACGTCGTCTCCGAGGTGATCGAACTGCGCGATTCCAAGTCCCGTCCCGACCAGGGCATCGTGACCTTCCTGCATCAGGCGTTCAACCAGAACGACGAACTCGTCGCCTCGTGCAAGCGCAGCGGCCTGCAGAAGAAGAACCCGCAGCGATGAGCGCCCCCCTCCGGTCCTTCCTGTTCGTCCCCGGCGACAGTGAGAAGAAGCTCGGCAAGATCGCCGAATCCACCGCTGACGCGGTGATCCTCGACCTCGAGGACTCGGTCGCCGAGAGTCGTAAGGCATTGGCCCGGGACATGGTGTCGGAGTTCGTGGTCGCACAACTCGGTGCGGGCAGCGGCCCCCAGCTGTGGGTCCGGATCAACCCGCTCGACGCCGCCCATGCGCTACCCGATCTCGCCGCGATCACACCCGCGGTGCCCGCAGGCGTGATGATTCCCAAGATCACCGGTCCCGCCGTTGTCGCGCGGGTCGACCACTACCTCGAGGCGCTCGAGGTGGCCCACGGGATCGCGCCCGGTACGATCCGGGTGCTCCCGGTGGCCACCGAGACACCGCTCGCCCCGTTCCGCCTCGGCGACTTCGCCACGGCCGGTATCGCACGGCTCTACGGATTGACCTGGGGTGCCGAGGATCTGAGCGCTGCCCTGGGAGCGTCGACCAACCTCGGACCCGACGGTAGGTGGGCGACCACCTATCAGCTGGTGCGCTCGCTGATGCTGATGGGCGCGCATGCCGCAGGCGTCGAGGCGGTCGAGACGCTGTATGTCGACATCCGTGACGACGCCGGACTCGCGGAGTCGTCACGCCGTGCCCGCGCCGAGGGGTTCAGCGGCCGGATCGCGATCCATCCGGCGCAGGTGGACACGATCAACGCCGCCTTCACCCCCTCCGCCGACGAGGTGGCCTTCGCCGGCCGCGTGGTGGAGGCCTTCGCCGGCGACGTGGGAACGGTTGCGCTGGAAGGCAAGATGCTCGACCTGCCGCATCTGAAGCAGGCGCAGCGGGTCCTGGCACTCGCCGACCGCTGAGTCGGCACGACAGGTCCTCGCCTGTCTAATCCTCCCCCTTCTGACGAGACCGCCGGTGTGACAGAGATTGTCACACCGGCGGTCTCGTCGATTCCGAAGTGGATCAGAATGCGGTGGAACCGCGCTTGTAGATGTCGCCGGAGATGATGCGCTTCTGGATCTCGGCGCTGCCGTCGGCCGCCACCAGGTAGGCCATCACGTCACGGTAGCGGGCCTGATGCGGGAATTCGGCTGCGTAGCCCAGGTTTCCGTGGATTCGCATGGCCACCTCGATGGCCTGCCGTGCGACCTGCGGCGGCCACCACTTGCTCATCGATGCCAGTGCCGTGTGCGGGAGGCCGGCCTCACGCGACCACAGGGCCTTGTAGCAGAGCAGTCGCGCCGCCTCGACCAGGGTGGCCTGCTCGGCGATCCCGAACGAGACGCCCTGGTAGGTCGAGATCGGCTGACCGAAGGTCTCGCGCTGCTCGGAGTAGGTCACCGCCTCGTCCAGACTCTGCCGGGCCGCACCCAGGCACATCAAACCGATTGCGGCGCGGCTGAAGTCGAAGTGGTTCATCACCGCTGCGAATCCACGGCCCTCCTCACCGACCAGGTGGCTGGTGGGGATGAAGACGTCGTCGAGGTGGATCGAGCCCCAGCCGATCGGCAGGCATCCCATCCCCAGCATGTGATGGCGGGTCACGCCTTCGGCGTCCATCGGGACGACGAAGCAGCTCACGCCCTTCGAGCGGCTGGTGCCCGGGGTCCGGGCATAGACGAGCGTGGCCGAGGCGTTCATGGCCCAGCTGATGGCGGTCTTCTCGCCGGAGAGCCGCCAGCCCCCGTCGACCGGGGTGGCGGTGGTCCGCAGGGCGCCGGCATCCGATCCGGAGCCGGGCTCGGTCAGTGCGATGGCCAGGGTCTCCCGGCCCTCGATCAGTGCGGGCAGATATCGTTCCTGGACTTCGTCACTCGAGTGGACGAGCTGGGAGCCCACCAGCCCGACCTGGATGGGCGCCGACGCCAGATTGATGTCACCCTCGGCCAGGACCTCGGTGGCCAGGCCGAGCAGCAGTGGATCCTCGGTGCCGGTGCCGCCGAACCGCTCGGGAAGCCCGATGCCGAGCACTCCCAGCTCTCCCAGGCGCGCGAATGCCTCGTACGGGAAGTCGGTGCTCGCCGCACGCCGGGTGTAGTAGGGGAGAAGTTCTTTGGTGCTGAAGTCGCGCAGCACCTTGGCGAACTGTTGTTGTTCCTCGGTGAACTCGAAGGAGATCATGGACCATCCTGACGTCGTGGTGATTGTCGCGCCCATTGGCGTAATAGATCGTATGGTACGACCAAAAAGGCAAACGATCCACCGGCCGCAGCGAGATGGGCGTCGGTGGTTGACCGTATCCTTATTTGGTCATACCATAAACACAGCGAAAGGAGGGCGAGATGCAGACCTCGCAGACCACTGCCGCTTCCGCCGAGATGGTGCGGTTCGCCCTGGCTTGGGCGCCGTTCGACACCCCGGAGGAGGAGATCTTCCTGACCTTCGGGATGCCGCCGTCGGCGTTCTACACCCGGGTGCGTTCGGCACTACGGGCGGGCCTGGTCCGCCTCGACGTCGCACAGTCGGCCGCCCTCGACGAGCATTGCCGTCGCCGGATCGGTTCAAGGCGCAATCGCAAACTGCTGCTTCCCCTGTAGGCGGTTCGGCCGACAGGGGCTTCTACACGCCTTGTCGCGTCGCAACTCGTCGGCTCAACCATCAACCGCGGCTGCATCTTTTGATGGCTGTCAACTCAACCATCAACGGACACTCGGTCATTTGG
>NZ_BCNF01000076.1 GCF_001485495.1 Gordonia desulfuricans NBRC 100010 | reverse complement strand
CCCGGCTCAATCGCCAACACGGGTCTCGGTTCAATCAGCAAGTAGCGGTTGGTGGTTGATTCGATGAGGAGCGTAGCGACGAGGCGTGTCGAAACCTCAGACGGCCGGGCTCGTCGACGTGACCACTTCGGGGGTGGTCGCCTCCCAGCGCATGCTGCGGAGATTTCGACTCGGGTCCTCGCTGCGCTCGGTCCCGGCTCAATCAGCAAACGGGGTCCCGGCTCAATCAGCAAATGGCAGTGCGACTCGATCAGCAATGCCCAGTGGGTGGTTGAGCCGATGAGGAGCGTAGCGACGAGGCGTGTCGAAACCTCAGACGGCCGAACTCAGGAGCGTCACCACCTCAGAAGTGGTCGCCTCCCAGCGTGCGCTGCGGAGATTTCGACACGGGTCCTCGCTGCGCTCGGTCCCGGGTCAATCATCAATGTGCGTCCCGGTTCGATCATCAATGTGCGTCCCGGTTCGATCATCGATGGCGTGCGTGGCACGCGTCGAACTCGGGGATCGATGTCGAAGCGGTGGATGGCATGGTGCGGCATCGGGTAAACCATGCAGCGGCTCCACATCACTCGTAGACGGGCCGCTGATCCCCTAGGCTCATCGGCAGTGCAATACGGACCGGATCGTGTAGGGATCGAGGACTTCAGAGATGACCGATTGGTTCCACCGCACCGTCATCGACCCCGGACGACTGCCGTTGTTCCTCTTTCTGGTCGCGTTCATCCTGACCTTCTTGTTCATCCGGTTCAGCGTGCGGATGATCCGGGCGGAGGTCAGCTGGTGGCCGGGCAACGTCACCCCCGGCGGGCTGCACCTGCACCACGAGTTCTTCGGCGTGATCATGATGGCGTTGTCGGGGTTCGGGCTGATCGCCGTCGCCCGCTACGACGCCCCGATCGCCGATGCGGTCCTCGCGTCGATCTTCGGGATCGGCTGCGCCCTGGTACTCGACGAGTTCGCCCTCATCCTGCATCTGCGCGACGTGTACTGGGAGGAGGAGGGGCGCTCGTCGGTGGACGCGGTGTTCGTGGCGATCGCGATCGGTGGCCTGTTCCTGGTGGGGCTGCGGCCGCTGGACATCTCGGCTGCGGTGGGGGACTGGCAACACACTGCGGATCCGTCCGAGCGAATCGGCGTGGTGATCGGGGTGGCGGTCAACGTGCTGCTCGCGGTGATCACCCTCGCGAAGGGCAAGCTCTGGACCGGGCTGGTCGGGATGTTCCTACCGTTCCTGCTGCTGTTCGGCGCGATTCGGGTGGCCCGTCCGGCATCACCATGGTCGCGGTGGTTCTACGGATCGCGAGAGGCCAAGTACGAGAAGGCCGTCGCCCGTGAGGTCCGGTACCGCGTACCGCTGATCCGCTGGAAGATCGTCGTGCAGGAGACTCTTGCCGGACGGTTCGGTGTCCCCGACAAGCCGCCCGCCCTCCCCCCACAGTTGCCGGCCTCCGATACGACGGCACCGAAGGCCGTGGCACCCAATGCGATCGCCACCGCGATCCGGTGGCGGCGTACCCGGCGGGCATTGCATGTGGCGCCCACCTGGCGACTGCCCGCCGTCTTGATCGTCCTCGCGATCATCACCGCGATCCTGTGCATCACCCTCGACGAATCCGTCGGTCTGGATGTCGATTCCGGCACCCTCGCCACGGTTCTGGGTGTGATCGCCGGCGCGATGGCCACCCTCACCGGCCTGGTGTTCACCGCCGTCACCCTCGCCATGCAGTTCGGCGCATCGCAGATCTCGGTACGCGTGATCCCCCGGCTGCAACGGGAACCCACGATGCGATGGTCGATCGGATTCTTCCTCGCCACCTTCGTGTTCAGCGTCATGGTGGCGATGGATCTCGCGTTGTCGGAACCGGAGGACGCCACGCCGGGTATCTCGACGGCGATCGCCGCCGTCCTCACCGTCGTCTCGGCCTTCCTGTTCCTCGCACTTGTCGCCAAGGTGGGGACGGTGCTCAACTCGGCACAGCTTCTGCGGTGGATCGCCGCCGACGGCCGGGGAGCGATACGCCGCGAGTACCCGGATGTGCACGACGTCCCGACCGCATCGCCGCTCGAGGAGTCGGCCGAGTCACCCGACGAGCACGACGAGTCCGACGAGCAGCCGCGCACCGTGATCCCGCTGCGGGAGACGGCGAGTCGCGGCCGTGTGTTGCTGGCGGTGAACATCCCCCGACTCCAGGCGCTCGCCGTCCGCTGGGACGTGCGTTTCGAGCTGCTGGTCGCCGTCGGCG
This sequence comes from Gordonia desulfuricans NBRC 100010, assembly GCF_001485495.1. Classification (GTDB taxonomy): domain Bacteria; phylum Actinomycetota; class Actinomycetes; order Mycobacteriales; family Mycobacteriaceae; genus Gordonia; species Gordonia desulfuricans. Next base: position 28,458 of record NZ_BCNF01000076.1, on the reverse strand, counting down.
ACTACGTCCCGCACCACGTGGGGGTGATCGCGGTGACCGGGCCCGGACAGGATCGCGTGGCCATCCCCAAGGTGTTGCGCTGCTTGTTCTTCGGGGACACCCATCAGCCGTCGGTGAGCCCGTCGGCGGCCTTGCAGTCGATCTCCGACATCGCGCTCAAGGCGATCTCGAGTGCGGGCAACGACCCGAGCAGTGTGGTGCTGGCACTCGACCACACCGAGGACCTGTTGCTGATGCTCGCCCCGCGGGTACGCGCAGATGTGGTGGGCAGGCAGGCCACACTGGTCGACGGATATCGGCGCACCTGGGGTGACTACGTGGCGATCGGCACCGACGAGATACGGCGCCACAGCCGGAACCAGGCGCAGGTGCAACGACGCCTGCGTGCCCTCTACGGCACCCTGCTCGAACAGTGCTCGTACGACCAGCAACCGCCGATCGTCGAACGCATCCAGGCCCTCGACGAGCAGATCGAGACGGAATGGACGGTGCCACTGGACCGCCGGCTCGCGTCGGCCCCCGACCGCCAAGGATCTGGATCGGAGCGGGGCTCGACGCTCGCCTGACGACACCGTCGACCTCGACCGGCACCGCCGTGTTCTCCCAACGCATGCCACCGGTAGGGGTCGCGTATCGACGTGTGCTGCGGAGGCTTCGACGGCCGGTCGGCCTCGCTGCGCGAGGACGTCCTGCTCAACCATCCGGTGGTGGTGGGTGGTCGAGTTGAGTCGACGAGGAGTTCGGCAGTGCGTGGTCGCCGACATCGTCGGTCACCAGGTTTCGACACGGGTCCTCGCCCAGGGGCTCGGTCCCGGCTCAACCACCAAGCGGGACAATGTATTTGGTTGTGAATTGATCGTTTCTGACTCGGCCACCAAGTAGGACGACTTCTTGGGGTTGTGAACTATTCGGTTCGGGCTCGGCCACCAGGTAGGACGACTTCTTGGGGTTGTGAACTGTTCGGTTCGGGCTCGACCGCCAAGTGGCACGACGACCATACGTTTCACAACCCAAAGAAGTTCGGTCAGGGCGGGAGGCTATTTCTTCCCGCCCAGGATGCCGCCGAGCAGATCGCCGAGGCCTCCGCCGCTCTTCCCTCCGCCGGAGCCGCCGAGGACGTTGCCGAGGATCGAACCGAGACCGCCGCCGCCGGCACCACCCAGGACATTGCCCAGGATGGAACCGAGATCGCCGGTGCCGCCGCCGGTTCCGGAGCCCTTCATGACCTTGCCCGCCAGGTAGCTCATCACGATCGGTGCGAGTATCGGCAACAGCTTCTGGATCAGGCCCGAGTCGACCGCCGCCGCCGGGACCTGTCCGCTCAGTGCCGTCGCGACGTTCTCGGTCTCGCCGCCGAAGACGTGCGAGACGATCTTCTGGCCGTCGCCGGTGTCGACCGCACCGAGATCGATCTGGCCCTGTGCCAGATCGTTCTGATGTCCGGCCAGCGCGTTCGCCAGACCCTCCGCACCACCGGCCTGGTCGGCCTGATGTGCCATCCCGCCGAGCAGCGCGGGAAGTGTCTGTGCCACAGCGGACTGTGCCGTGGCCTCGTCGACGCCGAGCCGGCCGGCGATGTCACCGATCGGTAGGCGTGACATGAGGTCGTCGAGATCGGACATGGAAGGCCTCTTTCTTGTTGTCAGGACTGCTGGGCAGGGTGGCGGGGGAACCCACCGTATCGATGAAATGTGCGGCGGCGGTGACGGCGTGGCCCGATTCGGGGGTGAGCCGCGGGAACATCTGGAAGACGTGGCCCTGGTCTGGCCAGCGCTGCAGGGTGGTGTCGGCGCCGGCGGCCAGCAGCGCGCGGTGGTAGGTGATCGCGTCCAGGCCCATCACCTCGAGGCCGCCGTACTGGATCAGGGTGCGGGGCAGGTCGTCTGCCGCCTCGAGTGCGATCCGCATCCGCGGCTCGTCCGGATCGGCGGTTCCGGTGTAGAACCTCAGGATTCGTTGGGCGGCAACGGCATCGATCAGGGGATCACGAATTCCTGCCCGCTGGTGCGCCACGGCGAGATCGAAGGACGGGTCGTAGAGCGGGGAGAACAACACCATCCCGCCGGGTTGTGGGGTGCCGGTCTGCTGGTTGTCGGCGAGCAGGTCGAGCGCGAGGTGGCCGCCCGCCGAATCCCCGGCGACCACGATCCGGTCGGCATCGATGCCCTGCGCCAGCAGCCAGTGATAACCGCGGATGGCGTCGTCGCCGGCGGCCGGCCATCGGTACTGCGGGCCGAGCCGGTAGTCGAGGCTGAACGCGAGCGCGCCGGACCGGTGCGCGAGCCGCGCGACCAGCCCGCGATGGGTGCGGGGTGAGCAGACCACATAGCCGCTGCCGTGCAGGTAGTAGAGGACGGTCCCGGCGTCCCGCAGGGTCAGATGGTGGCCGTGGTGACCGGTGGCACCGACCCACTCGCCGCGGACCAGACCGCGCCGGTGGCGGGCCACCACGGGACGGACGGTGGTCCCGGCCGGCACCGGACTCAGCGCCACCAGCGTGCGGTTGACGCCGGGACGGGTGGCCCGCAGCATGCGTTCGGCGACCGGCGGGGGATTGAACCGGGTCGCCGCCATCATCGGGCGGCTGACCCGACCGAGGTATCCGTTGAGGGCACGGGCCCGGCGTGAACCACGGGTCCCGGCGGGGTGCGGCCCCCAGGTCGGGGCCTCGCCGGCCCTGTCCGGAAGCTCGGATATGTCCCATGCCGGCGTGCTCACAACCCGACCCTAGGACCTGGGCGGACGCGCCGGAGGGCAATTGGGTGACGGACAGGTACCGGTTGTGATGCGGTGCATGCGCTCTGGCGGTCCGAACAGGGGTTCCGGCATGCCCCCGGGCAGGTGTTGAGCTGCGGAATTCATATCGATGTGGTAGCCGGATTTCGATAGTGGGTACCCGCCGTGAGAAAATGGACGACAATGCTTAGCAAGCAGGGTGGTGTCATGTCCGGCCGATGATGTCCGGCCCACCAGTCAGCAACGGCGCTGACCATCCGGACGCCATCGTGTGACCGTCGGAGGACCAGGTCAGCCCATATCGGGGACTCCGAACTGCCGGTCGCCGGTGACGCGTACCGCGAAGACGCATATCGGGTGAATCTGTGCGCAGTGTCGCGCACGAAGTGAGGCGAACATGAAGTATGCCCCCGGGCCAGTGGGTCTCTACGACCCCATCAACGAGCACGACTCGTGTGGTGTGGCATTCGTCGTCGACATGCATGGTCGACGCAGCCGCGACATCGTCGACAAGGCCATCACCGCACTGGTGAACCTGGAACACCGTGGTGCCGCCGGTGCCGAGCCGAACACCGGCGACGGTGCAGGCATCATGATCCAGGTCCCGGACCGGTTCCTGCGTGAGGTCGTCGACTTCGAGCTGCCCGCCGAGGGCCGCTACGCCACCGGTATCGCATTCCTGCCGCAGGGCTCCGAGGACGCCGCCGACGCGGCTGCCGGGGTCGAGAAGATCGTCGACTCCGAGGGGCTGACGATGCTGGGCTGGCGCGAGGTGCCGGTCAACGAGAACGGACTCGGTGCGCTCGCCCGCGACGCCATGCCGACCTTCCGCCAGCTGTTCCTGGCGCTGGGCGACGACGTCGTCGACCCCGACGGCATGGAACTCGAGCGCAAGGCGTTCGTCGTGCGCAAGCGCGTCCAGCACGAACTCGGCCTCAAGGGCGCCGGCGCCGACGGCCCGGGTCGCGAGACCGTGTACTTCCCGAGCCTGTCCGGCAAGACCTTCGTCTACAAGGGCATGCTGACCACCCCGCAGCTGCGCGAGTTCTACCTCGACCTGCAGGATTCGCGGGTCGAGAGCTCGCTGGGCCTGGTGCACTCGCGTTTCTCCACCAACACCTTCCCGTCGTGGCCGCTGGCACACCCGTTCCGCCGGGTGGCCCACAACGGTGAGATCAACACCGTGACCGGCAACGAGAACTGGATGCGGGCCCGCGAGGCGCTGATCGACACCTCGGTGTTCGGCACCGACGCCGCGGAGAAGATCTTCCCGACCTGCACCCCGGGTGCCTCCGACACCGCGCGGTTCGACGAGGTGCTCGAGATGCTGCACCTCGGTGGTCGCAGCCTGCCGCACGCGGTGCTGATGATGATCCCGGAGGCCTGGGAGCGGCACGAGGCGATGAAGCCGTCGCACAAGGCGTTCTACGAGTACCACTCGACGCTGATGGAGCCGTGGGACGGCCCGGCGTCGGTGTGCTTCACCGACGGCACCGTCGTCGGTGCCGTGCTCGACCGCAACGGCCTGCGTCCCAGTCGCGTCTGGGTCACCAAGGACGGACTGGTCGTGATGGCCTCGGAGGTCGGTGTCCTCGACATCGACCACGCCGACGTGGTGCAGAAGATGCGCCTGCAGCCGGGCCGCATGTTCCTGGTCGACACCGCCGCCGGTCGCATCGTCGACGACGAGGAGATCAAGGACGAGCTGGCCGCCGAGCATCCCTACGAGGAGTGGCTCGAGGCCGGGCTGGTGCACATCGACAAGGTCAAGGCGCTGCCCCACACGCATATGCCCCATGATCGGGTGACGTTGCGGCAGTTGGTGTTCGGTTACACCAACGAGGAGCTGAACCTGCTGGTCGCGCCGATGGCGAAGACCGGCGCCGAGGCCATCGGTTCGATGGGCACCGACACCCCGATCGCCGTGCTGTCCGCGCGTCCGCGGATGCTGTTCGACTACTTCCAGCAGTTGTTCGCCCAGGTCACCAACCCGCCGCTGGATGCCATCCGTGAAGAGGTGGTCACCAGCATCGGCGGCACCATCGGTGCCGAGGCCGACCTGCTGAACCCCACTGCCGGCTCCTGCCGCCAGATCGCGCTGCCCTCACCGGTTCTCGACAACGACATGCTCGCCAAGCTGGTGCGCATCGACGAGGACGAGAACCTGCCGGACTTCCGCAGTACCCACATCCACGGTCTCTACCCGGTGGCCGAGGGTGGCGCGGGCCTGCGTGCGGCGCTGGATGCGGTGCGCGCCAAGGTGTCTGCCGCGATCGCCGACGGTGTGAACCTGATCGTGCTCAGCGACCGCGAGTCCGACGAGACCCTCGCGCCGATCCCGTCGCTGCTGCTGACCGCCGCCGTGCACCACCACCTGGTGCGCGAGCGTCAGCGCACCCGCGTCGGCCTGATCGTCGAGTCCGGTGACTGCCGCGAGGTGCACCACGTCGCCACGCTCGTCGGTTTCGGTGCGGCAGCGGTCAACCCGTACATGGCCTTCGAGTCCATCGAGGACATGGTGGAGCGCGGGGTGCTCGGGGACATCGACTTCGAGACCGCCCGCAAGAACTACATCAAGGCCGCCGGCAAGGGTGTGCTCAAGGTGATGAGCAAGATGGGTATCTCCACCCTCGCCTCCTACACCGGTGCGCAGCTGTTCCAGGTGATCGGCATCGGCCAGGACACCGTCGACGAGTTCTTCACCGGTCTGCGCAGCCAGCTCGGCGGTATCGGTCTCGACGAGATCGCCACCGACGTCGCCGCCCGCCACTCGCTGGCGTTCACCGACCGGCCCAGCGAGCGGGCCTACCGCGAACTGCCGGTCGGCGGCGAATACCAGTGGCGCCGTGAGGGTGAGTACCACCTGTTCAACCCGGACACGGTGTTCAAGCTGCAGCACTCCACCCGCACCGGCCAGTACAAGGTGTTCAAGGAATACACCAAGATGGTCGACGACCAGTCGCGCACGCTCGCGACGCTGCGCGGTCTGTTCGACTTCAACTTCGGTGACCGCGACCCGATCCCGATCGACAAGGTCGAGTCGGCGCGCGACATCGTCAAGCGCTTCTCCACCGGCGCGATGAGCTACGGCTCGATCTCGGCCGAGGCCCACGAGACCCTGGCGATCGCCATGAACCGTCTCGGCGGCCGGTCGAACTCCGGTGAGGGCGGCGAGGATCCGCGCCGTTTCCATCACGACGAGAACGGCGACTGGCGCCGCAGCGCGATCAAGCAGGTCGCCTCCGGCCGCTTCGGTGTGACCTCGCACTACCTGACCAACTGCACCGACATCCAGATCAAGATGGCGCAGGGTGCCAAGCCGGGTGAGGGTGGCCAGCTGCCGCCGCACAAGGTGTACCCGTGGGTCGCCGAGGTCCGTGGTTCGACGCCGGGCGTCGGCCTGATCTCGCCGCCGCCGCACCACGACATCTACTCGATCGAGGATCTCGCACAGCTGATCCACGACCTGAAGAACGCGAATCCGCAGGCGCGGGTGCACGTGAAGCTGGTCAGCGAGGTCGGTGTGGGCACCGTCGCCGCGGGTGTCTCCAAGGCACACGCCGACGTGGTGCTGATCTCCGGGCACGACGGCGGCACCGGTGCCTCCCCGCTCACCTCGCTCAAGCATGCGGGTGCGCCGTGGGAGATCGGTCTGGCCGAGACCCAGCAGACGCTGCTGCTCAACGGTCTTCGTGACCGGATCTCGGTGCAGGTCGACGGTCAGCTCAAGACCGGCCGCGACGTCGTCGTCGCGGCACTGCTCGGCGCCGAGGAGTTCGGTTTCGCCACCGCGCCGCTGGTGGTGTCGGGCTGCATCATGATGCGTGTCTGCCACCTCGACACCTGCCCGGTGGGTGTGGCCACCCAGAACCCGCTGCTGCGTGAGCGGTTCACCGGCAAGCCGGAATTCGTCGAGAACTTCTTCCTGTTCATCGCCGAAGAGGTCCGGGAACTGCTGGCCCGCCTCGGGTTCCGCACCCTGCAGGAGGCCGTCGGCCACGTCGAGGCACTCGACACCGGCAAGGCGCTCGCACACTGGGGTTCGGCCAAGGCCGGCAAGCTCGACCTGTCGTCGGTGCTCGCCGTCGCCGAGTCGCCGTTCATGAACCAGGACCTGTACTGCTCCGGCTCCCAGGACCACGCCCTGGACAAGGCACTCGACCAGCAGCTCATCGCGCAGAGCCGTGAGGCGATCGACCACGGCACCGCGGTGTCGTTCACGTCGACGATCACCAACGTCAACCGCACGGTGGGCACCATGCTCGGCCATGAGGTGACCAAGGCCTATGGCGCACACGGGCTTCCCGCGGGCACGATCAACATCGACTTCACCGGCTCGGCCGGCAACAGCTTCGGTGCGTTCGTCCCCAAGGGCATCACCCTGCGTCTGGCCGGTGACGCCAACGACTTCGTCGGCAAGGGTCTGTCGGGTGGCCGGATCGTGGTCCGCCCCGCCGACAACGCGCCGGAGGGCTTCGTGGCCGAGGACAACATCATCGCGGGCAACGTGATCGGGTTCGGCGCCACCGCCGGCGAGATCTACCTGCGCGGTGTGGTCGGCGAGCGTTTCTGCGTGCGCAACTCGGGTGCCACCGCCGTCGTCGAGGGCGTCGGCGACCATGCGTGCGAGTACATGACCGGAGGTCGCGTGGTGGTGCTCGGTGCCACCGGACGCAACTTCGCGGCCGGGATGTCGGGCGGTATCGCCTTCATCCACGACCCGGCACAGAACTTCGCCGACAACCTGAACACCGAACTCGTCGACCTCGAAGAACTCGACGCCGACGACATCGAGTTCCTGCACAGTGCCATCAGCACGCACCACGCGGAGACCAAGTCACCGGTCGCCGTCGGGCTGCTCGCCGATTGGGCCACTGCGCAGAAGCAGTTCGCCAAGGTGATGCCCCGCGACTACAAGCGGGTTCTCGCGGCGGCCGCAGCGGCCGAGCGTGAGGGACGAGACGTGAACGAAGCGATCATGGAGGCCGCACGTGGCTGACCCCAGAGGATTCCTGAAGCACCCCGAGCGGGAGCTGCCCGACCGCCGTCCGGTGGACCTGCGTCTGCTCGACTGGAAAGAGGTCTACACCGACTTCGACAAGGGCGAGTTGGCAACCCAGGCCAGCCGTTGCATGGACTGCGGTATCCCGTTCTGCCACAACGGATGCCCGCTGGGCAACCTGATCCCCGAGTGGAACGACCTGGTGTACAAGGGGCGGTGGGAGGACGGTATCGAGCGTCTGCACGCCACCAACAACTTCCCCGAGTTCACCGGCCGGCTGTGCCCGGCCCCGTGTGAGGCGTCGTGTGTGCTGGGCATCAACCAGCCCGCGGTGACCATCAAGCAGGTCGAGGTGGAGCTCATCGACAACGCCTGGGACGAGGGTCTGGTCCAGCCCGTGCCGGCGAGCCAGAGCACCGGCAAGACCGTCGCCGTGGTCGGTTCCGGCCCGGCCGGTCTGGCCGCCGCCCAGCAGCTCACCCGCGCCGGACATGCGGTGACCGTCTTCGAGCGGGCCGACCGCATCGGTGGACTGCTCCGCTACGGCATCCCCGAGTTCAAGATGGAGAAGCGCCACATCGACCGCCGTCTGGAGCAGATGGAGGCCGAGGGCACCGTCTTCCGTGCCGGGGTCAACGTGGGTGTCGACGTCACCGTCGAGCAGCTGCGCGGCGACTTCGACGCCGTGATCCTGGCGGTCGGGTCGACCATCGGCCGTGACCTGCCGATCCCGGGCCGCGAGCTCGACGGCATCCACCAGGCCATGGAGTTCCTCCCGCAGGCCACCAAGGTGCAGCTCGGCGACACCGTCGAGGGACAGATCACCGCCACCGGCAAGAAGGTCGTGATCATCGGTGGCGGCGACACCGGCGCCGACTGCCTGGGTACCTCGCTGCGTCAGGGCGCCGAGATCGTCCACCAGTTCGAGATCATGCCGAAGCCGCCGAACCACCGCGCGGACTCCACCCCGTGGCCGACCTACCCGCTGATGTACCGGGTGTCCTCGGCTCACGAGGAGGGCGGCCACCGCGTCTTCTCGGTCAACACCGAGGAGTTCGTCGGTACAGACGGCAAGGTCACCGCACTCAAGGCCTACGAGGTGGTCATGCGTGACGGTCGCTTCGAGAAGGTGGAGGGCAGCGACTTCGAGCTCGAGGCCGATCTGGTGCTGCTCGCGATGGGCTTCGTCGGCCCGGAGCGCGGCGACCTCCTCGACAAGCTGGGCGTGGAGTACGACGCCCGCGGCAACATCAAGCGCAACGACGACTTCGCGTCGTCGGTGCCGGGTGTGTTCGTCGCCGGTGACGCCGGCCGCGGACAGTCGCTGATCGTGTGGGCGATCGCCGAGGGCCGTTCGGCCGCCGCGGCCGCCGATGCGTTCCTGGCCGGTTCGACCGATCTGCCGTCCCCGATCGTGCCGACGCAGGTCGCCCAGCGCTGATCTCCCGGACAACTCCGACAGGGAGCCACCCACCCGTTCGCGGGCGGGTGGCTCCCTGCTCTCGTCGGCCGGCCGGTCCCGATCTGCCTTCGCACAGCGCCGATTCCGGCGATCCGGGCGTGCGCCGAATGTTCATCCGTCGGATCGGTTGCGAACCGCCCGGGCGGTCCTAGACTCTGCTGGGTACCACGTCGGGGATTGTGCTGGAGGATGCTGTGCGCAGGTTGTTCGTGGCGGCGATGGCCGTCATCATCGGGATCGTCGGCGCGGTGCTCTCCGCAGGTCATGCCGCAGCGGCGGACTGTCCGAAGCTGTATGTGCTGGCCGTGCCCGGCACCTGGTCGAACGACGGCCCCGGATTGCTCGGTCCGGTCACCTCCGGCCTGGGTCCGGAGACCAAGGTCACCTACGTCGGCTACGACGCCACCGCCTTCCCGTGGGAGTCGGCGATCTACGGCAAGTCCAAGGCGCAGGCCGTCGACAACGTCAAGGGACTGGCCACCACCATGCTCCGACGATGCCCGGGCACCAAGATCGCACTGACCGGGTACAGCCAGGGCGCCGACGCCGCCGGTGACGTGGCCAGTGAGATCGGCACCGGCCGGGAACGGATCAGGCCCGGACAGGTCGCCGGTGTGGTGCTGCTCGCCGATCCGCGCCGGTCGTCGAAGGACCCGCTGGTCGGTCCGCCGCTGACCGGGCAGGGCAGCGGTGGTCCCCGGGTGAACGGTATGGGCTGGCTGACCGCCAGGACCCGCACGATCTGCATTCCGACCGATCTGTACTGCAACACCCCGCGCGACTACTACCTGACGCGCATCGTCGGCTATCTCGCCGAGACGAGCGATCCGACGCCGAGCCAGATGGCCCAGTATCAGGCCGAGGCCGGTGCGATCGTGGCGGAGATGCTCACCGGTGGCGGGCCGGGACGGATCGTCGAGGAACTGTCGAATGCGCGCGCACGGCAGCAGATCATCGCCTTCAACCGGTTCATCCAGTCCGGCTCGCACGGTGACTACACCCGGTTCGAGGTGAAGCCGGGAGTGACCGCGGTGCAGTGGGCGCACGACTACCTCGCCGGTCTGGCCTGACGGCAGGGGTCCCGGACGCTGCGGATTCGGCGCCGGAACGTCCTCTGAGGGGATGAAGTGTGACGCGCGTCGCTCCCGGAAGGGTAACGAACGTGGTGCGATGATCGATGGAACGGGTAAGTCGGCGGCGCCGAGAAGGTCCGCTACAGTAATTGAAACGATAGATCCGCTATCTCGAATTCAGGGATGTTCCGTGATGAAGTTGACCACGACTTTCCCCCATCCGAAGACCGCCAACGGCCTGCGGCGGCCGTCCATGTTGGGCTCGATCATCGGCCGGCGCCGCACCCGGTCGCAGATGTTCCCGGCCGAGGCCGAACGACTGGTGACCGCCGCCGAGCTCGAACGCCTCCCGCGCTGACCCTCCCGCGCTGAACCTCTTGCGCCGGCCGGAGGGATCTCCGGCCGGAGGGATCTCCGGCCGAAGTCATCGAAGGCCGTCGGGGGTCAGCCGCGGGTGACCCGGGCGGACTGGCCGGCGAACTCCACCACATCACCGACCTCGAGTTGCCGCCCCCGGCGGGTCTCCACCTCGCCGTTCACCGACACCAGACCGTCGGCGATCACCTCCTTGGCCTCCGCACCGGATTCGATGAGGCTGGACAGCTTCAAGAACTGGCCCAGCCGGATGCCCTGATCTCTGATCTCCACGTCGAACACGAATGCCATCCTGCCGAACACAGATGGCTGCCGCGAGCCCGGGCGCCGACTACGGTTGTCCGTCATGGCGGTCATCACCCCACCCACGCGTACCCCGGCAGATCGTCGGTCCGCGGATCTCCTCGAGAGCATCCGGCATCCACGAGGATTCGGGCATCGCGCACCCCGTATCGCCGGCACCGTCCTCGGTGTCCTCGCGACCATCGCGCTGCTGTCGAGCATCTTCCCGTTCTTCCGGCACTGGATCCATCACCCCCGCGACTACATCGACAGCTATCTGATCTCCATGCCCGACACCAGCTTCGCGTGGGCGTACGTGCTGGCACTGGTCGCGATCGCGCTCGCCTCCCGCAAACGCATCGCCTGGTGGATCTGCGTGATCTACTTGGTGCTGTTCATGATCGGCAATGCATTGCTGTTGCTGCCGCCGGTGAGCCAGGACTTCGCGATCTCCGAGAGCGAACGCGTCAACATCTGGATCGGCCTCGGCGTCGACGTGGTGGTCCTGGTGTTCCTGATCGCCACCTACCGGCAGTTCTACACCCGGGTGCGCCGCGGGGCGCTGCTGCGCGCCGTCGTGGTGCTGATCGCCGGACTGGGCGTGGCCACCCTGGTCGGCTGGGCGCTGGTCTGGGCCGTCCCCGGCTCCCTGGTCCCCGGCGAGAAACTCACCTACGCGTTCAACCGGGTGGTGGCCTTCGCGACCATCGACCAGCGCACCTTCGACGGCCATCACGCACCGGCGTTCATCAACGGGCTACTCGGCCTGTTCGGGGCGATCGCCCTGATCGCCGCGGCGATGGTGCTGTTCCGGTCGCAGCGGCTCAAGTCCCTGATGACCGACGCCGACGAGCGACTGATCCGTGCGCTGATCACCCGGTTCGGTGAGCACGATTCGCTGGCCTACTTCTCCACCCGTCGCGACAAGGCGGTGGTGTTCGCACCGGACGGCCGGGCGGCCATCACCTACCGCGTCGAACTCGGTGTGTGCCTGGCCGGTGGCGACCCGATCGGCGACCGCGACTCGTGGCCGGGTGCGATCGCCGAGTTCCTCACCCAATGTGAACGCTACGGCTGGCATCCGGCGGCGATGGGTGCGAGCGAACGGGGTGCCGAGGCCTACGACGCGGCCGGATTCGGCACCCTCAACATCGGTGACGAGGCGATCCTGCACACCGCCGAGTACAGCCTGCGCGGCGCCGCGATGAAGGGTGTCCGTCAGGCGGTCACCCGCACCCGCCGTGCCGGGGTCACCGTGCGGATCCGCCGGCACGGCGAGTTGTCGGCGGAGGAGATGGCGGCCGCCGTCGAGCGGGCCGAGGCGTGGCGCGACACCGACGAGGAACGGGGCTTCGCGATGGCGCTGTCCCGGCTCGGCGACCCCGCCGACGGCGACTGCCTGCTGGTCGAGGCGATCGAACCCGGTTCCGACGGCGACGAGCGGGTGATCGGCATGCTGTCGTTCGTGCCGTGGGGTCGTCGGGGCGTCTCGCTGGATCTGATGCGGCGCGACCGCACCGGCCCCAACGGCGTGGTGGAGACGATGGTCAGCGAGTTGTGCCGGGACGCCGACCGATTCGGCATCGCCGACGTCTCGCTGAACTTCGCCACCTTCCGTGCGTTCTTCGAGCAGGGCGGGCAGATCGGTGCCGGACCGGTGATGCGTGCGACCTACTCGGCACTCGTGTTCGGGTCCCGCTTCTTCCAGATGGAGTCGCTGTACAAGTCGAATGCCAAGTACCTGCCGGACTGGCAACCCCGGTTCCTGTGCTTCGAGGACGCACGGATGCTGCCCCGCGCCGGGATCGCCTCGGTGGTCACCGAGGGGTTCATCCGGCTGCCGTCGTTCGGCCGTACCCGGCAGCGCGGTGACGGGACACCGTCGGTCCCGGCCGCCGTCGACGTCGACGCCCTGATCGCGACGCTGCGCGAGGAGGCCGACGCCGAGGTGGGCGAGGTGCGCCGCCCCGAGCAGGTGCGGGTCCGGATGACCAAGCTGGAGCGGCTGATCGAGGAGGGATTCGATCCCTATCCGCCGGGCGACGCCCCCAGCCACACCGTCGCGCAGGCCGTCGCCGCGCCGGCCGGGACGCAGGTGACCATCGCCGGGCGGGTGACCCGGATTCGTGACTTCGGCAAGGTGGTCTTCGCCGACCTGCACGACTGGTCGGGGCAGGTGCAGCTGCTCGTCGAGGAGTCGGCGATCATCCCCGGCACCCCCGACTTCGGTTGCGACGTCGACCTCGGTGACCTGATCCAGGCGCGCGGCGTGGTCGGCGCCAGCCGGTCGGGTGAGTTGTCGGTGCTGATCGACGCGTGGCGGATCAACGGCAAATGCCTGCGGCCGTTGCCGGACAAGTGGGCGGGTCTGACCGATCCGGAATCCCGTGTGCGTCAACGGTATGTGGATCTCGCGATCAACCCGGAGAGTCGCCGGCTGCTGCAGACCCGCAGTGTGGTGGTCAAGGCGCTGCGCGATTTCCTCGCCGCGCGTGACTACCTCGAGGTGGAAACGCCCATCCTGCAACGGATTCACGGCGGTGCCAACGCCACCCCGTTCCGCACGCACATCGACGCCTACGATCTGGACCTGTATCTGCGGATCGCGCCCGAGCTGTATCTCAAGCGGCTGTGTGTGGGTGGTGTGGAACGGGTCTTCGAGCTCGGCCGCAACTTCCGCAACGAGGGGGTGGACTTCAGTCACAACCCCGAGTTCACGAGCCTGGAAGCCTATGCGGCGCACAGCGATTACCTCAAGATGCTGGATCTGACCCGGGAGATGATCCAGTTCGCGGCGACCGCCGCGCACGGCGAGCCGGTGATCATCCGCCCCGACGCCGACGGCAATCCCGAACGCATCGACATCTCCGGTGAGTGGCCGGTACGAACCGTCCACGAGGTGGTCTCGGAGGGGGCGGGGGAGGAGATCACCCCGGAGACCGGGGCCGACGACCTGCGCCGGATCTGCGATCGTCTCGAGATCGCCCACCGCCCCGACTGGGATGCCGGTGCGCTGGTGCTCGAACTCTACGAGCACCTCGGCGAGGACCGCACCACGTTCCCGACGTTCTACACCGACTTCCCCACCTCCACCTCGCCGCTGACCCGCGCACACCGCAGCCGTGCCGGGGTGGCCGAGCGCTGGGACCTGGTGGCGTGGGGGGTCGAGCTCGGTACCGCCTACACCGAGCTGACCGACCCGGTGGAACAGCGGGCCCGGCTCACCGAGCAGTCGATCCTGGCCGCCGACGGCGACCCGGAGGCGATGGAACTCGACGAGGACTTCCTGCAGGCCCTCGAGTACGCGATGCCGCCGACCGGCGGGCTCGGCGTGGGCGTCGACCGCGTGGTCATGCTGATCACCGGGCAGTCGATCCGCGAATCGCTGCCGTTCCCGCTGGTCAAGCCCGACGAGGGGTGACCGGCCGGTCCGGACTGTCGCCCGAACGGGGGGAATCGGGGCGGCAGGGCCTCGTCCGGTGGCATGACCGTGGCGGTGATGGGAACATCACCTGCGATGGTGAGGATCGGCTCGACCTTGCGTGCGAAGCACATTCCGGCGATGAGTGCCGCGCTGGCCGTGTTGCTGGCGGTGGCGCTCACCACGGCTGCCGGGGTGGCGGCCGCCGACGGTGTCCCGGGCGCAGGGACTTCCGATCCGAGGGTCGTCGCATCGCATCCCGTGCACAACCGGGTGGTGGCCCTGCCCGCGGCGTCGAGCACCACCTTCATCCGCTACACCTCGATCTCGGTACGCGGTACGCCTACGCAGATGACCGGGACCCTGTTGCTGCCACGCGGCGTCCCGCCGGCCGGCGGGTGGCCCCTGGCGGTGTGGAACCACGAGACGACCGGTGGCGCGGACGCGTGCGCGCCCTCGGGGGCGCGATCGGGTGACCCGGACGTCGCGGCGATGACCACCGGCGACGAGATCGTGTCGGGACTGCTGGCACGCGGGTTCGCCGTCGTCCGACCGGATTTCGAGGGGCTGGGCGGTCCGGGGCCGCATCCGTACCTGATCGGGCACTCGCTGGCCCGCTCGGCGATCGACGCGGCGGTGGCCGTCGCACGGGCCGACCCGCGGATCGGCCGTGATGTGGTGGTGGCCGGTCATTCCGAGGGCGCGGTCGCAGCACTGTTCGCCGCCGGCGCACCGGAATCGCAGTGGCGGGGTCTGCACCTGCGCGGGGTGTCGGCGGTGGCACCCCCGAGCGGCATCGTCGACGCCTTCGAACCGTTCGCCGAGATCCCCGTCGCCGGCCCGGCGGTGTCGGAGCTGACCGGGCTCGCCGCGCTGGTCATCAGCGGCGGGATGGCCGCCGGCCCGGACTTCGCGGCGCTCATGGTCGACGGTGGTCTCAGCCCGCGGGCGCGGCATCTCCTGGCGCAGATCGAGACGCGGTGCTACTCCGGGCTGATCAGGCCCGATTCGTTCGGCGGGCTCGCGCCGTCGGGGTTCCTCGGTTCTCGTGGTGAACAGGCCCGACGCGCGATCATCGACCTCGTCGACCGCAACGATGTCGCCGGCCTGCGGATTCGGCCGGATCTGCCGATCCGCCTCGACGCCGGCACCTTCGACACGGTCGCACCGGCGCCCACCGTGGCGGCTCTGGCCGATCGCTATCGCGCGCAGGGCAGTGCGGTCACGGTGGCGACCCACGCGACCACGCATGCGCTGCTGCCGTCCCAACCGTCGGCGGCGACCGGGATCGTCCGGTGGCTGGTCGGCGTCGCCGGGTAGACGTGCGAGAGTTCGCGCCCGCAAGGGGTTGCGTCGCCGTCGACCGCCGGACTGCGGGCCAGTAGGTGTGGAGCCGCGTAACACCTAGTCGGGGCACCGCCTATGCTGGGCGGCATGACCGAACTCACCTTCACCCCGACCGCGGACCTCGTCGACGAGATCGGCGCCGATGTGCGCAGCTGCGACACCCAGTTCACCCAGTACGGCGGCGTGCGCGAGTTCGTCGGACCGATCACCACCGTCCGCTGCTTCCAGGACAACGCCCTGCTCAAGTCGATCCTCGGCGAGTCCAACCCCGGCGGTGTCCTCGTGATCGACGGCGACGCATCGGTGCACACCGCGCTCGTCGGTGACCTCATCGCCGAACTCGGCCGCTCCAACGGCTGGGTCGGCATCATCGCCCACGGCGCGATCCGCGACTCCAAGACCATCGGTGGGATGGAGATCGGCGTCAAGGCGCTCGGCACCAACCCGCGCAAGTCCACCAAGACCGGTGCCGGTGAGCGCGACGTGCCCCTGGAGATCGGCGGCATCACCTTCGTCCCCGGCGACATCGCCTACTCCGACGACGACGGCATCGTCCTCGTCGCCGCAGTGTGATCTGACCGGTCCGATCGCACCGGCCTGATCCGGACCTCCCGTCCGAAGCCCTTCCACGCCCGACCGCCCCAACCCGCAGAGGAGTCCTCGCGATGCCCAGACCCACCGCCGACTACTTCGCCCGACTCGGTGCCCTGGTGGCGATCGACGACGCCGCCGACCGGCCTACCCGCCCCGTCCTGGAGGCGTTCAGCGGCGCGGAGATGGCGACCATCCCGGTCGGCACCGCCGAAGACCTCGAGACCGCGGTGACCCGTGCGCGCCTGGCCCAGAAGCCGTGGGCCGCGCGGACCGCCGCCGACCGCGCATCGGTGATCGACCGGTTCTCCGAACTGGTCCACCGCAACGCCGGTGCGCTGATGGACATCGCGCAGGCCGAGACCGGCAAGGCGCGGGCATACGCCCAGGAAGAGGTGCTCGACGTCGCGCTGACCGCACGGCACTACGCCACCGTCGGGCCCAAGCTGCTCGCCGACCGCAAGGTCAAGGGCGTCATCCCCGGCGCCACCAGCGTGCGGGTGCGGCACCAGCCCAAGGGTGTGATCGGTGTGATCAGCCCGTGGAACTACCCGCTGACGCTCGCGGTCTCCGACGCGGTGGCCGCGCTCGTCGCGGGCAACGGTGTGGTGATCAAACCCGACAGCCAGACCCCCTACTGTGCGCTGGCGCTCGCCGAGCTGCTGTACGAGGCCGGGCTGCCGCGGGAACTGTTCGCGGTGGTGCCCGGGCCGGGCAGCGTCGTCGGCCAGGCCATCGTCGCCACCACCGACTACGTGATGTTCACCGGGTCGTCGGCGACCGGCGCGACCCTGGCCGAGCAGGCCGGCCGACGCCTCATCGGTTTCTCCGCCGAACTCGGTGGCAAGAACCCGATGATCGTCACCGCCGGTGCCGACATCGGCAAGGCGGTCGAGGGAGCGGCACGGGCGTGCTACTCGAACTCCGGGCAGCTGTGCATCTCGATCGAGCGGCTCTATGTCGAGAAGTCGATCGCCGACGAGTTCACCGCGAAGTTCGCCGAGTACGTCCGCAACATGAAACTCGATGCGACATACGACTTCTCGGCCGACATGGGATCGCTGGCCTCGGCTGCACAGGTCGAGACCGCCGAGGCGCACGTCGCCGACGCCGTCGCCAAGGGCGCCACCGTGCTGGCCGGCGGCAAGCGTCGCGCCGACCTCGGACCGTTCTTCTACGAGCCGACCGTGCTCACCGGCGTCACCGAGGAGATGACCTGCTACGGCGACGAGACCTTCGGGCCGGTGGTGTCGGTGTACCCGGTGGACACCGTCGACGAGGCGATCGCCCTCGCCAACGACACCCCCTACGGCCTCAACGCCAGCGTGTGGGCCGGCAGCAGCGCCCAGGCGCAGCAGATCGCCGAGCAGCTGCGGGCGGGCACCGTCAACATCGACGAGGGGTATGCGGCGGCGTGGGCGTCCACTGCGGCCCCGATGGGCGGCATGGGGATCTCCGGCGTCGGCCGCCGGCACGGTGAGGAGGGTCTGCTGAAGTACACCGAATCGCAGACCATCGCCGAACAGCGCTTCCTCGGCATCGACCGGGCCCCCGGCATCCCGCAGGGCGTGTATCGCGCGGTCACCCCGCTGGCCATGCGGGCGCTGAAGTACCTGCCCGGGCGGTAGGGCATCCCGACCGCACGACAGGCCCGACGGTGACCCGGGTCACCGTCGGGAACCGGGGATTCCCCTGAACGCAGGACAGGCCGCAACCCGCCGGATCCGGTTGGATGTCAGGGGTGTTCGGTTGGTTGTCGGGTCGTGGTGCCCGCATGTCGCGACGGTCGGTGCTCTGTGGTGCCGTCCTGGTCGCGGTGAGCGGGGCACTCGTCGCGGCGTCGGCGGTACCGGCCGGCGGGGTCGCCGCCGAGATCGTGGCCGTGTCCGAACCGATCCCGGCACCGCCGGTGGACCAGGACCTGGTGGTCAGCTTCACCGGTGACAACATCCTCGGCACCGACGACAATTTCTCGTCCGCGACGAGCCTGCCGACGGTGTGGGCGCAGAACGGCCGACGCCCGGACTTCTTCTTCCAGAACGTCCGCCGCTACTTCGACACCGACGACCTCACCGTCGCCAACTTCGAAGTGGCCCTGACCGATCGGCTCACCAAGCGGTACAAGGGCGAGGGGGAGGTCTACCACTTCCACGGCAGCCCGGCGCTGGCCGCGACGCTGCCGGCCGGCGGGATCGACGTGGTGACCGTCTCCAACAACCACACCTTCGACTACGGACAGACCGGCTTCGACGACACCCTCGCCGCACTTCGCGGTGCCGGGGTCCCGTTCTTCGGAACCGGTTATGCCGGTGAGGGATCGGACTACGACTACCGTCACCTCGCGACCGTGAAAGGCGTGAGGTTCGGGTTCGTCGGCTACCAGGCCTGGACCGACGACGCCGACATGCGGCGAAAGCTGGTGTCCGACATCAAGGCCCTGCGCGCCGACGGCGCCGACGTGGTGATCCCGTTCATGCACTGGGGAATCGAGTCCGAACACCAGCCCTACGGCGTGCAGACCGAACTGGCCCACCTCGCCATCGACTCCGGGGCCGACCTCGTCGTCGGCACCCATCCGCACGTGATCCAGTCGATGGAGATCTACCGCGGCAAACTCATCGCCTACTCGTTCGGCAACTTCTCGTTCGGCGGCAACAGCAATCCCACCGACAAACGGACGTTCATCCTGCAGACCCGGTTCCGGATGTCCGGAGAGCAGGTCCGCGGCGTCGACTTCAAGGTCATCCCCACTCGGGTCTCACGGACCGAGTCCTACAACGACTACGTCCCGACCCCATACCCGGCCGGTGAGAAGGAACAGGTGCTCGACTTCATCAACGAGATCTCGCCGACGCTGCACGGCCGTGCCACCGACGCCTTCGTGCCGGTGGTCGGGCGCGGGTAGGGCCGGCTCCGTCGCTCTCGCGACAACGTCCTGCGCGATCGACGGGGGCGGGTGGTCGGCGTCGGGGGTGGGTGGTTGGGGTTGTCGGGTTGCGGGGGTCTCGACACGGGTCCTCGCCTTGGCGGCTCGGTCCCGGCTCGACCATCGGAGGTGGCTTGTCGGGTCTCGACGCGGGCTGACCATCGGAGATGGCTGGTTGAGCCGGTGAGGAGCGGAGCGACGAGACGTGTCGAAACCTCCGCCGGCCGACGTCGGAAGGCGACCACCTCCGATCGTGACGACGCACGACCGCGATGGTGGTGCGGCTCTCTAGTGCGACGCCCACCCGTGGGGGGCGATACCCGCCTGCTGCCACTCGCGGTCCCAGTCGTCGGCGAGTTGTCGGGTGATGCGGCGGCGCAGCAGCACCGCGATGCCGAGGGCTGCGGCTGCCGCGGCGATCCAGGCGGTCAGACCGACCCACACACCACAGAAGACCCGCTCGAACGGACCGGCATGATCGGTCAGCCGCGATCCGTCCGGAGTCGTCCAGACCGGTACCTGCGTACCTGTCCGGGTGGCACGCGAAACCTGGGTCATCCCCGTGTACTGGGTCTCGCCCTGACGCCACACCACCGATGCCGCGGACTCGGCCGACGTCGGGTCGGTTGCGGCGACGCTGACCACCGTCGCGGTGGCCGGGACGGCGGTCTCGGCACGCTCGGTCACCATCCGGTAGGTCCCCATCCCGGCCCACGCACACAGGGGTACTGCGACCAGCACGATCACCAGCATGGTGAACATGATCCAGGCGATGACGCGGTCGCCGTGGCGCATGAGGGGATTAGACGACCAGGGCCGATACGGCGCGGTCCGCTGCCGGCTGAATGAGGTGGCCATGTTGTCCTCGTGGTTCGGGATTTCCTGCAGTATCCAGAATTCGCCTCGAACGCCGCAAAATCCAATCTCGTGGGGTAGGACACACCCTACCTGTGACCGACGACACATGTACCGCGGCGCTCACAGACTTCTCCCAGCTTGCTGCCAGCGGCGCCGGAGAGCGACGGCGCACGGTGGACACCGAAGTCATCCGCTCAGGAGGAAGAATGACCGCACTACTGGACCGGGCGAGCACCTCGCCGCCATCCGACCACACCGCGCCACCGGAGCGTCGCCGCACCGGCCGATCACTGCCCTGGGGGAGGTTCGGTCTCGTCGGGCTGCTCGCGTCGACGGCCGTCCTCTACCTCTGGAACCTGTCGGCCAGCGGCTACGCCAACACCTTCTACGCGGCGGCCGCCTGGGCCGGTTCGGAGAGCTGGAAGGCATGGTTCTTCGGGGCGCTGGACCCGTCGAACTTCATCACCGTCGACAAGCCCCCGGCCTCGCTGTGGGTCACCGGACTGTCGGTGCGCCTGTTCGGGATGAACTCGTGGGCCGTGCTCGCCCCGCAGGCGATCATGGGTGTGCTCTCGGTGGCCTTGCTCTACGCCACCATGCGTCGCGTGTTCGCCGATTCGCGGCAGGGGACCGCGGCCGGCCTGATCGCCGGTGCGGTACTCGCCTTCACCCCGGCCGCCGCCCTGATGTTCCGGTTCAACAATCCCGACGCGCTGCTGGTGCTGCTGATGGTGGCCGCCGGGTACTGCCTGGTGCGTGCCGTCGGCACCAACTCGGGCCGCTGGCTCGCACTGGTCGGCGTGGCCCTCGGCTTCGCCTTCCTCACCAAGATGTTGCAGGGACTGCTGGTGCTGCCCGCGTTCGCGCTGGCCTACCTGGTGTTCGCGAACAACGGCTGGGTCCGTCGCATCCTGCACCTGCTCGGCGCGGCCGTCGCGATGATCGTGTCGGCGGGCTGGTTCGTGGTGGTGACCATGCTGGTCCCGGCGAGCTCACGCCCCTACATCGGCGGCTCCACCGACAACTCGTTCATGGATCTGGTGCTGGGCTACAACGGCATCGGCCGGATCAGCGGTGGTGAGGGCCCCGGCGGCGGTGGCGCCGGTGGCGGACAGGCCGGCGGTTCGTTCGGCGGCTCGACCGGACTCAACCGGCTGTTCAGCTCCGAGATGGGCAACGAGATCTCCTGGCTGCTGCCCGTGGCGCTGCTCGTCGTCGCCTTCGGCGTGTACCTGATGATCCGCAGCTTCCCGGTGTTCGGCTACCGCAACGGCGTCAACCGCATCGAGTCCGCGGCGATCGTCGCCTTCGGTGGCTGGCTGCTGGTGACCGGCATGATCTTCAGCTACATGAGCGGCACCATCCACCCGTACTACACGGTGGCGCTGGCACCGGCGATCGGCGCACTGGTCGGCATGGGTGGGGTGTTCGCCTGGCGGCGTCGCGCCAACTGGGACGGCCGGATCGCGTTGGGCGCGATGATCGGACTGGCCGGCTGGTGGTCGATCGTGCTGCTCGACCGCAACGACTGGGGCCCCGTCTGGTGCCGCTGGCTGATCGGCGCGGTGGCGATCCTGGCGATCGTCGGCGTGATCGCGGGCAGCCTGCTCGGGATGAAGAAGATGCTGGTCGCCTCGGTGATCGCCGGTGCGCTCGCCGGATTCGGCGGAACCGCGGCCTTCTCGATCGCCACAGCCGCCACCGCCCACGGCGGATCGATCCCGACCGCGGTGCAGACCGACATGGCCGGTGGCGGAATGGGCGGCCCCGGCGGCGGCGGTCCGGGCGGCGGCACCCGACCCTCGCAGGACGGTACGACGACCCAGAACGGTACGACCCAGAACGGTACGACCCAGAACGGTACGACCCAGAACGGCCAGAACGGCCAGTCCGGCTCGACGGCGCCGAACGGGACCCAGCAGAACGGGACCCAGCAGTCGCAGTCCCAGCGTCGTGGCGGCGGGATGGGCGGCCCGGGCGGAGACACCTCGTCGAACACCGAGCTGGTGACACTGCTGCAGGCCACCGACACCAAGTGGGCGGCCGCGACCAACGGATCGCAGTCGGCGGCCGGGATCGAGATCGCCACCGGCAAGGCCGTGATGGCCATCGGCGGCTGGAGCGGCGACCCCGCCCCGACCCTCGACGAGTTCAAGCAGATGGTCGCCGACGGCCAGATCGGTTACTACATCGGCGGCGGCCAGGGCGGCGGACCCGGCGGCAACTCGGAGATCTCGCAGTGGGTGTCGGAGAACTTCACCGCCACCACCGTCGGAGGGCAAACCGTCTACAAGCTGATCTGACCCGACGACCCTCCTGAGCCCCGACGGCGGCTACTCGATCGTGTACTCCACGGTGATCGGGTAGCCGCCGTCGTCGTGTCCGGCGATCTCGATGTCGGCGTGGCCGCGCATCCGCTCGAGCCCGCCGGTGCCGAGACCCTCGACGATGGTCAGCCGCTCGTGGACGCCGACGGCGTCGTGGGTGCCGTCGTGGCGGAACACCAGGGTGCCCTCGTGGCCGTCGATGGATCCCTCGAAGACCTCGAAGCCGGTGGTCGGCGCCGCGGCACCCTCGATGTAGGCGATCAGATAGGCCAGGGTGCCCCGGCCACTGAGGTCGCCGGAATAGGTGTAGCCGACGTCGGCGCGGGTGAACCCGTGCGCCGGGTACTGCACCCCGCTGATCTCGACGGTGCGGTCGTCGCGGGTGTAGACCGGGTTCTCCGTCCAGGACGAGACCTGGAAAGTGGCTGTGGCGGTGTGGGATCGGGCGCGTGATGAGGTGGTCATGAACTCATCGTCGCGCCGGGCCGGCCAGGATTCTTGGACAAACGCGACAGCGCCCCCGACACTGGATCCCGTGGCAGCAGACGCCCCCGAGGGGCGGGGACAGGGCGCGATCATCGGGGGCGGCACGCGTCTGCCGTTGCGGGTGGGGCGCCATGCGCCCCCGCAAGCACTCGCGCACTGGGTGGACTACCTCTGGATCGTCCGGTGGTCGGTTCGCGAACCCCATGTGCAGCAGGTGATCCCGCAACCGGTGATCCACGTGGCCGCCGAGGACGGCCGGCTGTCGGTCCACGGGGTGGGTGACAACAGCTTTGCCCGCACCCTGCTCGGCGACGGGCACGTCGTCGGAATCGCCTTTCGGGCCGGCGGTTTCCGCGGATTCGCCGACGGCCCGGTGAGTGCCCTGAGCAGATCTGTCCGGCCGTTGCAGGAGGTGCTCGGCGTCGACGACCGGCCGATCGCGGCAGACCTGCTCGACCCGGACCCCGACGACGCCGAGCTCACCCGGCGGGCAACGGAATGGCTGATCGGACTCGGCCCCACCGCGGACCCGATGATCGACCGGATCGCGGCATTCGTCGACATCGCCGAGGGCGATGCGACCATCACCCGTGCCGAGCAACTCGCCGAGATCGCGGGCGTGAGTCTGCGGACATTGCAGCGTCAGTTCGGCGACTACGTCGGGATCGGCCCGAAATGGGTCATCCAGCGATTCCGGGTGCTCGACGTCGCCGCCGTCGCCAACCGTGGTGGGGAGGTGGACTGGGCCGATACCGCCGTGCGGCTCGGCTTCAGTGACCAGTCCCACCTGATCCGTGCGTTCACGCGTATCGTCGGGACACCACCGGCGTCCTACGCCCGCGGCGACCTTCCGTCGGCGCGGACGGATACCGACAGTCGGTGATACGGACGAAGCGGAGGGGTGATGTCCTGTCATGATCACTGAATTCAGCAGGGGCGGATACATTTTCGATGTCATCGACTCGGGGCCGGCCGATTCGGCCATCCCGGTGGTGCTGCTGCACGGATTCCCGGAGCGGGCGTCGTGCTGGGAATCGGTGACGCCCATCCTCAACCAGGCGGGACTGCGCACCGTCGCCCCCGACCAGCGCGGGTACTCACCGCGGGCCCGGCCCGGCCAGGTGCGCGACTACCGCATGTCGGAGCTGGGTGCCGACGTGATCGCACTCGCCGACGCGCTCGACGCCCCGCGGGTCCACCTCGTCGGTCACGACTGGGGTGCGGCCGTGGCCTGGGCGGTGGCCGCCGATCACCCCGATCGGGTGGCCACGCTGACCGCCCTCGCCGTCCCGCACCCGGGTGCCTACCTGCGCGCGATGCCGCGGGGGCAGCTCCTGCGGTCGTGGTACATGGGACTGTTCCAGATCCCGCGGCTGCCCGAGTGGCTGATCAGTACCGGTTCGTCGGGGCGGGGACCGCAGATCGGGTCACCCGGTTTCACCGAGACACTGCGCACCGACATCGTCGAATACGGTGCCCTGACCGGCGGTCTCAACTGGTATCGCGCCATGCGCCTGGGTGATCGGTCCCTGTACGGCCGCAAGATCACCGTCCCCACCACCTACATGTGGGCCGACCGCGACATCTTCTTGTCTCGCGCCGGTGCTCGCGGCTGCGCCGCGATGGTCGATGCGCCCTACGAGTTCCGTGTACTCGAAGGCGTCGACCACTGGATTCCGCAGCGCCGTCCCGAGGTGGTTGCCGAGGCGATCCTGGCGAGGGTGGCCTCGATCAGCGACGACGACGAAGGATGACCAGCACCGCGAGCAGCGCGGCGAGGATGCCCCCGACGATCGCCGGCACCGGCAGCGGGTAGGGCAGCTCGGTCGGTGCGCCGGCGCGGAGCTGGGCGAAACTGGCCCGCTGCGCGTCGGATTCGGCCACCACGTCCACGACCGGCTCGGCCGTGGCATCCACGACCGGCTCGGCCGCTGCATCCGCGGTCGGCCCTGCCGGGCCGGCGGGCCGGGGATCGGCGGTGACCTCCGTACGAGTATCGGAAACCTTCTCGGCCGCAACAGGTTGCGCCGGAACCGATTCCGGCGCAACGGCTTCGGGTGCCGGTTGCCCGGAGGTGGCAGACCCGCCCCGCTCGGCCGGGGCGGGTGCGGGCTTCGGGGCGGGGTGCGGCGGTACGTCGAGCGGGAGGGTCGGCTCGAGGACGTCGTCGGCGGGAAGCCCTACCGGCGGAACGGACTTCGGCGGCGCGCTCTTGGCGGTAGTCTTCTTGGCCGGGGCCTTGTTCGCGGCCTTCTTCGCCGTCGCCGGCTTCTTGGCCGCGGCATTCTTCACCGGCGCCTTCTTGGCCGGCGCCTTCTTCGCAGTGGTCGAGGCGGCGGCCTTCTTCGCCGGGGCCTTCTTGGCCGGTGTCTTCTTGGCCGGCGCCTTCTGTGCCGCGGTCTTCTGCTCGGTGTTCTTGTTCTCGGGGGCCTTCGCGGCCGACGACCCGCCGGCGGGTGTCGAATCGGTGGGGGACGCAGCGGTGGTCGGATCCGGTTCACTCATGGCTTGATCGCTCCCTTGCGTCTGCTGCGGTAGGCCACCATCCTAGTGGCCGGTGTCCGATTCGGTTCTGGTGTGGATGTGCGGGTCAGGCCCGGACGCCCAGCCGGGCCAGGATGTCGGCGTCGATCGCACTCAGCTCGTCGGTGATCGCCCGATGCGCGGTCCGGCGCTGTGCCGCCGACATCGGCTCCGCGGCGTCGACCGCGATCGACAGGTTGTCCAGACGCTTGGTCATCGCGGCGACGAAGGCCCGCGAGTCGGCGGAGGAGTCCTGGGCGGCGACCTTCTGCAGTGAGGTGCGCGTGGTGGCGATGCGCGCGGCCAACGGTGCGCCGTGGCCGGAGTACTGGCTCAGCAGTCCCGGGGCCACGCCGGCTCGCTCGGCCTGCAGGCCCGCGATCCGCCCGCGTCCGGCCACCGCGGCACGGTAGGCGATCGGTGCGACGATGGGGGCGACCATCCGCGCGACGGTCAGGTACCGGCGCACACTCGCAGGGCTGAACGGTTTGGCGTCGGCGGCGGCCTTGGCCTCGGCGGCCACCGTTTTGGCCTCCGCCTGCGCGATCTTGACCTGCGCCTTGGCGTTCTTACGCTCCACCTTGGCGAGCTTGCGGCCGTTCTTGCGTTCGAGCGCGAGTTCCTGCTCGCGGAAGCGATGCTCGGCCTTGCGCTCGGCCTTTGCGGCCTTCCGGCGGTCCTTGGACTCGAACTTCGCCTCGTACTTGGCCTTCGCCTTCAGCGCCTTGCGTTCGGCCTTGCGCTGGGCGCGGGTCTTACCGTCGGACGAGAACAAACCCATCAGGGCAACCTTTCGCTGCGAAAACGCCGGATGGTGGCCGCCCATACCACGACGCACCGGGCCGGCGCGCGGGCGTGAAGCAGACACCGCACGGTCAAGCATTACATAGGCTCGGCAGAGGAGGTCGGCGACGCCCGGCCGAACCGGAGTTGGATGACCGATGCGCCCGAGCGGGCGGGGAAACGAGGGACAGAGTGGCGGTGCCGATGCTGCATCCGCGGGATCTCGCCGGGTGCGAACACCGCCTTGCACTCGACGTCGCGCACCCGGACCTGGTCCGCGACCGGCCGCAGCCCCCGGATGTCGCACGCCGCACCGAGGCCGCGGGCCGGCATCGTGATCGTGTCCGTGACCTGCTCGCCTCCATGCACACCGACCAGCCGGGCGCCTTTGTGGTGATCGACCCGGGCCCCACGCCGCAGCGGGCGGAGGCGACCCTCGCGGCCTGCGCCGCCGGTGCCGAGTGGATCTGGAACGCCACCCTGCCCACCGACCGCGCCACCGGCCGCCGCGGCCACTCCGAACTGCTGGTGCGGGTGGACGGCGGGTACCTGCCGGTCATCGTCGTCAACCATCGGGTCAGCTACCCGGCCAAGACCCGCCGCGACCTCGCCGGGGAACCGACCGTCTTCCGGACCAGCCCCCTGTGGGGATGGGTGCCCACCCCCGACCCGTACCGCGTGGGCCGCAACCACCGGCGGGATCAGCTACGACTGGCGCAACTGACCCAGATGCTGCTCGACGCCGGGCTGGCGGCCGCCGACGACGAGGAGCAGTTGCGGGCCGGGGTGATCGGCCTCGACGCCGACTGCATCGTCGTACATCGCATGCAACCGCTGCTCGACGACTACCGCACGGTGTTCGAGCGGCGTCAGGCCATCGCCGCAGGCCGACTGGTCACCACGCCGCGCCGGATCGGCGAATGCCGCAGCTGCGTGTGGTGGGGCCGATGCGGACCGGAACTGGCCGAACGCCGCGACATCAGCCTCGTCGCCGCCGGAAACCAGGCCGATGCGCTGGCCGAGATCGGCCTGACCACGATCGATCAGCTCGCCCATCACCGTGGCCCCGCACCGGTGAACTGGCCCGGCAACGTGGCATTCGACGACGCGATCGTCAACGCGATCGCCTGGCTGACCGACACCCCGCTCATCCGCAGGCACGAGCGGCCGCAGGTTGCGCGCGCCGACGTCGAGGTGGACGTCGACATGGAGTCGTTCGGCGAGGACGGCGCCTACCTGTGGGGGACCCTGCTCACCGACAACGTCGACACCGACCGGCCCGTTGTGTACCGCGCGTTCGCCACCTGGGACCCGCTGCCGACCCGAGACGAGGCGAGATCGTTCGCCGAGTTCTGGCGGTGGCTGATGGTCGAGCGCCGTCAGGCCCACGAGGCGGGCAAGACGTTTGCCGCGTACTGCTATTCCCAGCAGGCCGAGAACCGGTGGTTGCTGGGGTCGGCCGACCGATTCGCCGGTGCGCCCGGCATCCCCCGCCGCAAGGAGGTCGAGGCGTTCATCGGCTCGGCCGAATGGGTCGACATCTACGAGGCGGTGGGCACCAACTTCATCTGCCCACAGGGCAAGGGGCTCAAGAAGATCGCCCCGGTCGCCGGGTTCACCTGGCGTGATGCCGAGGCGGGGGGTGCGGCGTCGATGGACTGGTACCGGGCGGCGGTCGGGATCGGTGACGCCGTCCTCGACCTCACCCAGCGGGACCGGTTGCTGGAGTACAACGAGGACGACGTCCAGGCCACCAAGGTCTTGCGTGAATGGATGGACTCGGCCGACGTCCTGCGATTGCCGACGGCCGCCGAACTCCTCGCATGCCGGGGTGCGGACGACGCCGACGTGGTCGATTCTGCCGAAAACGATTCGCCCGCAACAGATCCGGCGGCAACGGCGGAGTCGGGTGCGGTGGATTCCGACGCCCAGGATTCGGACGCCCGGGATTCGGACGCAGGAGATGCGGCGGTGACGGGTTCGGTTGTGCCCGACTCAGAAGCGGGTGGTGCGCAGCGCGTCGAGGAACGGGCCGCTGCCGACGAGGGCCAGCGCGCCGAGTAGAAGTAGGCCACCGGGCGCGGTGTCGACGAGGAATCCGCGCACCCCGGTGAGCGCCGGGGTACCCGTCTGCGGTGCGGCCTCCGGCCGGGTGACCGGGGCATCGGCCGCCACCGCGGTGTCGGCGTTCGTGTTCGGCTGCCGGTCGGGGGTGTCGGCGGAGCCCGCTCCGGTGCTCGGGCCCGTGGTACCGGAGCCGGCGCTC
>NZ_BCNF01000075.1 GCF_001485495.1 Gordonia desulfuricans NBRC 100010 | reverse complement strand
GGTACCGGAGCCGGCGCTCCCGGCACCCGCACCCCCGGGAGCTGCGGGAGCTCCGGGTGCGGCCGGAGCTGCGGGGACGCCCGGCACGGTAGGTGCCGCAGGGGCCACCGGGACCTGCCCGCGGGGTTCGGGTGCGTCCACCGGTCCGGCCGGGGCGGGGGCCTGGGGTGCGCCCGGGCCCTGTCCGGTCGGCGGCAGGACCGGAACGATCCCGCCGTTCGAGGTGTGATGGCTGGTGGTCGTCACCACGCTCGTCGTGGTCCCTGAACTGGTGGTCCCTGAGCTGGTGGTCTCCGACGTCTCCGAAGTATCCGAGGTCTCCGAACTGCCCGAGCCGGATGTCGTGGTCGTACCCGACGACGAACCGGTGGTCTCGTCATCGTCGTCGTCATCCGGGGTGCTGCTGGACTGGCCGGTGGTCTGGCTGTTCCCGCCGGTGGTGCTCCCACCTCCGTTGTTCCAGCCGCCGCCGTTGTTCCAGCCGCCACCGTTGTTTCCGCCGTGGTTCCCGCCGCCGTGGTGGTGTCCGTGGCGGTAGTTGTCGCCGGGGGTGGCGAGGGCGAAACCGAATCCGGCGCCGATCAAGAGGACGGCGAGTGCGCCGAGGGCGAGGGTGATCGGCAGGCGTCGCCGGGGGGCGGTCGGCAGACGATGTCGTGAACCCATACGTTCTCTCCGGTCGGGGTCGGTGATGCGGTGGCACCGGCTCGTGTTGGTCATATGTTCACCGCGCGGTCAGGCGAGTGTCGCCCGCCACGTGCAGGACCGGTGAACTCGTGTGATCAACGCCACACTCACCGGCGCCGTGCTGGCAGAGAGGTTTGCCAGGGGCGGAGATTCGAACATCAGGCAATATTTGATGATAGTCATCGTTGCGGTGTCGGCCGCTCACGGTCTTTAATGATTGCAAATGCAACTTTCAGGTTTCGGAGAAGGTATGACGCCACGAGGGGACAGCAAGTCCGCGGGTCAGACGAACGACGACCTCCAGAAGCCGGTCGACACCGATCCTGGACTGTTCGCCCGCCGGCTCGAAGAACTGTTCCGTACGGTTCCGGGCCCCAACGGCCGGGCGTACAGCGCCAAGGCCATCGCAGCGCGGTCCACCGAACGCGGATTCCGGCTCGGTGAGTCGTACCTGAGCCAGCTGCGGTCGGGTAAGGCCAAATCGCCGTCGTTCCGGACCGTCGAGGGCATCGCGGCGGCGTTCGGCGTCGACGTGCACTACTTCCTCGAAGACCGGGCAGCCCAGCGCACCCGTGACGAGATCGACATGATGCGCCTGCAGGCCGACACGAATGTGCAGCTCGCAGCCTTCCGGCTGGCCGGTTTGTCCAGTGATTCGGTGACCGTCGTCAACGAGCTCATCAAGGTCCTCCGTGAGCAGCAGGGGCTGCCCAAGGATCCGCCGGATATCGTGGCTGCTGGATTGACCGAGGAGCAGGAATCGGATCAGCGGCTGCGGGTTGTCGGCGGCAAGGAGATCCAGGACTGACATCCACGGACCGGCGGCCACCACCACCGCCGGCCCGACCTGCTCCGTCGACGACGAGAGCAGGTTTTTCGATGATGCGCACGGGGCGAGAACTGCGGGCGCTGTGCCGCGAGGCACTGTCGGATCTGGATCTGGATCTGCCGCTCGATGCCGAACAGCTCTGTGAGCGATACGGCGCGCGGCGCGGTCGCCCGATCCGGGTGATCGCCCATCCCTTGCCGTCCGGTGTGCCCAACGGGGTGTGGCTGGCCGCCGAGGACGCGGACTACTTCTTCCATCAGGCGAACACCACCCGCTGGCACCGTGACCAGATCATCATCCACGAGTTCGCGCACCTGATCGCCGGTCACCAGATGCTCGGTGAGGTGTCCATGGTGGCGGCGCTGACCGCCGAGACCACCGACGCGACACTGCAGCGGACCTGCTACTCCGACGAGCGGGAACGTGAGGCCGAGACCCTGGCCTCGATGATCCTGACCTGGGCCGCCGAGGCCCGCGATGGTGTCGGCCACACCGCCGACGACCCGGATGTGCGTGGCCTGCAGCGATTGCTGGGAGGCCACCGGGGGTGGCTGTGATGGCGCCGCAGCCGGTGGCCGCATCCTGGGCGACCGGCCCGATGGTGGTCAACGTGGTGGCCCTGGTGGCCTTCGCCGGGGCCCTGTGCTGGCGGATCGACCAGGTCCGTCGCAGCGGTGGCGGGTTGCAGGCCTTCGCCATGACCACCTCGATCGCCGCCCTCACCCTGGCCTTCGCGGTGTCCAACCACTCGGCGTCACAGACCCTGGACGACGTCGGCTTCGCCGGTTTGTCCCGGCTGTTGTTCTACGTCCTGCTCGCCGTCGGCGTGGCGGGCCTGGTGATCGTGTTCTTCATGCCGGGCAGCCGGGTGACCCGCGAACGGCGCGCCGGGGTGGAGGCCTTTCCGCTGGTCGCGGCGCTGCTGGGCCTGCAGATCAGCCTGTTCTTCATCCCGACCGACATGCGGACCGCGTCGATCAGCGAGTGGACGCTCAAGAACTGGGGATTCGCCCTGTTCTACCTGATCGCCAGCGGCTATCTCGCCTACGGACTGGGTGCGTGCGTCCGCAGCGTGAGCAAGTACCTGCGGCTGGCCGACGGCTACCTGCGCACCTCGCTGCGGGTGCTCGTGGCGGGGCTCGGCCTGCTCGCCGCCGGTTCGATCGCCCAGGTCGTGTACGTGCTGACCGGCGCGCTGGGATTGTTCGACCTGCCG
Source organism: Gordonia desulfuricans NBRC 100010 (assembly GCF_001485495.1). Classification (GTDB taxonomy): domain Bacteria; phylum Actinomycetota; class Actinomycetes; order Mycobacteriales; family Mycobacteriaceae; genus Gordonia; species Gordonia desulfuricans. Next base: position 15,511 of record NZ_BCNF01000075.1, on the reverse strand, counting down.
TGGGTGCTCAGCGTCAGCCGGGTGTTCTCGGTCGCCGGTCTGGTGCTGTTCCTCGTCGGGATCAGCTACCCGATGGTGCGGGCCAAGTGGCAGGGGGTCACCTCACGGCGTCGGCGCAGGCGGGATGCGCGGGCGATCCTGCCGCTGTGGACGCTGGTCACCGGCGCGGTACCCGAGGTGGTGTTGCCGATCGACGGCGGTCTCGCGCCGACGGCACTGCTGCACCGACGGGTGGTGGAGATCCGTGACGCCCTGACCCAGCTGAGTCCGCTGCTGCCGGGGGAATTCGCCACCGCCGAGCCCGACCAGCAGATCTGGATGCTGCAGATGGCGGTCGCCCTGCGCAAACGCGACGGGACGAGCCCGGGGCCGGTGCGGACCGTGCTGCCCGAATCGGCCGGCGGCCTCGACGGCGATGCCGCTCCGCTGCTGGTCCTGTCGAGGGCACTCGCCGCCGAGGAACGGGCCGAGGAGGAACGGATGGCCGAAGAGGATCGGATGGCCGACGAGGACTGACCCGTCTCCTGCCGAAACCGATCGGGCCGGGGCCGGCCACGACTGCCGTCGTGTGCTCGGCCCCGGCCCGATCGGGGTGCTGCGGACCTACGGGTCAGCGCGGCGACATGCGGATCGCGCCGTCCATCCGGATGGTCTCGCCGTTGATGTAGTTGTGGGTGGCGATGAACTCGGCCAGCTGCGCGTACTCGGCGGGCTCGCCCAGACGCTGCGGGAACGGGATGGCCTCGGCGAGGGTCTTCTGGAACTCGGGGGTGACCCCGGCCAGCATCGGGGTGCTGATGGTGCCCGGCGCGATGGTGCACACGCGCACGCCGATACGTGCCAGATCGCGGGCCGCGGAGATGGTCATCGCGTGCACGCCACCCTTGGAGGCGGCGTAGGCGATCTGACCGATCTGACCCTCGAAGGCGGCCACCGATGCGGTGTTGATGATCACGCCGCGCTGCCCGTCACCGTCGACGGCGTCCTCTTCCTTCATCCGGTTGGCGGCCAGGCGCATCACGTTGAAGGTGCCGACCAGGTTGATGTCGATCAGCTTGCGGAACAGGTCGAGCGAGTGCGGACCCTCCTTGCCGAGGATGCGGGCGGCCCAGCCGACACCCGCGCAGTTCACCGCGACACGCAGCGGCGCACCGGAGGCGGCGATGGTGTCGATGGCGGCCTGGACATCGTCCTCGCTGGTGACATCGGCGGCGATGAGGGTGACCCCACCGACCGGTGCGGCCTTGTCGATCGAGGCCTGCAGATCCAGACCGAAGACCTGGGCGCCGGCGGCGGCGAAGCGGGCGGCGGTGGCCGCGCCGAGGCCGGAGGCGGCGCCGGTGACGAGTACGGAGGAGCCGGAGACGTCCATCGAGAGTCCTTTCAGAAGGTCGCCGGCAGATTGCCGAGCGATCGTTCGGGTCCTTGATCACCGTAGCCACCCGCGGTCCCGGGCAGATCGGCCACCCCCGGGTCGGCCGGCCATCGCTGCCGTGGCGGGTGCCTGTGGCGATCGGTCAGGAGTGGCCCTCGCCGGTGTGCCCGACGACCTCCCGGGCCCGGTCGAGCCGTGCACGTGCACGCTGCTGATGGACCCGGCGGATGTAGACCGCACCCACTCCGACCAGCACGACCACCGCGGAGACGGTGCCGACGACGACCGGCGTGCTCGCCGCGGACAGGCCCTCGGCCAGCAGGAGTCCGGCGAAGACGAAGAACAGCACCGCGGCGCCGTAGGCGATCGCCCGCTCGGGCAGATGCTTGCCGAGCAGCACGCCGATGGCGATGGCCAGCGCGTCGGCGGCGACCATGCCGATGGTGGACCCGATCCAGACGCCGAGCCAGTTGTTGTCGGTGGACAGGGTGATGGTCGCGAGCATCGTCTTGTCGCCGAGTTCGGCGAGGAAGAACGACGACATCACCGCGAAGAACACGGACTTGCCGACGCGGTCGGCCTTGGTCTGTTCGTCGTCGTCGAGGTCGTCACCGCGCAGGGTCCACAGACCGAAGACCAGCATCGCCAGGCCGGCGACGATCGAGATCAGATCCGTCGGGATGGACAGGCCCAGGAAATGTCCGAAGAACACCGAGACGGCGTGCACGGCGGTGGTGGCCACGGTGATCGCGGCCAGCACCACCCACCACCGGTAGCGCAGGGCATAGGTCATGGCCATCAGCTGCGACTTGTCCCCGAGTTCGGCGACGAAGATCACGCCGAAACTCAACAGGAGGGCAGCGGTCATATCGGCCAGGTTAGACAGCCCTCACCGAGGGTCGCAACACCACGCCCCACCCACATTTATGCAGGTAGGGGGCTCAAAACCTAGAGTTAGGGCACCCTGAAAAACCGATCGGGTCCAGCTGTGCGGAGCCGGTGGGCACCTCAGGCGGTCAGCAGCATCGCGAGCACCGCGGTGTCGGGGTCGGCGTTCGGGTCGATGCCCACCTGGTTGCGCAGCGTCACCACCGTGCCGTCGGCCTCCGCCTCGGCCCATCCGGCGCGGTGCTCGAGACCGAGCTCGGGCAGCCCGGGCAGCAACACGCAGCCCGATGCCACCTGCGAGCACTCCGGCAGCGACGGCCGGGTACGGCTCGGCGGGTGCAGCATCACCAGCGCCGGTGGATTGGTCAGAAAGCGTCCGGCCTCGAGAAACGAGTCGTCGACGACGTTGCCGACCGCGACCATCATCCCGACCGCGTCGGTGTCGGCGTCGTCGGGATGCTCTTCGACCACCCCGAAGATCGTGGTGGTCGGCAGGAATCCCGGCCGACACGCGATCCGGACCGACGCGACGAGCGTCTGCGTCCACTCCAGGGTCGACTCCGGCCACCGGCCCGAGATCAGGATTCCGTTGAGCTCACCCTCCTGATGGACGGGGGTGAGCCCGATGGGGATCGACGACTGCATGATGTCCTCCTCCCTGCTGGGCGACGAGAACCGGAATCCGTGGATACCCGGTCCAGCAAGAATCCCCCCGTTCCGGTGACCCCGACAACTCGAATCACCATCATGTGACTGTTCTTTTACACGCGATCGGCCGTGGGACCGACGGGCCGCACGGTATGTCACCGCCGCCAGGCACACTGGACAAGTGCGAAAAGTGACCGAGACCGTGCGCGGCCCCCTGCGGCCCGTGGAGATCGCATCGATCGCGATCTTCGGTGGCCTGGCCGTGGCGGCCGTGGTGATCGCCTCGGTGATCCCGCTCGCCGGGGCCGTGCGGGTGCTCGCACCGGTGCCGCTGGCGCTGATCGGGGCGCGGACCCGGCCGCGTGCGATGGTCGCGACCACCGTCGCCACCAGCTCGGTGGCCTTTGCGATGGCGGGCACGGGTGCGGCGATGTCGGTGTTCGGGTCGGCGGTGCTCGGCGGCATCATCGGCGAGATCAAACGGCGGGGTCGCGGTGCCCCCACGATGCTGCTGGCCGCGGTGGTGACCGCGCCGCTCGTCGCCGGCGTCAGCGTCCTGCTCCTGCTGATCCTCAAACCGCTGCGTGAGCTCGTCCTGGCCGCGATGGACAACACCCTCAAGGGGATGGCCCGCTGGATCGGGAAGGTCCCCGGGATGGACGGAACGGCCGAGTTCCTGCGTGGACTGGGCGACAACATCGTCGCCTACTGGTGGGCCTGGATCCTGGTGTCCGGTGCGGTCGGCACCTTCATCACGATCGTGGTGGCCTGGTGGATTCTCGGCGCCGTGATCGAGCGGCTCGCCGACGTCCCGAGCGAGGACACCATCGATTCCGGTGACGCCGACACCGACGTGGGCATCGCGCCGCTGCCGATGAGCCTGGAGGGTGTGGAGTTCGCCTACCACCGCGGGGGCCGCAAGATCCTGCGCGGCGTGGACATGACCGTCGAGCCCGGCGAGTTCGTGGCGGTGGTCGGGGTGAACGGGTCGGGCAAGTCGACACTGGCCAAACTGCTGGCCGGGCGGCATCCGACCGGCGGCGCCATCCACCGTCCCGGCACCGCCGGGCTGGGCCGGGCCGGCGGCACCGCCATGGTGTTGCAGCGTCCCGAGACCCAGATGCTGGGCTCGCGGGTCGCCGACGACGTCGTCTGGGGACTGCCGCCGGAGGCCGACGTCGACGTCGACGCCCTGCTCGCCGAGGTGGGTCTGGCCGGCCTCGGGGAGCGGGAGACCTCGGATCTGTCCGGTGGTCAGCAGCAGCGTCTGGCCATCGCCGCCGCACTCGCCCGCGACCCGGCACTGCTGATCGCCGACGAGGTCACCTCGATGGTCGATCCGCAGGGACGTGAGGAGATCATGGCCCTGCTCACCGAACTGCCCAGGCGGCGTCGGATGGCGCTGGTGCTGATCACGCACCGGGCGTCGGAGGCCGCTGCCGCCGACCGCATCATCCACCTCGTCGACGGCCGGGTGGCCGCCGAACCGCCGTCCTGGGTGCCCGCCGGTGACGTCGAGGCCCAGGCCGAATCGGTGGGCACCGGGCCCGCCGCCCACGACGGCCGCCGGCCGCTGCTGCGCCTCGACGGCGTCGGACACACCTACCTGACCGGCTCGCCCTGGGAAGTCCGTGCCCTCACCGAGGTGTCATTGCAGATCAACCGCGGTGACGGGCTGCTCATCGTCGGCGGCAACGGCTCGGGCAAGACCACCCTCGCGTGGATCATGGCCGGACTGATCGCCCCCACCGAGGGGGAGTGTCGCGTCGTCGACATCGTCGGCGACGGCGCACCGGTCACCGACCGGGTCGGTGACGTGGGACTGGCCTTCCAGCACGCGCGCCTGCAGATCCAGAAGCAGAACGTCGGCGACGAGATCATGGCCGCCGGCGGTGAGAAGGTCGGCACCAGCGAGGTGGCCCGGGTGCTCGAGTCGGTGGGACTGCCGCGGGAGATGGCCGCGTCCCGCACCGACTCGCTGTCGGGCGGACAGATGCGCCGGGTGGTGCTGGCCGGGCTGCTCGCCCGCCGGCCCGAGATCCTGGTGCTCGACGAACCGCTCGCCGGCCTCGACCCGGGGGCGCGCGACGAGGTCATCGGGGTGCTCGCCGGTCTGCGGGCCGGGGGGATGACCATCGTGATCATCTCGCACGACTTCTCGTCACTGGGCCGGGTGTGCGACCGGCGGGTGCACCTCGATCACGGGGTGCTCGACGCGATCGACGAGGTGCCGCGCATCCTCGGGGAAGAGACGGTCGAATGACGATGCGAACGGTGCCGTTGCGGCAGGTGCCCGGCGATTCGGTGATCCACCGACTGTGGGCCGGGACCAAACTGATCGTCGTCCTCGTGCTGGGTGTGATGACCTGGGTGCTGCCGAGTTGGCCGGCCCTGGGCATGGTGGCCGCGGTGCTGATCGTCACCGCGCTGCTCGCCGGGATCCCCCTCGGGGCGCTGCCCCGGCCGCCCTGGTGGTTCTGGGGTCTGATCGCGCTCGGCGCGGTGGTCAACATCATCGTCTCGATGGCGGCGGTGATCGTGTTCCTGCGGGCCACCGCACTCGGCCTGGTGGTGGTGGGGACGTCGATCCTGGTGATCTGGACGACGCCGCTGGCCGAGGTCGCCCCGGCGATCGCGACCCTGATGCGTCCGCTGCGCTGGCTGCGGCTGCCGGTCGACGAGTGGGCGGTGGCGATCGCCCTGTGCCTGCGCGGACTCCCGCTGCTGATCGAGGAGCTCCGCTTGCTGCGCGCGGCACACCGCCTGCGTCCGACCGCACCTGCCGGATCGGATCATCCGTCCGCGGAGATGGGTGTGATCGACATGCTGGTCGCGGCCATGTCCTCGGCGCTGCGACGCACCGAGGAGATGGCCGAGGCGATCACCGCACGCGGCGGCACCGGCCGGCTGACCGCCTACACCGCCCGGCCCCACAAGGCCGACTATCTGGTGCTGGTGATCATCGCGCTGGCCTGTGCCGCCGCGATCACGGGGACCATTCTGCTGTGACGCGCCACCGCGGCACACCGCGGTGACCGATCCTCGGTGTTCGATCCTCAGGGGTCGATCAGGCGGGGGTCGATCAGGCAGGGCATTTCACGGTGTACGACCAGTTGGTGTTCTGGCCGCCGTGCACGAGCACGTCGACGAAGTCGTCGCTGCCGCGCGGGACGTTCACCCGCACACTTCCGGTGCCCTCGTTGACGTCGTCACCGACATAGCCGGTGGTGTAGATCTCCTTGCCCTGGTAGATCACGTCGATCTTGTCCGGGACGTTCTCGGTTTCGTAGTCCAGGACGAATGACGTCGGTCCGGTTCGGCCGAGGGTGTGGCGCGTGCGGGTGACGCCGTCGTGGCCCGACTCGGTCGAGTCGTTGCAGTGCTGGGTTCGTTCGGGGGCCGAGGTGGTCGGCGGCCCGCCGAATCGCGGATCCTTGGTGCCGTCGGCATGGGCGACGGCGGGGACCGCGAGGGTCAGGGCGGCGGCCGACAATGCGGCTGCCGAGAACACGCGGATGCTGCGTGAGGTCACGGATGCTCCTTCAGGGTTGTGGAGGTGAGCATCGTGACGCTAACCGGACGAGTACCCGCCGCAGTATCGGCCGACCGGGTGATTCACCGGCGGACGGCGTCGTCCGTTTGGGGGAAAGTTGTTGTGGTTCCCCAGATTTGGTGACACCCGATCGGGGGACCGGGCGGCGACTGTGTGCGCCGGTGCCCTTGTGCGACGGTGCCTTTACGCGACGGTGCCGTCACATCACGGTGCCTTCGGAAGACAGCGGCCTCCTGACGACAACGGGCGGCCGTCCACGAGGGACGGCCGCCCGTCGAGCGGTGATGATCGATCAGGCGGGGACGATCAGGCCCTTGCCCTGAGCGGTCGCACGGGCGAAACGCTCTGCGGCGTCGGCCCAGTTGACCACGTTCCACCAGGCCTTGACGTAGTCCGGCTTGACGTTCTGGTAATCCAGGTAGAAGGCGTGCTCCCACATGTCGAGCAGGACGACCGGGATGATCGCGGCCGGGATGTTGCCGCTCTGGTCGGTCAGCTGCAGGATCACCAGCTTGCCACCGATGGTGTCGTAGCCCAGGATCGCCCAGCCCGAACCCTGCAGGGTGGTGGCGGCGGCGGTGAAGTGGGCCTGGAACTTGTCGAAGCCACCGAACTGGTCGTCGATGGCGGCGGCCAGCTCACCCTCCGGCTTGTCGCCACCGTTGGGCGACAGGTTCTGCCAGAAGATCGAGTGGTTGGTGTGACCACCGAGGTGGAAGGACAGGGTCGCCGACAGGCCGTAGACCTTGCCTGCGATGCTGCCGTCCTCGCGGGCCTCGGCGAGCTTCGCGAGGGTGTCGTTGGCACCCTTCACGTAGGTCGCGTGGTGCTTGTCGTGGTGGAGCTCCATGATCCTGCCGGAGATGTGCGGCTCCAGAGCCGCGTAGTCGTAGGGGAGATCCGGCAAGGTGTATTCAGCCACGGTAATCCTCTCTGCGCTCAAACCCTCTGGGCGCATACCTCTTTTCGGGTACTGCTTCTCACTATCGACGCGCGGTGACCGCCTTGGTGGACGCCGCCTCGCGGATGTCTTCCAGCTTTCCGTAGCCGATGGGGCATTGCAACAAACCCACCACAATAAACCTCAAGTGTGGTTGAGGTCTCGCGGGTCGTCGGCGAGGTCCTCCGTTGTCGAAAAGTATTGCCGGCATGAGGATTTCACGTACGCCGCGGACGTCCTTAGGGTGGGTCGGACCGGGGTGGCGAGGATCTGGCCTGGTGAGATGCAATCTCAGATGAGGATCAGGGCGAGCAAAAGGGCGAGCAGTGCGGCGATGCTCAGGCCGATCCCGATGCACGAGGTGCGGACGTCGTAGCGCGGCGGAACGGGGCGGGCGCGACCGGCCGATCGCAGGTGGGGTATCGCGGGAGAGACCATCGCCGTCCTCGAATCGCTCCGTGTGCCGATCGGTGCGTGCCCCCCAGTGGACAGTGACCGGCATCACATCTGTGACCGCCATCATAGACACCGACGTGAGCTTTCTCGAAACCGGTGTCCTGCCGAACACGCGTACAGTTGAAGACATGTCGTGGATTGACCAGCTGATTTCGTCCCGACTCGGTAAGCAGGAGCTCGTCGCCGCCGAGGCCGCACTACCCGGACGGGCCACCCCTGTCCGGCTCGCCGCGGAGAACATCATCACCCATCACCCCATGCGCGGGGCCGATGCCGATCAGGGCACCGGAATCGGGACCTTCGACGCCGGATTGTCCGCGGTGGTTCTCGCCGGTGGGTGTTTCTGGGGCGTCGAGGAGACCTTCTGGCAGGTCCCGGGCGTGTGGACCACCGCAGTCGGCTACGCCGGCGGGCACACCCCCAACCCCACCTACGAGGAGACCTGCACCGCGCACACCGGGCACACCGAGTCGACGCTCGTCGTCTTCGACCCGTCGGTGATCGACCTCGAGGGCATCCTCAAGATCTTCTGGGAGTCGCACGATCCGACGCAGGAGATGCGGCAGGGCAACGACATCGGCACCCAGTACCGGTCGGCGATCTTCACCACGTCCGACGCCGACGCCGAGACCGCGCGCGCATCGGCGGCAACCTTCCAGACCGCGCTCACCGCTGCCGGACTCGGTCCCATCACCACCGAGATCGCGCCGCTGGCCGACGCCGGGGACGGGCGCTTCTACTACGCCGAGGACTACCACCAGCAGTACCTGGCGAAGAACCCCCACGGCTACCGCTGCCACGCGGCCACCGGGATCAAGTTCCCGGCGTAGCCGCCGATGGCGCAGGCCCTCACCGCCGGGCAGTGGAATCGCACCCTGCTGCACCGGCAACACCTGCTCGCGCGTGCCGACGAGGACGCCATCGAGGTGATCGATCGCCTCGTCGGCATGCAGTCGCAGGACCCACGCGCGGCGTTCTTCGGATTGTTCTCGCGCATCGAGGATTTCGATCCCGGCGAGCTCGACACCTTGATCACCGACCGCGAGGTGGTGCGGATGGCGCTGCTGCGCGGCACCGTCTTCCTCGTCGATGGCCAGGACGCACGGTGGATCCGGCCGCTGGCGCAGGTGGCCTTCGACACCGGACTGCGTGAGCACCGACGCCACCTGGTGTCGGCCGACGCCGATGCGGTGATCGCCGAGGCGCGTGCGGTGCTGTCCTGCGCTGCACTGCGCGTCGCCGATCTCGGTGCACGCCTTACCGAACGGTTCCCCGACGAGACCCCGACCACGCTGACCGCCCTGGCCCGCAGCGGATTACCGCTGGTACAGGTCCCGCCACGCGGATTGTGGGCCGGTCGTGGCACCCCCACCTATCAGCTCCTCGACGACTGGATCGGCCCCGGGGAGGCCGCCCTGGCCGACGACGAGGCACGCCGGGAACTGATCCGGCTGTACCTGCGCGGATTCGGCCCGGCCTCGGTCGCGGCGATCCAGACGTGGTCGGGGATGCGGGGATTACGCCCGCTCGTCGAGGCGATGGAACGCGACTGGGAACTCCTCGAGTACACCGGCCCGGACGGTCAGAAGCTCTACGACCTCGAGGGTCTGCCCCTCGTCGACGCCGACCGGCCGGCCCCGGTGCGCCTGATCGCACCCTTCGACCATGTCCTCGTCGCCCAGGGTGACCGCGCGCGGATCGCCGACGACGACCTGTTCGCCCGGACGGTCACACCCAACGGGCGCTCGCCGGGATTCGTGCTCGTCGACGGCCGGCTGGCCGGGACGTGGCGACTCGACGCCGATGCGGGAGTGGCGGTGGAGCTCTTCGTCGCCGTCGACCGGCGCACCCGCGCCGAGCTCGACGACGAGATCACCCGACTGACCGGGTTCGTCGCGGGCTGAGTCCTGGACCCCGGTGCCATTCTCATTCTCCGGTGCGGGGATTGCGATCGGTGATGCAGTAACGCCGCCCCGCCGGATCGCGCATCACCGTCCAGTGCTCGAATCGTTCGACAACCGTTGCGCCCCAGCCCTCGTGGCGGGTGATCTCGTCGTCGACGGAGGTGGTGGCGAGGTCGAGATGGGCGGTCGTCGTCGAATCCGGCGCGCCGACGTCCAGCCGTTGCAGCAAGATTCCGATCGCCAGTCCTCGATCACGTTCGAGCGCAACCAGTTCCGGTCGGCTCGTCGAGACCGCGGGCCGGCCGGTGAGGTGTTGCCAGAAGTTCAGTTCGCGTTCGAACCGTGTGTCCGGGACGTCCATACACACCTGGTCGATGATGCTGATGGTGTCCTCGGGCCATCGGATCGGGCGGGATCGGCGGGCGCTGCCGTTCCAGGCGACCAGACAGAACGGCAGCCCGCCGGGTGAGGTGAGGGTCAGGTGATCGCCGTGGTCGCCGGTCGTCACCGCGCCCGCTGCGCAGGCCACGGTGGCAGCCACATGCGGGTCGTCGACGTGGAGGTCGAGGTGTACCCCGCCCGGCCCCTCCTGGATGCGTTGGACCCGAAGGTGGGCGTCGCCGTTGAACGGTTCGAGGGTGGCGAACTCGCGGTGTGCTCCGCGCGGAGGGGAGACGGTGCTGCCGGCGATGGCCCGCCAGAAGGTCACCTCGTCGCCGAATTCGGCAGGTGTGAAGTCGAGGAACGCGGTGAGCCACCGGATCTGCACCCCATGCAGTGTAGGTCGGCCGATCGGTCCGGACAGGGGTTGTGAGCACAGGGATCGCCGGTGGCGGGGATCGGGGACGGTGGCGGATCGAGGACGGTAGTGGATCGAGGACGGCGGGGATCGAGGACGGCGGGGATCGGGAACCGGGGGGATCGGCGGTGGCCCCGGCCTGTGCCGGTGGGGGTTGCGCCGACGAGGGGCGGGTGACCGTGTCACTAGACTCGGCGGGATGAGAGGTGGACCCCTGGGCAGGATCGCGGCCAAGCTGAACCACGACCGCGCCGAGAAGGTGGCGGTGGTGCGACTCGAGGGGGCGATCGGGCACGGTGGCGGACCGGGAGCGGGCCGCGGCATGACGACGACGTCGGTGGAGCCGGTGCTCAAGCGGGCATTCGGGACCGAACATCTGCGTGCGGTGGTGATCGTGATCAACTCGCCGGGCGGCTCGCCGGCGCAGTCGGAGTACATCGCCGAGCGCATCCGGCAGCTCGCGTCGGAGAAGAACGTCCCGGTGCTGGCGTTCTGCGAGGACATCGTCGCGTCCGGCGGCTACTGGATCGCCTGTGCCGCCGACGAGATCTATGCCGCGCACACCTCGATCGTCGGATCGATCGGTGTGGTGTCGTCCGGTTTCGGTTTCGGCGATCTGCTGTCGCGCTTCGGTGTCGAACGCCGCCTGCACTCCGCCGGTGAGAACAAGGTGCGGCTGGACGCCTTCTCCCCGGAGCAGCCCGACGACGTCGCATGGCTCGAGGGGCTGCAGGGCGACCTGCACGAGGCATTCAAGGCGTGGGTGCGGCAGCGGCGCGGCAAGCGGCTCACCGTGGAGGACGCGTCGGTGTTCTCCGGCGATGTCTGGGTGGGGCAGAAGGCGGCCGAGGTCGGGCTGGTCGACGGTATCGGGGTGATGCGGTCGGTGGTCGCCGAGCGGTACCCGGATGCCGAGATCGAGTCGGTGGATGCACCGCGACCGCTGCTGAGCCGACTGGTCGGTGATCAGTTCGAGGCGTCGGCGCTGGCCGAGCAGGTACTGACCGGGGCGATGAGCGCCGTCCACCGATGGCAGGACGTACGGTTCCGCTGATCGTCCGATCGACTTCGATCCACATTTGTGCACAACTTTCCCCAATCTATCCACAGGGCCCAGGTGGGCTTGTGGATGACCTGTGATCGACCGGGAATGCAGTTCCGTGAACTGTGTGGCAGATATCGGGGCCCAATCGGTGACCGGCGTCACAAATGAGTGGGGTCGGCCAGCGTGTTCGCCACATTGTCCACAGGCGGATCCACAACCCGCGCCGCCAACTGTGATCCAGGTCACGGTTGTGCACAACGGCATGTGGATAAACTTATGTAGGTCTACATAGCCGATATCATGGGCATGTTCCGGCACGTCGGCGGGGTTGCGCCGACGCTGCCCGGGTGTCGGCGACATCGCCGTTTCCCCCGGCGACGCTCGGTGGTCGGGCCGCTGTGCAACCATGGATCCCGTGAGCACGGGCGATATTCCACAGGTACCGGTCACCGAACTTCCGGACGATTTCAGCGACGACGCCGACCGGCTGCTTCTCGACGTCCGTGAGGACGACGAATGGGCCGCCGGCCATGTCCGCGGCGCCGTACACATCCCGCTCGGCGAGGTGCCGGCCCGGATCGAGGAGATCGATCCCGACGCCGAGCTCTACGTGATCTGTCATTCCAGCGGCCGCTCGATGCGTGTGCTGGCCTATCTCGAGCGGATCGGTTACCCGGGCACCTGTGTCGAGGGCGGCATGCTCGCCTGGTACCAGAACGGCAAGCCGATGATCACCGGACAGGGATAGGTCCGACGCCGATGCTCGACCTCTGTCCGCGGTGCCGTATCCAGGCGCCGCATCGTCCGGGCCGCGGGCGGTGTCCCCGCTGCGGTGGTCCGCTGACCGTCGTCGCCTCCGACTCCGAGGCGTCGGCGGTGGTGGCCCGGTACGCGGCACTCGGGTCGCCGGCCCCCGGTCATCCCCAGACCCAGGCCTATCCCCAGGCCCCGGCCCATCCCCAGACCCCGCCGTCGCAGACCCCGATGGCCGGGCCGCCCGCCCGCCCGTCGTCGACGGTCTCCCGGCCTGCGGGTACCCATCCGGCCGGTGCGCCCCGGATGTATCGCAGTCGGCACGTGCGCTGGGTGGCGCGACGTCCCGCCGACACCCTGCCGCGGCCCCGACCGGCGCGGGTCCGGATTCCGCGTCGCATCCCGCGCTACGTCTACCTGCCCACCTGGGGCCTGTACGACGCCCCGATCGACGAGACCGAGTCCACCCGCGACTCCACCCGCCTCGGCGCCGCGCTGACCACCGCCTTTAACATCGCCGGTGCCATCTTCGTCGCATCCGCGCTGGCGCACCTGCTCCGCTACCTGCTGCTCGTGATCAACCGTTCGACCACGCTGCCCGGATGGCTGATCGCGATCAGCACCGCGCTCGTCCTGGTCGCCGGCCTGTTCGCGATCGGCGGTCTGGTCTATGCGACCGTCGTCTTCGTCCGCTGGCTGATCGCGGTGCGTGCCGACACCTACGCCGACGCCGGCCACCTCGAACCGCGTCGGCGCTGGCAGATGATCGTGTTGTCGGCGATCCCGCTGGTCAACCTCGTCGGTGCGCCGCTGCTGCTCCACGAGGCCGTCGCGATGGCCGACGGGGGACCGACCGGCCCGAACGGGGTCGACGGCCGGTCCCGCGATCGTCTGGTCCGGCTGTGGGTCGGCTGGGCGGTGGTCAACGCCGTCGCCGTCGCCACCGCCGTCACCTGGTGGGTGGCCGCGGCATCCGGATCGATCCAGACCGGCGCCAATGCGCTGCTGCTGGTGATCGTCACCGCCGCGGTGTCCGCGGCATTCGCCTACTGGGCGGCCCGCCGGCTGCCCGCACTGTTCACCGCCGAGGCGCAGCAACCGGCCCCGGCCCGACGCTGGGTGGTGGCCGCATGACCAACGGGGGACAGGTCTCCAGATCGGGTACACCCGCCGTCGTCGCCCACCGTGGCGCGTCGGCCGACCGGCCCGAGCACACCCTCGCCGCATACGAGCTGGCCCTCGCGCAGGGTGCCGACGGACTCGAATGCGATGTTCGACTGACCGCCGATCACGAGCTGGTCTGCATCCACGACCGCACCGTCGACCGCACCTCCGACGGCACCGGCATCGTCAGCGAGATGACGCTCGCGCAACTGCGTGAACTCGACTTCGGCACCTGGCACGCCTCGGGTACCTCGGCGCAGGTGCTGACCCTGCGGGAACTGCTGACGCTGACCCTGGACTGGCGTCGGCCGGTGCGCCTGTTCATCGAGACCAAGCATCCCGTCCGGTTCGGCAGCCTGGTGGAACAGAAACTGCTCGCCGCGCTCCAGGAATTCGGGGTGGCCGGCCCGCCGTCGGCCGATCACAGCCGCGCGGTGGTCATCTCGTTCTCCTCGGCGGGGGTCTGGCGCATCCGACGCCATGCGCCGATGCTGCCCACCATCCTGCTCGGCGACACCGCCCGGGTACTCGGCGGCAGTGCCGCCACCGCCGTCGGTGCCACCGGGATCGGGCCGTCGGTGGAGACGCTGCGGCTGCATCCCGATCTGGTCGACCGGGCCGCCGCGGCCGGGCGGGTGACCTACTGCTGGACCGTCGACGAACAGCCCGATGTGCAACTGTGTGCCGACCTCGGCGTCCGGTGGATCGCCACCAATCATCCGCAGAAGGTGCGCGAATGGCTCGTCACCGTCGCATGAGAAGCTTGAGCGATGGGCAAGAAGAGCAAACGCGGTAGCGGGCCCCGGCCCGGGAGCAATCGGGCCGAGCGCGTCGCCGCACGCAAGGCGCGGCAGGCGGCCGCACCGGCCGAGCCGAGTCGTCCCTTCGCCGGTCTCGCCGCCGAATGCGACCTCGTGGCACTGAGTGTGTTCGTCTCCTCGGCCACCGCGGTCCTCGACCTCGTCGAACCCGGTCCGCCCGAGCCCGAACTGACCTCGGTCATCCCGTCCGACGACGCCCCCGCCGTGGAGGTCCCGCCGGGCACCCGCAATCGTGTGGTGCTCGCGACCGTGCTCCCCGGCGCGGTCTCGGCACTCACCCGTGAGAACCGCGGCGTCACCGAGGGCATCGTCGCCCTGCAGACCGACCCCGAGCCCGAGGACATCCCCGCGGCCCTCGGCGTCGCCATCGACTGGGCCGCGCACGCCGCACCCGGCGGCGAATACCGCGGCCAGATCGTCACCGAGGCCGGTCCGGCACTCACCGATGTACTCAAAGTCGATGCGCCACTGGACATCACCGTTCACGGCGACTTCGACTGGTGGTTCGTCGCCGGCTCCGACATCCCCGCCGACATCGCCGCCATGGTCCAGCGTGCCAAGGACACCATCCTGCCGTCGGCGCGGATGCACGTCGACAGCGGTGTCGGCGCCCCGTGGTGGGTGGACGCCGGCGAGAAGGCCCACCTGCGTTGGGTTCGCCCGGAATCCGAGGACGAGCTGATGAATGCGCTTGCACGACTGCATGCCTCGGGTCGGCTCACCCTGGGTGAGGGCTCGCGTTTCGCCGGTTCGTTCCGCACCCACGGCCTGTTGGTGCCGGTCTTCGATCTCGACGTCGAGCGCCACCACGAGGAGTGGTACGACGCCCTCGACCAGCTCGACACCTGGATCGGTGACGCGCTCGCGCAGACCGGTGATCTCAGCATCGAGGAACGCAGTTCGCGTGACGGCCTGCGCTCACGGCAGGTGACCCTGCGCTAGGGGCCGACTTCCGGGGTGGTCGCCGACATTCTCGGCGTACGGGGTTTCGACTCGGGTCCTCGCCTTGGCGGCTCGGTCCCGGCTCTACCATCCAAGGTTGTTGCGTCCGTTGGTGGTTGAGCCGACGAGGAGCGTAGCGACGAGGTGTGTCGAAACCTCAGACGGCCGGGCTCGCCGACGTGACCAGTTCGGAGGTGGTCGCGTCCCGACGTGGGCTGCGGAG
>NZ_BCNF01000074.1 GCF_001485495.1 Gordonia desulfuricans NBRC 100010 | reverse complement strand
ACTCTTTCGAGTCTGTCCGGGGCGGCGCCGTGGCTCGCTGACTTGGAATAAGTTACGCACGAGTGACGTGAAGATCAAATCGCCAGGTCACGAGCCCTCGCCTCGGGTATCCGTGCAGGTCGGACGACTGCCCGCGGCGCCCGCCGCCGATATCGGGACCGACAGCCACAACGTGATCTGCGACATATCGGTCATCGCGGACCCCTGGGCGGCGATCCCATCCTTTCGGTCAGTCATCACACCCCGACGGTCAGTTCCGCACCGAACATGCAGGTCATAGCGTCACGGTATGACCGCCACCCTCACCACCAGCGCCGGCGTCCCGACGGATCGGCGGATCGCGGTTCGCCGCTCGTCCATCGCCCCCCGGGGATTTCACCGTGCCGGCCGGGTGGCCTGGCAGACCGACGTCCTCGGCCGGGTCGAGGTGGTCCACTCCCTGACTCTCGACGATCTCTCGGACGACTCGCTGGTCAGCGGCCTGGTGGCACTCGTGGACGCGGGTGCCATCGGCGGCCAGTGGGAATTCGAGGAGACCGCGGTCGGCATCATCCGATCCTGTTCGGCCGACCCCGACGTCGCATGGTCGGCCTTCTACGACAACTCCGTGGCGGCCCTACGGTCGGGCATCGCCGCGTTCTCCCCGGTGCATCGTCGGGCGCGCTCTCTGATCTCCGGACGCAGCGTGCTCGAGGTCGGCAGCTGCTTCGGGTTCTTCGCATTGCAGTGTGCGCAGGACGGTCACCAGGTGGCGGCCTGCGACATCTCCCCCGGAGCGGTCGGTCTGCTCGACGCGGCCGCCCGGCGCCGGGGCACCCCGGTGCATGCCGTGGTCGGCGACGCCACCGACCTGCCGTTCGCCGACGACGCGGTCGACACCGTGACCCTCATCCACCTGCTCGAACACCTCACCGAACCGCAGGTCCGCGACGCGATCGGCCAGGCGCTGCGCGTGGCGCGCCGGCGTGTGGTGATCGCCATCCCCTACGAGGAACATCCCAGCGAGCACTTCGGGCACCTGACCACGCTGTCGGAGGACGACCTGCGTCGCTGGGCCGACGCGGTCCCGCACGCCGGTGCGCAGTTCCACACCGACCACGGTGGCTGGCTGGTCCTGACTCCCCGGGACTGAATCCCGCCGGCAACCCATCCCGCCTGCAACACCCGTACCGGCTGCACCCGGGACCCGAATCCCCCGGCACACCGGCGACTCGTCCACCGAACGACGCTGCGGCCGAACGACTCTGCGGCGAACGACGCTGCAACCGGATCCCGAGTACCCGGACCGCCCGGCGTGCACCGACCACCCGATCCCGCCGCCCGGGGGCAGCCCCCGGATCACCCGATCTCAGATCAGTCCGCGTTTGCTCGCGATGTAGACCGCGTCGGTGCGCTTGGTGACCCCGAGCTTGCGAATGATGTTGCGGATGTGGAACTTCACCGTCGACTCCGAGATGAACAACGTCTGACCGATCCGCTTGTTGCTCATCCCGTCGGCGAGCAGTCGCAGGACCTCGCGTTCGCGTTCGGTCAGGATCTCCGGGCCGGCCCCCTCCCCCGACACCGTGCGCAACACGATCGCCGCGCTGCGCGGATCGAAGGCACTGCCTCCGCCGGACACGGCCTGGATCGCACGGACCAGTTCGGTGGTGTCGACGTCCTTGACCACATAGCCGCGCGCACCGGCCTTGACCGCCCGCACCACCAGGTCGTCGTCGAGGAAGGTGGTCAGCACCAACGACGCCACCTCGGGATGGCGGGCCGCGATCTCGGTGATCAGCCGCAGGCCCTCGTACTCGGTTCCGGCCGTGAGCTTGAGATCGACCACCACCACGTCGGGTTCGCACCGCGCGATCTGGGCCAGTGCCTCGTCGAAGGTGTCGGCCTCCCCGACCACGGCGATCGAGTCCTCCCGTTCGAGCAGCGATCGGATACCCGCCCGCAGCAGCGCGTGGTCGTCGACCAGCACCGTGCGCACCGGCCGTGTCGCGACCCCTTGATCGTTCGTCGCCGCGTCGTTCATCGGGTGACCTCCTGCTGTTCGGTCCGCCGGGGCCGGGTCGACCGGGCCCCCTTCTGAAGTGTTCGCGTCGCGGCCGGGTCGGGGATGTCCACCGCGATCCGCACACCGCCGAGCCGCGACCGACGAATCCGCAGGTCACCGCCCAGGTCGATGGCCCGGCCGGCCATATTGGCCAGGCCGCGGTGCCGGCCGGCGAGATCACCGAGCATGGCCGCACGCATCACCCGCCGCATGTGCCCGGGGTCGCCGGAGCCGTCGTCGTCGACGGTCAGTGCCACGTCGTCGTCGCCATAGCTCAACACCACCCGGGCACGGGTGGCCTCGGCGTGGACCGCGGTGTTGAACAGGGCCTCACCGGCGATCCGTAGGATCGCGTGCTGCAGGTCGTCGGGCAGATCCCGGGGGCGTCCGACGATCCGCACGTCGGTCCGCAGGTCGGCGGGCATGTGCATCGAACAGAGCTCGTCGAGGATCTCCCCGAGGCTCAGCCCCTCCACCGACGGCGACTGGTTGAGCGCATAGATCACCGAGCGCAACTGCTCGACGGCATCACGGGTCAGCTGGCCCGCCACCTCGAGCCGGGCGGCGGTCTCGGGATCGGATTCGATCCGGCACACCTCGATCTGCACCCCCGCCGACAACACCGACTGGGTCACCGAGTCGTGCAGTTCGCGGGCGATCCGCTCACGCTCCTCGGTGACCAGGCGCTGGCGCATCACCGCCGACAACTCTCGTTGTGTGCGTTGGAGTTCGGCGTTCTGCACGGCCAGGTCGGTGGCCTGCTCGCGGGCCTTGGCGTAGGCGTCCTCGGCGCGGGTCAGCTGATGGCGGCTCTCCTCGAGCAGGGCCGCGTTGAGCAGCGCCACCATCGCCTGGCGGGCCAGGATCCGCATCACCACCAGATCGGCGGAGTCGACCACATGGTGGTGTGGCGTCCACGCCGACAGCCCGCCCACCACACGGCCGTCGAGATGCAGCGGGACATGCAGATGATGGTCCTCGACGATCGGCCGGACGAGCTCACCGAGCTGGTTGCGCAGCACGTCGTTGAGACGGTTGAGCACCTCGTCGGGCATATGCGACGGCGTGCGCGCGCGGGACACCCCCTCGAAGGCGTAGATGGTGCCGTCGCCGGCGAGCATCAGATGTCTCGGGCCGGTGCGGTCGAGCGCACCGTCGCACAGCGCGAACACCACCCAGTCGGCGTCGAGGTGATCGGCGACGGCGCGCACCACCGACAACACCAGCGTCTCGGGCCCCTCGGCGGTCTGCACCAGCGCCCGCGAGATCCGGTCGAGCGCCCCGACGACCCGGCTGAGCCGTTCCTCCACCCCGCGGAACTGGGCGTAGTGCGAGCCCTTGACCGAGTGCAATCCGATCAGGGAGTCGAGTTCGGTCTCCGGTGACGTCCCGCCGGGCGGGAGGCGGTCGGCTCCGGTCGCGGCGCTCACAGCGCCTCGCGATACATCCGCGCGACGTCGGCGGTGGTGGGCTGTCGCGGATTGGTCCGCATACACGCATCGGCGAGGGCATTGACGGTGAGCGCCGGGATGTCGGCGTCGCGGACCCCGAAATCCCGGAGCCGAGAAGGCATTCCGACGCGCGCGGACAGCCCGGCGACCTGATCGGCGAATCGTTCGGCGGTGACATGCGCCGACGACGACGTGCCGAGTCCGATCGCATCGGCGAGGTCGACGTACGGGGTGGGATCGACCTCGGCGTTGAACCGGATCACATGCGGCAGCAGGACGGAGTTGATCGCGCCGTGCGGGGCGTCGCACAGCCCGCCCACGGGATGGCTCATCGCATGGGTGGCGCCGAGGATCGCGTTGGTGAACGCCATCCCGGCCTCCAGTGCGGCATACGCCATCTCCATCCCGGCGTCGGCATCGGAAGGGTCGTCGACGAACCGTTCGATCGAGTGCCAGGCGGTCCCGATCGCGCTGCGCGCGGCCCGGTCGGTCAGGCGGGTGTGCGCCACCGATGCATAGGCCTCGATGCAGTGGGTGATGGCGTCCATCCCCGACTGTGCGGCCACGTCGTGGGGCAGGGTGGCCAGCGCCAGCGGGTCGATCACCGACACATCCGGCACCAGCCCGCGACCGATGATGGTCACCTTGGTCATCCGGTCGACGTCGTTGACGATGCAGAACTGCGAGACGTCCGAGCCGCTGCCCGCGGTGGTCGGGGCGGCGACCATCGGCGGCAGCGGACGCCGGGCACGGTCGATGCCCTCGTAGGACAGGATGTGTCCGCCGTTGGCGGCGAGGATCGCGATGCCCTTGGCGGCATCGATCACCGACCCGCCGCCGAGGGCGACGATCCCCTCGGCCCGGGTCTGCTCGTAGTGCTCGAAGCCGGCGGCGATCTCCGGGGCCCGCGGATTGGGCGAGACCCCGGTGTAGGACGACACCCGCAGGTCCGCGGCCCGCAGACGTTGCGCCAGTTGCGGATACCAGGGCGTGGCGACGAGTTCGCGATCGGCGACGATCATCAGCCTCCGCATCCCCAATCCAGCTGCGGCACGCGGGATCTCGTCCAACGAACCGGGTCCGATGATGATCTCCGGGGTGTGGAACTTGGCCACCCGCACGGTGGGCCGGGCGTCGACCTCCCCGGAACTGGTCACCCTGCCGGTCTCGGCCCGCATCAGTGCTCACCCGCCTCGTGGTCGCCGAAGTGTGTGGCGCTGATCCTACGCGTGGTGACGCCGCTCACGCGCCGTACGCGCTGACCGAGACCTGCTCGAGTGCCGCGAGGTCGTGGACGACGTGCACCCGGTCGCAGAACGTGGCATATGCGGGCAGATCGCACGAGCCCAGACCCCAGGAGTACGTCGGCTCCGGCGTGATCCAGATGGTCTCCCGCGCGCGGCGGGTGATCTCCTCGAAGGCATCGAGATTGGCCTCGCGACCGTTGTTGCGGCCGTCGCCGAGCACGATCACCGTGGTGCGCCGGGTGATGGCGCCGCCGTACTCCTCCAGGAAGTCACCCAATGCCTTGCCGTAGTCGGAGTCGGCGTCGGTGTCGAGCACGCCGCCGGCCGGCAACCCCGACACCACCAGCGAGAGGGCTTCCTCCGGCGGATGCTCGGCGAACAGGTCGGTGATCTCGACCAGATCGGACACGAACGCGAACGACCGGACATGGGCCACCATGCTCTGCAGCCCGTGGACCAGCTGCAAGGTGAACCGGGCGGCACTGCGCACCGACAACGAGACGTCGGCCAGGATCAGCAGGGACGGACGGTCCTCCACCTTGGCCACCGTGACCGGGCGGAACGGCACGCCGTCGAAGCGCAGATTCGCGCGCATGGTGCGCGCGGCGTCGACGGTGCCCCGGGCGGCCACCTTGCGGCGGGCCCGCGGCGCCCCGTGCAGGCTGCGGATCAGCCGGCGGATCGACTCCTCGAGACTGGCGCGCTCGTGCTCGTGGATCGCATCACGCACCGATGCCTTGATCTCGCGTTCCTCGATCTCGTGGTCGGTGGCCATGAGCTGTTCGAGGTGATCGCGCAGTTTCTCCGGCAGCCCGTCGAGCAACCCGGCCAGCGCATTGCGCAGCTTGGCGATCTCCTCCCGGTCGGGCTGTGCGCCGAACATGTCGTCGGCGTCGTCGAGCCAGTTCAGCAGCGCCATCTCCTGCGCCACCGACAGCTCGGCGTCGAGCTGGGTGGGATTGCCGGTGACCAGTTCGCCCGGGCGACCCGGATTGTGCAGCCGCGAGACGGTCAGCTGCACCCGCGCGGCCTGTTCGGAGTTGGGCACCGTGTCCGCCGACAACACGATCTCGTCGGTCAGCGACGCCATGTCGAGCTTGTTGGCCTCCTGGTGCAGGTTGTACTGCTCGGCGAGATCCTCCGGGTCGAAGAAGTCACGGATGTTCGACGGCGGGCCGTGGCTGTGGCCTTGCTGCGGGGTGTTGCTGACCTCGTCGGACAGCGTGTACTCCTGCAGATCGCCGGAGTCGGCGAGGTCGTCGTGGGTGTGCGAGTGACCGTGCCCGTCGTCGGCGGCGATCACCGGGCGCAGCGAGAAGAACTTGTCGAAGACCTCGTGAAAGGTCGCCTCGTCGCGGCGGTCCTTGATCAGGCACGCCTCCAGCGCCGACCGCAGCAACTCGCGGTCGCCGAGGATCTCGGCGGTCGCGACCGCCGACATCGCGTCCATCGCCTCGGAGACCCCGATCCGGACCCCGTGCAGACGCAGCAGCCGGACGAACCGGTGCACCGCTCCTTCCATGGTCTCGCCCCTCTCAGAACGGGCGCTTGCGGCTGCGGCCGGACGGCTTCTCGGGTGCGGCCTTGAACGACCGGCTGCCCTGAGCCGCGCTCACATCGCGCAGACCGGCGTCGCTCTTGGCGCCGGGCGAGCCGTAGTAGTCGTCGGCGTGCCGGCCGGGCTTGTCCTTCTCGGCGCGCTTGGTCTGACCGCTGTGGTCGTGATCGTGATCATGGTCGTGGTCGTGGGCGCTCCCGTGGGAATGCCCGTGCGAGTGGCCGTGTCCGTGATCGTGGGAGTGCAGGTGGTCGGGCACCTCGGCGTTCGGGTCGACCAGCTTGGGGATCGCCTCGAGCGCGCGGGTGAGGTCGCGGTCGTATTTGACGACGACATTGGCCGTCTGGGAGAGGATCTCGGCGGAGAGCTCGTCGGCGCCGAGCACCGCGAGGGTGCGCGCCCAGTCGATGGCCTCGGAGATGCTGGGCGCCTTGCGCAGGTCGAGGTCACGCAGACCGCGGACGATCTCGACCAGCTTGGCCGACAGCGTCTCCGACAGCCCGGTGTTCTTGGAGCGGATGATGTCGAGCTCGCGGTCGGCCTCGGGGTAGTCGAGCGACAGGTGCAGACAGCGCCGCTTCAGCGCCGCCGACAGGTCGCGGGTGTTGTTGGAGGTCAACACGATCATCGGCGGGTGGTTGGCGACGAAGGTACCGATCTCGGGCACCGACACCTGGTATTCGGCGAGCAGCTCGAGCAGCACCGCCTCGAGGGCCTCGTCGGCGCGGTCGACCTCGTCGATCAGCAGCACCACCGGCCGCTCCGAGCGGACCGCCTCCAACAGCGGTCGCGGGGACAGGAATCGTTCGGAGAAGAACACGCTCTCCTCGGCGCCGATCCGGTCGACGGCCTCGGCGAGGGTGTCGGCGTCGGCGACGACCTGGCCGATCTTCTCGCGCAGCACCTGCGTGTAGAGCAACTGCTTGCCGTAGTCCCACTCGTAGAGGGCAGTGGTCTCGTCCTGACCCTCGTAGCACTGCAGACGCAGCAGCTCGCGGCCGGTCACCTCGGCCAGGGTCTTGGCGAGCTGGGTCTTGCCGACGCCCGCCGGCCCCTCGAGCAGGATCGGCTTACCCAGCCGGGACTGCAGGAACACGGTGGTCGCCAGGCGTGAGTCCGCGAGGTATCCGGCGTCGGCGAACCGTTCGACGACGTCATCGACGTCGGCGAATTCGACGGTATCGGACCCGTCGGCGGCGGCGAGGTGATGGGTGGACGCGGACATCGTTGTTCTCCTGTGTTCGAGGGCGGTGCAGTGGGGGTTCGGAGGACGGGGACGAGGGAAACGGGTGGAACACGAGGTGGCCGCCGTGTGGGGGCGTCGGCGGCCACCTCGTGGTGAAGAGGATGTGGGGATCGGGCAGATCGTGGGGGCGGGTTCGCACGATCCCCACATCCGGTCTCGGTGCCGCCTGTGACGGCGACGCGACGACTACGGGAGCAGTTCGTCCAGCGATCCGTTGACGCAGTGCTCGACGACCGGGCGCACGGTCTCGAAGGTGCACTCCTTGGGGTTACCCGGGGTGCACGCGTCGCCGAGGACGTGGTTGGTCAGCGCGTCGATGGTCGCCGCGTCGGTGGTGATCTCCTTGCGGTTCTCGTAGAACTTGGTCGGGCCCTCGCCGAGACGGTTCTTGGGGTACGAGTCCTGCTTGACGTCTGCGAACCGCTCGACGATGCCCACGTCACGCAGCAGCCGGATGGCGGCCTCGAGGGCGGCATCGGCGGCCTGCACCTTGGTCATCCCGTGGGTGTCGACGCCCATGGCCTCGGCCATGTCGGCGAACCGCTGGTAGTGGACCGGCATGTTGAACGCCCACACACGCGGCAGTGCGATGGCGTTGTTCAGGCCGTGGTGGGTGTCGAAGAACGCCGACACCGCGTGGCTGATCGAGTGGATGATGCCCAGACCACCGGAGTTGAACGCCTGAGCGGCGATGTACTGCGCGTACATCATGCCCTCGCGGCCGGCCAGTTCGGTGGGGTTCCAGGTGGCCTCACGCAGGTACTGCGCGGTCATCCGCACCGCGTGCAGCGCGTTGCCCATCGACGGCGGGAAGTTCAGCCGCGAGACATAGGGCTCGGAGGCGTGCGCCAGCACGTCGAAGCCACACTGCGCGGTGAAGGCGACCGGGCAATCGTAGTAGAGCACCGGGTCGTCGATCGCGAGGGTGGTGACCGCCGCGTCGTCGAAGGCCACGTACTTGTGCGGCTTGTCGGGGTCGGTGGTGGTGTCGGTGATGACGTAGGCCCACGAGGTCTCCGAGCCGGTACCGGCCGTGGTCGAGACCGCGATATGCGGCGGGTTCTTCGGGTTCTCGCTCTTGTTGAAGCCCTCGAACTCGTTGACGTTGCGGCCGTCGTGGGCCACCGAGATGCGGGCACCCTTGCACGCGTCGTGCGCCGAGCCGCCACCGATGGAGATGAACGAGTCACACTTCTCCGAGTTGTACAGCGCCACGGCATCCATGACGTTGTAGTCCTTGGGGTTGGACTCGACCTTGTCGTAGACCACCACGTCGAGTCCGTGGTACTTGCAGGACTCGGCGATCTTGTGCACGGTGTCGCTGCCCCGCAGACCGGTGGTCATGATGAGGGTCTTCTTGAAGCCGAGCTTGAGGGCCTCCGGGCCGATCATCTCGTGTGCGCCCGGGCCCATCATGGCCCGCGGGAAAGGATGGAATTCCTTGATGGGGAACGGTTTCAGTAGTTCATCTACCTGCATCTGACCTGACCTCCTTGTACGCCGTCGCACACCGCGTGCCGTCGGCTCGAGCACTTGTGACGTTACGTGCGTCACAACGGGGGCCGAAAGTGGTTGACGCCCAAACCGTCCCAAACTCCCCGGGTTCACCGGCGAAGGTCAGGTGGGTACCTGTCCGGATGGTCAGGTACCCACCTGACCTCTCATCGGGCCGCAGAGGACGGTCGTCGGGCGGTGCGAGCGCGGCGCACGGTGTCGGCGTCGAAGCCCCAGGGCAGTTCGAGCCGGTGTGCGGCAAGGAGTTCCGCGTCGGCGAGGATGTCGTCGATCGCGTCGTCGGCGACGATGCGGCCGGCGTCGACGATCACCGCGCGGTCGCACAACTGTGCCGCGTAGAGCAGGTCGTGGGTCACCACGAGCATGGTGGTGTCGAGCCCGAGCAGGGTGTCGGCGAGTTCACGGCGCGCCACCGGATCCAGATTGGCCGACGGCTCGTCGAGGACCAGAATGTCTGGGCGACACGCCAATACACTCGCCAGTGCGCCACGCCGGCGTTGTCCGCCGGACAGGTGATGGGGACTGCGTCGAGCGTGTTCGGTCATCGACACGGTGGCCAGGGCCGCCTCGACCCGGGCGACGAGTTCGTCACCGGTGACGCCGAAGTTGGCCGGCCCGAAGGCGACGTCCTCGATCAGGGTCGGCATGAACAGCTGGTCGTCGGGGTCCTGGAAGACCAGCCCCACCTGGCGGCGCACCTGCCGCAGACTGTCCTTGGCGACCTGCCGCCCGTGGATCGACACACTGCCCGCGGTGGGCAGCAGGACGCCGTTGAGCTGGAGCATCAGTGTGGTCTTACCCGCCCCGTTGGGGCCGAGCAGGGCGATCCGCTCCCCCGGTGCGACGCTCAGGTCGATGCCGTCGAGGGCCACGTGCCCGTCCGGGTAGGCGTAGTGCAGGTCGGTGATGTCGACGGCAACCGGTGCGACGGGGTGGGCCGTGTCCGCCGCGCGGACGTCGGTACGGGTCATGTCGGTACGGGTCATGTCGGTACGGGTCATGTCGGTGCTGCTCATCGGATCCCCCAGGCGGTTGCGGCGACGGCGACGGCGACCAGCGCGGGGCTGATCACCACCAGCCACTGTCTCGGTGTGGCACGCGGTGCGCTCGCGATGCCCGGCATGTCCGGGATGGTCCCGGTGAATCCCCGCGACGCCATGGCCAGATGTACCCGCTCGCCGCGTTCGTAGGAGCGCAGGAACAGCGCGCCGACGCCTTTGGCGACGGCACCGGCCTGGTGCAGCAGCCGTGGTGAGTCCCCGCGTGCGGCGCGGGCGATCTGCATCCGGCGGATCTCCGCCGACAGCAGGTCGAGGTACCGCAGCATCATCACGAAGACGGGGGTGATGGTGGCGGGTACGCCGAGCCGGGTGAGGGCCAGGGGCAGTTCGCGTGCCTGCGTGGTGGCGGCGAAGGTGAGCGACGCGGCGACGCCGAGCGTGCCCTTGATGACGATGCCCCACGCTGCATAGAGGCCCGGCACCGACAGCGACAGTCCGGCCACCGTGATCCGCTCACCGCCCTCGGCGAACGGCAGCAGAACCGCGAGCACCACGAACGGGACCTCGATCAGCATGCGGGTGGCGATCCAGGTCGGCGGGATGCGCGCGACGATCCACACCGCGAACAGGATCAGCGCGAATCCGAGGTAGGGCCAGAAGGTCTCCCGGGGGGTGGCGACCACGGCGAAGACGAACACCAGCAGGGCGACGATCTTCACCTCGGTGGGGGCGCGGTGGACACGGCTCTCCCCGCTGCGATAGAGCGGATGCGCATGTCCGGCCCCCATCGTCTCAGCGCTCCCGTCCGACGGGACCCGGTCCGGTCGCGACCGCTGCATCGGCGCGGGCGGCGCCGTTGTGCGCCTCCCCGCCGGGGTGGCGGCGGCCGAGCAGCCGGAACGCGAGGCCGGCGATGGCCAGCACCACGAGGACACCGATGATCCCGGCGAGACCGGTGGACAGCCCGATGCCGTGCACGGAGTAGTCGGCCAGCGGCGACGACGCCATCGCGTGGTCGGTGGCGTGCTGGGCGATGCAGTTGCCCACGAGGTGCTCGGTACCGTTGGTCTCCACCGTCTGGCAGCCCTGCAAAGTGGCCGAGTCCAGGCCGTCGGGCGACGAACTGGCCAGGTAGGAGACGATCCCGGCGACGAGGAGCGCGACCACGCCGAAGGCGACGAGGAAGGTGCGCATGCGTACGCGCGGACGATGCTCGGGCGAGCCGGGGATGGACGCGTCGGTGACGGCGGTCATGCGGGCACTCCTGTCCGGCGTGCGGCGGCGGGTCGGGGGGCGTTGCGCAGGAGATGGACGAGGTCGGGCCGTGCGCGGGCGACCGCCATCACCGTCACCGCGGTGATCAGCCCCTCCCCTGCGCCGATCAGCACGTGGGTGCCCCACATGTATGCCGCGACCGCGCCGAGCGAGGTGCTCGCGGCGCCGCCGATCGCATACTCGATGACGAATCCGGTTGCCGCGGCGACGGTTCCGCACAGCGCGGCGACAAAGGCGATACCGCCGAGGGCGCCGGGTGACGATGTCCGGGAGTACACCAGACGGCGGCCGAGGACGGCGACCCCATACCCGACGAAGGTCGAGATGAGCGCCATGTTGGTGACATTCGCGCCCAGTGCGGTGACCCCGCCGTCGGCGAAGAGCAGGCTCTGCACCACCAGCACGATCGCGATACACAGGGCACCGGTGTAGGGGCCCACCAGGATCGCGGCGAGCGCGCCGCCCAGCAGGTGGCCGCTGACACCGGGCAACACCGGGAAGTTGATCATCTGGACGGCGAAGATGAAGGCCGCGACCAGGCCGGCCATCGGCACCGTCTTCTCGTCGAGGTCGGTGCGGGCGCGCCAGGTGCAGAAGGCCAGGCCGACGATGGCGACGACCCCGAACAGTGCCGATGTCGGCGCATTGATGATGCCGTCGCTCATGTGCATGGCGAGAGGGGTGGTGGTGGACATGACGGCTGTCCTTCCGGATTCGCGTCGGGACGTGCGCGGTGATCCGCGTCACGCGATACCGGGAACGTTACGACCGGCCGCGACGTCTGTCCACATATTCAGATGTTGAAGTGATCAGACTATCCGTCCGGTCAGGTGGGCGCCTGACCACACCTCATGCGGGGCCGTCCGAAGGGATGTGGCCGGCACCGATCCAGTGCAGTAGCCGGTGCACCGTCTCGTCCTCGAGCCGGTAGCCCACCGAACGGCCGACCCGCGTCGACGACACCCACCCCTGCTGCCGGAGGACTCGCAGCGCCTGCGACACCGCGGTCTCGGTCCGGCCGACGGCCGCGGCGAGGTCGCCGACGAAGATCCCCGGCTGCTGGTGCAGCACGAGCAGGATCTCGAGCCGGTGCGGGTCGGAGAGCAGCGTGAACCGCGTCGCCCACACCGCGACGTCCACGTTGCCCTCATGGGTGTGCGCGTGATCGGGGTGCAAGTGCGCTGTCTCGGCGTCACCGTCGTGCGTGTGTTCGGTGTGCGCATGATCGGGGTGCGCATGATCGGGGTGCGCGTGATCGGCATGCATGCGGCCGGCCTCCACGTTCAGCCCCGAACCCGTTCGATCTGACCACCGAGCCGGGTCAGGTTCTCCTCGAAGTTCGGGTAGCCGCGGTCGATGTGCTCGATGTCGTGCACCTCGGTCACCCCGTCGGCGACGAGTCCGGCCAGCACGAGTCCGGCGCCGGCCCGGATGTCGGAACACCACACGGGTGCACTGGACAACCGATCGATCCCCCGGATCACCGCGTGATGGCCGTCGGTGCGGGCGTCGGCACCCAGCCGCACCATCTCCTCGACGAAGCGGAAGCGGGCCTCGAAGACGTTCTCGGTGATCACCGACATGCCCTCGGAGACGGCGGCCAGGCCGATCGCCATCGGCTGCAGGTCGGTGGGGAATCCGGGGAACGGCAGCGTCGAGACGTTGACCGCCGAGGGTCGGCGGTCGTGGCGGATCCGGAAGCCGTCGGCGAAGGAGTCCACCCGTGCCCCGGTGTCGGCGAGTTTGGTCAGGACCAGTTGCAGGTGGGCGGGCTTCACGCCGTGCACGGTGACATCGCCCTTGGTCATCGCCGCGGCGATCCCCCACGTCGCGCCGACGATGCGATCGCCCACCACGCGGTGGGTGGTGGCGTGCAGCCGGTCGACACCCACCACGGTCAGCGTCGACGTCCCGGCACCCTCGATCCGGGCCCCCATCTGCTGCAGCATCTCGCAGAGGTCGACGATCTCCGGTTCGCGGGCGGCGTTGTCGATGGTGGTCTGCCCCTCGGCCAGCACCGCGGCCATCAGGATGTTCTCGGTCGCGCCGACAGACGGGAACTCGAGCGCCACCGGCGCGCCGATCAGCGAATCGGCCTCGGCCACCACACAGCCGTGTTCGATCGAGCTGTGCGCGCCGAGGGCCCGCAGGCCCGCCTGATGCATGTCGAGGGGTCGGGAGCCGATGGCGTCGCCGCCGGGCAGTGCGACGACGGCCCGTCGGCAACGGGCCATCAGCGGGCCCAGCACGCACACCGACGCACGGAACTGTTTCACCGCGTCGAAGTCGGCGTGGTACTTGGGTTCGGCCGGCGAATCGATGACCACGGTGTCACCGTCGATGCTCACCGTGGCCCCGAGCCCGCGCAGCACGTCGGCCATCAGCGGGACGTCTGCGATCTCGGGCGAATTGGTCAACGTCGTCGTGCCCTCGGCCAGCAGCGAGGCCGCCATCAGCTTCAACACGCTGTTCTTGGCTCCCCCGACCGACACCTCGCCGCTCAGCCGCGCCCCGCCGGTCACCAGATAGCGATCACTCACGTCCGACAGCTTATCCGGCACCGCGGATCCGGCTGCCTCACACCGGGGCGGTGCCGACGAACTAGATTCTGGGCATGGTCGTTCACCTCACACGCATCTACACCCGCACCGGCGACGACGGAAGCACCGGGCTCAGCGACTTCTCCCGCGTCCCCAAGACCCATCCACGCGTCGTCGCCTATGCCGACTGCGACGAGGCCAACGCGGTGATCGGCGTCGCCCTGGCGTCGGCGGACGTCCCCGAGGCGATCGCCGAAGCCCTCCGCACCGTCCAGAACGATCTGTTCGACGCCGGTGCCGATCTGTCCACCCCGGTCGTCGAGAACCCGAAGTACCCGCCGCTGCGGATCGAGCAGGGCTACATCGACGCCCTCGAGAAATGGTGCGACGAGTTCGGCGCAGATCTGCCGAACCTGGATTCGTTCATCCTGCCCGGTGGCACGGTCTTGTCGGCGCTGCTGCACCAGGCACGAACGGTGACCCGACGAGCAGAACGGTCGGCGTGGGCGGCCGTCGACGCCGATCCCGAGTCGACATCGGTGTTGCCGGCGAAGTACCTCAACCGGCTCTCGGATCTGCTGTTCATCCTCTCGAGGGTGGCCAACCGCGTCCCCGGTAGCGAGGGTGACGTCAAGTGGGTTCCCGGCGGCGATCGGTCGCGCCCCACCGCGGGTTGAGCAGCTCGCCACACGATGGTTGAGCAGGACGTCCTCGCACCCCAGACG
>NZ_BCNF01000073.1 GCF_001485495.1 Gordonia desulfuricans NBRC 100010 | reverse complement strand
TGCAACGTTCAAGCAGAGCGGCGGTTCTGCGACCGCAGGGAGCGGCGTGATTCGACCCAGGACTGGAAGGCGGTGACGCCGCCCGGATCGAAGGCGATCTCGTAGGTCCGATCGTCTCCGGAAGACGCGGACTGATGCACCTCGAGGATGACCATGCCCTCGAGGATGTCGCGCTCGGTGCCGACCGGGCGGCGCCGGCCACTGATGTCGAGACGACGTCGGACCAGGGTGCGCGACGGGCCGGGCCGCAGGGACGAGAGGCGGTAGTAGCGCAGGGCCTCGTCGGTGTAGTGCACGGTCCCGTGCCGCCATCCCTCGTCCACATCGGCGGGTAGCACCCGCAACAGAACAGGCGTCCCACCGCGACGCAACTGCGCCACGCGGAACGCCAACAGACAGCACAAGGCCAGGACCAACACCAGCAATACGCTGAGCACCACGACGAGTACAGACACCCGAGTGCACCTCCTCGGTCTCCGCCTCGGCGATCGCGTCGGGCAGTGACGCGGGGCTGGGTCGAGGGAGACGTGTTCCAAGCATGCCACCCCGCAAAGCAGCGAGGCCAGCCACCCCGGTCTGGGGTGACTGGCCTCGCTGAACTCCGAAGTGTCGGAGTGAGCTACTTCACCAGATGTTCGGCGGCGGTCAACCGTGCATGTGCATGGTTGTAGGCCTCGCTGCCCGGTTCGGCGGCCTCGAGGGCGGCCTTCTCCGCTGCAACGTCGACATCATCGGCCCACTCGGCCGAATCGGCCAGGATGGTGACCGATTCGCCGGTGACCGAGAGGAAACCGCCTTCGATCGCGGCGGCCTTGCGCTCGCCGCTGGTCTCGACGATCACCACGAAGCCACCGGGCACCAGCTGACCGAGCAACGGCTCGTGTCCGGCCAGGATGCCGAGTTCACCGACGGTGGTCTGGGCGATCAGGAAGGTCGCCTCACCGGAGTACAGCTCCGTGTCGGCCGCGACGACCTCGACGTGGTAGGACTTGTCAGCCATTGTCGCCTGCTACTTTCCGGCGATCTTGGCAGCGGCGGCCTCCACGTCGTCGAGCCCACCGCAGCTGTTGAACGCCTGCTCCGGCAGGTGGTCGAACTCGCCCTTGCAGACGCGGTCGAACGCCTCGATGGTGTCGGCCAGCGGAACGACCGAGCCCTTCTCACCGGTGAACTTCTCGGCGACCAGGAAGTTCTGGCCCAGGAACTTCTGGATACGACGGGCACGCTGAACGGTGACCTTGTCCTCTTCGGACAGCTCGTCCATACCGAGGATGGCGATGATGTCCTGCAGTTCCTTGTACTTCTGCAGGATGCGCTTGACCTCGTTGGCGACGCGGAAGTGCTCGTCACCGACGATCGAGGCCTCCAGGATGCGCGAGGTCGAGGTCAGCGGGTCCACGGCCGGGTAGATACCCAGCTGCGAGATCGGACGCGAGAGCTCGGTGGTCGCATCGAGGTGCGCGAAGGTGGTGGCCGGCGCCGGGTCGGTGTAGTCGTCGGCGGGGACGTAGATCGCCTGCAGCGAGGTGATCGAACGGCCCTTGGTCGAGGTGATGCGCTCCTGGAGCTCACCCATCTCGTCGGCCAGCGTCGGCTGGTAGCCCACGGCCGAAGGCATACGACCGAGCAGGGTCGAGACCTCCGAACCGGCCTGGGTGAACCGGAAGATGTTGTCGATGAACAGCAGCACGTCCTGGTGCTTGACGTCGCGGAAGTACTCCGCCATCGTCAGCGCCGACAGCGCCACGCGCATACGCGTGCCCGGCGGCTCATCCATCTGACCGAACACCAAGGCGGTGTCCTGGAGAACGCCCATCTCCTCCATCTCGAGGTGGAGGTCGGTGCCCTCACGGGTGCGCTCACCGACGCCGGCGAACACCGAGGTTCCGGAGAACTCGCGGGCGATACGGGTGATCATCTCCTGGATCAGAACGGTCTTGCCGACACCGGCACCACCGAACAGACCGATCTTGCCGCCCTTGACGTACGGGGTCAGCAGGTCGATGACCTTGATGCCGGTCTCGAGGATCTCGGTCTTGCCCTCGAGCTCGTCGAAGGCCGGGGGCTTGCGGTGGATGCCCCACTGCTCGCCGTCGCGACCCAGGCCCGGGCTGTCGAGGCAGTCACCGAGGGCGTTGAACACGTGGCCCTTGACGACGTCGCCGACCGGCACGCGGATCGGGTAGCCGGTGTCCGACACGGCAGCGCCGCGGACCAGGCCGTCGGTCGGCTGCATCGAGATGGTGCGGACCAGGTTGTCGCCGAGGTGCTGTGCGACCTCGAGCGTCAGGGTCTTGGCCACCGACGGGAGGGAGACCTCCGCATGCAGGGCGTTGAACAGGTCGGGGATCGAGCCACGGGGGAACTCGACGTCGACCACGGGGCCGATGATCCGGACGATCCGGCCCTCGGTCGACCCCGCCGACTTCGCGGATGGGGTTTCTACTGCTGCGGTCATGGTGGTTGGGTCACTTCCTCTTCGATCGAAGTTTCTGTGCGGGCGCCGGGAGCGAAGCGGGCGGGCCCGGTTGATGGAACGGACGCGCCGCCCGCTTTCTCCGGCTAGTTGGCCAGTGCGCTGGACCCGCCGACGATCTCGCTGATCTCCTGCGTGATCTGAGCCTGGCGCAGCTGGTTTGCCTCGCGGGACAACGTCTTGGACAGTTCCTCGGCGTTGTCGGTGGCGGCCTTCATCGCAGTACGGCGTGCGGCCGACTCCGATGCGGACGAATCCAGGAGGGCCGCGTAGACGCGGGTGGCGATGTACTTCGGCAGCAGCGCCTCGAGCAGTGCCTCGGCACCGGGCTCGAAGGAGTAGTTGCGAACCTCGCTCGGCACGGTCTCCGCGTCGGAGACGTCCACCTCGTCCTCGGTGACCACCAGCGGGGCCATCCGACGGACCTCTGGCTCCTGGGTCAGCATCGAGACGAACCGGGTGTACACCAGGTGCAGCTCGTCGAGACCCGCCAGCGCGCCCTCACCGTCCGGCCGATCGACCGACTCATCCGAGCCGGCGACGAACAGGTTGACCAAGAAATCGGTCGCACCCGCCGCGTCGACGAACTCGGGGGCCTGGGAGAACCCGGTCCAGGAGTCGGCGACGTCCATGCCGCGGAAGCTGAAGTAGCCGACGCCCTTCTGCCCCATGACGAACAGCACGGGCTCCTTGCCCTCTTCCCGCAGCAACGCGATGAGTTCGCGCGTCGCCCGCAGGACGTTCGTGTTGTAGCCGCCACACATGCCGCGGTCGCTGGTGATCACCAGGATTCCGGCACGCTTGGCCTGCTCACGCTCCACCAGCAGCGGGTGATCGAGCGATCCCGCAGCGCTGGCCAGCTCGGACAGGACCTTGGTCATCTCCTCCGAGTACGGCTTCGCAGCCGCCACCCTGGCCTGGGCCTTGGTGATCCGGGAGGTCGCGATCAGTTCCTGCGCCTTGGTGATCTTCTTGGTCGACTGGACCGACCGGATGCGTGAGCGCAGCTCACGAATGCTGGCCATGAGCCCTCACCCCTTCCTTGCCTGAGATGTCGATGGTCGCTTCGATCACTTGCGGATCTTGATCGACTCGTGCTCGACGTCCTCGGAGTCCATCGCCTTGGCCTCGGCCTCGTTGACGACACGCTTGCCGTCATGGGTGAGGTAGGAGAACTTGAACTTGTTGGTCTCGGCGACGAGGGCCTCGGCCTGATCCCCGGAGAGCACCTGGCCACCGGCGATGGAGTCGTAGACACCGGTCGCGTTGTGGTGCAGATGACTCAGCAGCTGGGTCTCGAAGTTCCGCACGTCGTCGACGGGCACGGAGTCGTAGTGACCCTCACCGCACAGGTAGATCGAGACGATCTCGTCCTCGACCGAGTACGGGCTGTACTGATCCTGCTTGAGCATCTCGACCCACCGAGCACCGCGCTCGAGCTGCGCCTTCGAGGCGTCGTCGAGGTCGGAGGCGAAGGCGGAGAAGGCCTCGAGCTCACGGAACTGGGCCAGCTCCAGACGCAGCGAGCCGGACACCTTCTTGAGGCCCTTGGTCTGTGCGGCACCACCGACGCGGGACACCGAGGTACCGACGTTGATCGCCGGGCGGACGCCCTTGTTGAACAGGTCGGACTCGAGGAAGACCTGGCCGTCGGTGATCGAGATGACGTTGGTCGGGATGAACGCCGAGACGTCGTTGGCCTTGGTCTCGATGATCGGCAGACCGGTCATCGAGCCGCCACCCATGGCGTCGGACAGCTTCGCACAACGCTCCAGCAGACGGGAGTGCAAGTAGAAGACGTCACCGGGGTATGCCTCGCGGCCCGGCGGGCGACGCAGCAGCAGCGAGATGGCGCGGTAGGCCTCGGCCTGCTTGGTCAGGTCGTCGAACACGATGAGGACGTGCTTGCCGTCGTACATCCAGTGCTGGCCGATGGCCGAACCGGTGTAGGGGGCCAGCCACTTGAATCCGGCGGAGTCGGAGGCGGGAGCCGCGACGATGGTGGTGTACTCCATCGCGCCGGCCTCTTCGAGGGCGGTCTTGACGCCCGCGATGGTCGAGCCCTTCTGGCCGACCGCGACGTAGATGCAGCGCACCTGCTTGGTCGGGTCGCCGGACTCCCAGTTGGCCTTCTGGTTCAGGATGGCGTCGATGCAGACCGCGGTCTTGCCGGTCTTGCGGTCGCCGATCACCAGCTGGCGCTGTCCGCGGCCGATGGCGGTCATGGCGTCGATGGCCTTGATGCCGGTGGCGAGGGACTCCTCGACGGGCTGACGCTCGAGCACGGAAGCGGCCTGCAGTTCGAGGACGCGCTGTGCCTCGGCCTCGATGTCGCCGAGTCCGTCGATCGGCTTGCCCAGCGGGTCGACGACGCGACCCAGGAACTTGTCACCGACCGGGACCGAGAGCACGTCGCCGGTACGGCTGACCTGCTGGCCCTCTTCCAGGGTCTCGTAGTCACCGAGGATGACGGCACCGATCTCGTCCTCGTCGAGGTTCAGCGCCACGCCGAGCACGCCGCCCGGGAACTGCAGCAGCTCGTTTGCCATCGCGCTCGGCAGGCCGCTGACATGCGCGATGCCGTCCGCGGTATCGGTGATGATGCCGACCTCGTCACGCGTGGCTTCGGCTTCGAACGACGAGACGTACTGCTCGATCGCTCCCTTAATCTCGTCTGCTGAGATCGTCAACTCCGCCATGGGTTCTCGTCTTTCTTGCTCAGTCCGTGAGTGGTACGTGGGGTGTTCGGGTCGTCGAACGCCGGGCGCGGCGTCAACGGGGCAGTGTCTCGGCCGCCTTCGCCAGACGTGTGGCGATGTCGGCCTCGATCACCTCGTCGCCGACGCCGATGCGCAGGCCGCCGATGATCGACTCATCGACCTCGGTCTGGACCGAGATCTTGCGGTGGTAGATGTTCGCGAGCACCGTCGACAGGCGGGTGACCTGGGCGTCGGTAAGCGCAACGGCGGAGATCACGTGGGCCACGGTCTCGCCACGGCGGGCTGCGGCCAGTTCGGCCAGGTGCGCCACGGCGACCTCGGCCGGCTGCCCGTGCAGCGCATTGATGGTGTGCGAGAGCAGGTACCAGGTGTGCTCACCGACCTGGTTGCCGACGAGCGAGCGCAGCAGGTCGTTGCGCTTGTCGGCGGGACGTGCGAAGTCCGACAGCAGCGAGGCCAGTTCGGGGTTGCCGTCGAGCAGTCGACCGACGCGGAACAGCTCGTCCTCGGTCTGCTCGATGGTTCCGTCACGCTCGGCGGCTGCGAGCACCACCAGGGCGTTCTGCCGACGCAGGGCGACCAGCAGGTCGTTGCTCTGCGACCAGCGCTGGACGGCACCGGTGGCGACGAGGTCGACGACGATCGGGGCGACCTTGCCGTCGAAGAGCGAGTGCACCAGCTGCCGCTTGCCCGCAGCGTTGTCCTCGTCCTCGGTGATCTTCTTGCGCAGCACCGGGTTCTTGACCAGGAACCGGATCACCTCGGAGAGCTCCACCGACGCCGCGGTCAGTGCCGACGAATCGAGATCGGCTGCCGCCGAGTCGAATTCGGTGGCGATGGCCCGCGCAGCCTCACGGCTGGTGGCGTGCAGCGAGTGCAGACCGATCAGCTCTGCGTTCGACGGGATACCGGTCTCCGGCTGCGAACCCGAGGACATGCCCTCGAGCTCGTCGATCACCCGGTCGATGGTCGCGGCCTGGTTGCTCGGCACGGCCAGATGCTTGCGCACCAGCTCGCCGGCCCCGTCGACAGCGGTCAGACCGAGATCGGTACGCAGCTGACGGATGAGGCTGGTGCGGCTGAGCTCGGCCTGTGCCTTGCCGTGCTCGCTGATCCGCTTGACCTCGCTGTCGGCTGCCTTCTTCAGGTCGTCCTCGATCGACTTGGCGTCGGAGAGGGCTCCCTCGTGCAGTTCCTTGGCCTCGTTCTCGGCGCGCTCGATCGCCTTCTCGTGGGCCACCTGTGCCTCGGCGGCACGATTCTTGGCGTCGTCACTCTCGGTGATCTGCTGCCCGATCGCGTCCTGCTGCTTGGCCACTGCCTTGCGCAGCGGCGGCAGCACGTACTTGATGAACAGGAAGACCAGGACCAGGAACCCGACGAGCTGTCCGATGAAAATGTCCACGCTTACTTCACCGTCTCTGTCTGCTCGGCCCCAGCGGTGGCTGCGGCGACATCGGTACCCAGGACGCGGCCGGCCAGCGTCGCCGACAGCCGGCTCACGTCCTGCTTGGCGGTCGTGACCGCGTTGTCCGCCTCCACCTTCAGATCAGCCGTGATCTTGGCGAGTGCGGCGTCGGCCTCCTCGGTGGCCTTGTGCTTGGCGGAGGACAACTGCTCGTTGCCCTTCGCCCGCGCCTCGTCACGGATTCCGGTGGCGTCCCCACGGGCGTCGCGGAGACGCGCCGTGTACTCACGGTCGGCATCCTCGAAGCTCGCCGCAGCGGCCTTGTTGTCCTTGACCGTCTGTGCGACGCGTTCCTCACGCTCGTCGAGCACCTTGAGAATCGGTGGGACGACGAGAGTGCGGATAACGACCAGCACGACGATGAAGATCAGCAGGCACGCGAAAAACGTGCCATTGGGGATGAGGAAGTTTGACGTCCCCCCGGCTTCTTCTGAGGCGAGACTCATCATGATGGGTGGTCCCCTATCGGGATAACGAACGTGAGAGGTGGACTGGCGTGACGCCGGCTATCAGCCGCCGTAGGTCTGGGCCGGGTTGGCGAAGACGAACAGCGCCATGAAGGCGAGGTTGATGAAGTACGCGGCCTCGACCAGACCGACGGTGATGAAGAACGGGGTGAACAGTCGGCCCTGGGCCTCCGGCTGCCGGGCGATGCCGGCGATGAGCTGGGAACCGGCGATACCGTCACCGATACCGGCACCGATCGCGCCGCCGCCCATGATGAGGCCGCCGCCGATCAACGCGCCCATGCTAACCAGATTCGGATCCATTGAGATCTTTCCTTTCGGGTGGTACTGGCAGCCGTGAGACTGCCAGGTCTGTGGGTCCGGTCGGCGCCGCCGACCAGGGTCGTACTACGGGTGGTCTGACTCAGGTCGTGGACCTCTAGTGGTGATCCTCTTCGAGTTCCATGCTCTGGCTGAAGTACAGGATCGTCAGCAGGGCGAAGATGAAGGCCTGGATCAGGCCGACGAAGAGGTCGAAGGACTTCCACAGGGCGTTGGGCGCCCACAGGATGTAGGCCGGGAACAGCGCGATGACCGCGAGCATGGTTCCACCGGCGAACATGTTGCCGAAGAGTCGGAGGGAGAGCGAGACGGGCTTGGCGATCTCTTCGATGATGTTGATCGGTGCGAGTCCGGCTGCGTGACCCTTGACCAGCATCACGAGGTGCTTGATCGGACCGCGGCGACGGGCACCGGCGAAGTGGTACCAGACGAAGACGAACAGGGCCAGCGCGTAGGCGAAGTTGACGTCGCTCGAGGGCGTCATCAGGACCTCGGTGGTGCTGCCGTCGGACTTGCCGTACTGCCACGGGATCACACCCAGCCAGTTGGCGGCCAGGATGAAGGTGAACAGGGTGACCGCCAGCGGCAGGACGAACCCGGCGACCTTCATGCCGATCGAGCTCTGGATCTGCTGACGCATCTGGACGGTCAGCACCTCGAAGTACATCTGGACCGCGTTGGGCTTACCCGAGGTGACCTTGTACCGGACGACCAGCGCGAGGGCGATCACGACGGCGGCGGCGATCAGGGTGGAGATGATCGTGTCGATGTTCCAGGTGAGCCCCAGCCACTCGGCCTGCCGGTGGTGCCCCACCTCGATCTTGGACTCGGCAAGGTAGAGGGTGCCCGAGCCGTAAGACGGTGCGCTCATATCTGCTTACGAAGTCCTTTCATCACCGGAATCACCGTGTTGAGTACCAGGACGACCTGGCCGACGGCGAGTCCGAACATCACGCCCAACCCGTCGGGCCGGACCAGGAAGGCCGCCGCCAGCGCCAGCACGGTGATCACACCGAGCCGGAGCGCCGAATTGACGGCGAGCAGTTTCTTACGGGGATCTTCCTCGGCCGCCACCCGGGCCACCGCAAGGGTGACCATCTTGGCGTTGACGAGGACGGCGACGACGCCCACCGCGAAGAACACTGCGAAAACAGGGTGTCCGAGGTAGATCGCGACACCGGCCGCGATCAGGGTGAATGCCGCCGAGATGATGCCCGGCCGCACCAAACTGGTGGGTGCCGCCGGGTAATAAACGGGAGCGGAGTCAGGGGCGGATGTCGCCATTGCCTCTCCTCATCTCTCCTACTTGTGCTTGCACGGATGGACCATCCGACGGGCACGGGGCAACCGGCGTACCACAGGCGGCCGTGAGCCACCCGAGCGTACGCTTTGCGTTCGCAGTGACCCTACCAAGACCTTGGGCGTTTTCCACCAGGGGGTGGGCACATCGTCGGGTTCGG
Source organism: Gordonia desulfuricans NBRC 100010 (assembly GCF_001485495.1). Taxonomy (GTDB): domain Bacteria; phylum Actinomycetota; class Actinomycetes; order Mycobacteriales; family Mycobacteriaceae; genus Gordonia; species Gordonia desulfuricans. The sequence goes on along the minus strand of NZ_BCNF01000073.1, from coordinate 14,447 downwards.
GTCCTACGGAGGCGTTGTCGGCCTCCGCGATGTCGGCGGGCACCGGGGCCCGCCGAACTACTACGGGCCATAGTACATGGCCTTTACCGTTGGCTTACCTACCCCCGGGTTCAGGTTCTCACCTGCCCCGACGGGTGCAGAGCCTACTGCACGGAACGGACATGCCATAGCCCCGCAAGGGACTTTTCTCACCAGACGGCAGCACACCGGGCGGACGCACGACCCGGTTGGCCGGCCCCCGGGCCTGGTCAGCTGCCGTGAGCCGACCGCGCCGAGGCCAGACGGCGCGAGAGCCTGGGCGCGATGGTCACCAGCATCGCCACCACCAGTCCCCCGGCGAAGGCCGGTGCCACCACCGTCACCGGGAACACCGTCGACGCGGCCACCGAGAACGCCAGCACGGCCACCCAGAGATAGATGATCAGCGCGACCCGACGTTGCGAATGGCCCAGTTGGAGGAGCCGATGGTGCAGGTGCATCTTGTCCGGGGTGTAGAAGCCGACACCGGCGCGGGTACGCCGCACGATCGCCATCAGCATGTCCAGCATCGGGATGAACACCACCGCGGCGACCAGGATCAGCGGGGACAGCAACGTGACGATGTCGGCCGAGCCGTAGCCGTACACCGCGATGCGGCCGGATGCGCTGGTCGACGCCGCGGCCAGCATCAGACCGATCAACATCGCCCCGGAGTCGCCCATGAAGATTCGGGCGGGCGAGAAGTTGTGGGGCAGGAATCCCAGACAGGCGCCGGCGAGTACCACCGCGATCAGTGCCGGCGGGTAATAGCTGACATCCCCGCCCTGGTCACGCAACAGCCCCAACGAGAACAGGCAGATGGCCGACGCCGAGATCAGACCCAGTCCGGCGGCGAGGCCGTCGAGTCCGTCGATGAAGTTCACCGCATTGATCGTGGCGACCGTGATGACCACGGTCAGCAGCCCCGATTGGAGCGGATCGAGGACCACCGTGCCGATGTCGCCGAAGGGAACCGGGATCTGGATCCAGCTGATCCCCATGATCACCATGACGCAGGCGGCGGTGACCTGCCCGACGAACTTGGTCAGCGCGTCCAGGCCCCACCGGTCGTCGATCGCACCGACGATCACGATGACCGTGCCCGCGGCGATCACCGCGGTCAGGTCGTTGGTGTAGGCGAAGCCGCGGTTGAGTGCGGGCAGATTGGCGGCGAGTGCGATGGCCGCGACCATCCCGGCGAACATTCCCAGTCCGCCCAGGCGCGGGGTGGGGATGACGTGCACGTCGCGCGCGCGGGGTACGGCCACCGCCCCCATCCGGATCGCGGCCACCCGGACCAGCGAGGTCAGCAGGTAGGTGATCGCCGCCGCCGACAGCCCGACCAGCAGCAATTCGCGAAACGGCACACCGGCTCCACCCGTCGCGGGAGCGGCGAGCACAAGAGCGGACGGATCTGGCACCCGATCAGGCTACCCGCCGAGCATCTCGGCGATCTCGGCACGGATCCGGGTGTGTTGCGCGGTGTCGGTGAGGGCCGTCACCATCCACTCCGCGACGGTGACCGCGGTCTCCGGCCCGCCCCCCGACAGCGCGAGGATCGGGGTGCCGATCCGGATCGCCGACCCCTCGGCGACCGGTCGGGTGTCGAACGGCAACACCGTCTTGTCCACGACGATGCCCGCGCCCTGCAGGCGGCGCTGCGCCTGCACCCCACTCAGGCCGAGCGGACTGACGTCCACCACGGCGAGATGGGTGTCGGTGCCACCGGAGACGATCCGCAGGCCCCGGTCGGTGAGGGCGGCGGCGAGTGCGCGCGCGGTGTCCACGACGGTGTGGACATGCTCGGCGAATCCGGGGGTCGCGGCATGGGCGAAGGTCGCGGCCTTGGCGGCGACGACGTCCATCGGTGCGGCACCCTGGGTGAACGGGAACACCGCCTTGCGCAGGGTGGCGCCGTGCCGCCCGGCGCCGAGGACGACCCCCGACCGCGGGCCGCGCAGCACCTTGTGGGTCACCAGGGTGACGACGTCGGCGTAGGGCACCGGTGACGGCGCCACTCCCCCGGCGACCAGCCCGGCCAGGTGTGCGGCGTCGACCCACAGGATGCACTCGGCCTCGTCGGCGATCTGACGCAGCAGCGGGTAGTCGAACAGCCGCGAGTACGCCGGTGAACCGACGACGAGCAGCCGTGGGCGGTGCAGCAGGGCGAGTTCGCGGATCTGGTCGTAGTCGACGAGTTCGTCGTCGGCGCCGACCGAATACCGGATCGGGGCGAACCAGCGGCCGGAGAAGTTGGCGCGGGAACCGTGCGTCTGATGACCGCCGTGGTCCAGACGCAGCGACAGCACCGGGTCGCCGGGCTGGGCGAATGCGGCGTAGACCGCCGACGCGGCGACGCTCCCCGACAGCGGCTGGACGTTGACGTATTCGGCCCCGAAGAGTTCGGCGGCGCGGGAGACGGCGAGATCCTCGATCTCGTCGACCACCTCACAGCCGCCGTGGAAGCGGGCACCCGGATAGCCCTCGGCATAGGTGTCACCGAGGGGTGAGGCGAGGATCTCGCGGACCGCGGGGAGCGCGATGGTCTCCCCCGCCACCAGCTGCAGGGACCGGGCCCGCCGCGTCGATTCCCGGTCGACCAGCGCGCGCAGCTCGGGATCGATCCGACCCAGTTCGGCCTGGGCGTCTGCGGTCATCGGGCCAGCAGGCTCGCCGGCTCGACGCCGAGGACCTCCGCGACGTCCTCGGTGGAGACCGCGCCCTCCCGCAGGATGCGGGGTGTGCGACCGGTCAGGTCGACGATGGTGGAGGCCTGCGCCTTGGGTGCGACGCCGCCGTCGAGGTACACCGCGACCTCGTCGCCGAGCTGCTCGCGTGCCTCGTCGGCGATGGTGGCCGGGGGGCGGCCGGAGACGTTGGCACTGGAGACGGCCATCGGCCCCACCTCGCGCAGCACCTCGATCGCGACCGGGTGCAGCGGCATCCGCAGCATCACGGTGCCGTCGGTGTCACCGAGGTCCCACGCCAGTGACGGGGCCTGCTCGACGACGATGCTCAGTCCGCCGGGCCAGAACGCCTCGACCAGTGCCCGGGTCTGCGAACTGACCCCCAGGATCAGTCCGTCGACGGTGTGCCACGACCCGACGAGCACGGGCACGGGCATGTCACGACCACGGCCCTTCGCCGCGAGCAATGCGGAGACGGCCTCGGGATCGAAAGCATCACAACCGATTCCGTAGAGGGTGTCGGTGGGCATCACGATCAGCCGGCCGGATTTCGCGGCGCCGACCGCCGCCCGGATGCCCGTGGCGCGCTGGTCGGGATCGGTGCAGTCGAATACTGAGCTCACCGATTCATCCTTGCACGCTCACCGTCCGCGCCGACGGGCGGTGACGAACCGGGGACGCCCGGTGAGGTCGGTGTGCGACGTGACCTCGTCGAAGTCTCCGGTGCCGCGCAGCAGACCGGTGACGGCGTCGCCGGTGGTGTCGTCGTGTTCGATGCCGACGCAACCGCCAGGCCGCAGGATCGCGGCGATCGTGGCCGCCATCGGCGTGATCACGTCCATCCCGTCCTCGCCGCCGAACACCGCCATCGCGGGATCGGCGTGCACCTCGGCGGGCACCGGCGTGGTGCTCGGCACATACGGCGGATTGCTGACCACCAGGTCGGCCGGGGCACCGACCATCGCGGCCACGGCACCGGCATCGGTCACATCACCGGTGTGCACCACGACGCGGGCGGCGACGTCGGCGGCGAGCCCGTCGACGTTGCGCTGCAGCCAGGTCGTGGCCTCGGGTGACTTCTCGACGGCGTGGACCCGCGCCCCGGGCAGCGTCGCCGCCAGGGCGATGGCGAGCGCACCGCTCCCACTGCACAGATCGACGACGGTGAACTGGGCTGCGGCACCTGCCAGTTCACGCTCGGCGAGCTGGTGCGCCCAGGCGTAGAGCAGTTCGGTCTCCGGACGCGGGACGAACACCCCCGGCCCGACGTGCAGTACCACCGGCCCGAACGCCGCGGTCCCGACCAGGTGCTGCATCGGAATGCGTTGTGCGCGAAGGGCGATCAGGCCGGCGAAGCGTGCCCGCGCTTCGTGGTCGAGATCGTCGGCGACGAGCAGCCTGCCCCGGTCGGTGCCGAGCACGTGGACCAGCAGCCATTCGGCGTCGGCACGCGGCGAGTCGACCCCGGCGGCGGCCAGGACCCCGGTGGCCTCGGCGAGCGCCATCCGGACCGGCTGCCGGCCGGCGTCGCCCGTGCCGGGATTCACTGGGCCTCGAGCCGGGCCTGACGGTCGGCGGCGACGAGGGCGTCGAGCAGGGCGTCCATCTCACCGTTGAGGACGGCGTCGAGGTTGTTTGCCTTGTACCCGATGCGATGGTCGGTTATCCGGTTCTCCGGGAAGTTGTAGGTCCGGATGCGCTCGGAGCGATCGACGGTGCGGATCTGCGCGGCACGGCCCTCGGCGGCGGTCGCCTCGGCCTCCTCCTCGGCGGCGGCCTGCAGCCGGGCGCCGAGCACCTGCATGGCACGGGCCTTGTTCTGCAGCTGGGACCGCTCGTTCTGGCAGGTCACCACGATGCCGGTGGGCAGGTGGGTGATGCGGACCGCGGAGTCGGTGGTGTTGACGCCCTGACCGCCCTTGCCCGACGACCGGTAGACGTCGATCCGCAGGTCCGACTCGTCGATCTGGACCTCCTCGACCTCTTCGGGTTCGGGGTAGATCAGCACGCCGGCCGCCGAGGTGTGGATCCGCCCCTGGGACTCGGTGACCGGCACGCGCTGCACGCGATGCACCCCACCCTCGAACTTCAGGCGCGACCACACGCCGTCGCGGACGGTCTCGCGGGACTTGATCGACAGCGTCGCGTCCTTGTACCCGCCGAGATCGGATTCGGTGACGCCGAGGATCTGCGCCTTCCAGCCGTGACGTTCGCAGTACTTGAGGTACATGCGGGCGAGATCTGCGGCGAACAGCGCCGACTCCTCGCCACCGGCACCGGACTTGATCTCGAGCACCACGTCGTCGCCGTCGTGGGCGTCGCGCGGGGCGAGCAGATCGGTCAGGGTGGCGTCGAGTTCCTCGACGGTCTCCTCGAGGCCGGGGATCTCCTCGGCGAACGCCGCGTCGTCGGCGGCGAGTTCACGGGCGGCGGCGAGGTCGTCGCGCGCGGCCTGCAGCCGGGCGTGGGTCGCCATGATCGGGGCCAGTTCGGCGAAACGCTTGCCTACACGTCGGGCCATCGCCGGGTCGTCGTGCAACGACGGGTCGGCGAGCTGCGTCTCGAGCCCGGCGTGCTCGGCCAGGATGTCGTCGATGGCGGTGCTGGTGGCACCGGCGGTGCCGGTGCGTGCTGGTTGGTTCACTCGGGTCCGTCCGTCGGGTCTGGTGGAGAAAAAACAAACGACGCCCGACCGGTTGAACAGAAACCGGGCGGGCGTCGTCGTCAGACCTACTTGGCGGTGTCGGCCTTCTTGCGCTTGCCGTAGCGAGCCTCGAAGCGGGCGACGCGGCCGCCGGTGTCGAGGATCTTCTGCTTGCCCGTGTAGAACGGGTGGCACTGCGAGCAGACTTCCACGGTGATACGGCCGTTGGCCGCGGTGCTGCGGGTCTCGAAGGTGTTGCCACAACCGCACACGACGGTGGTCGGGTGGTAGTCGGGGTGAATTCCCTGCTTCATTCCTGGTGTCCCTTTCTCATGGTCGCCGGGTCACCGACGCGGATCGTCGGTGTGAACCGGAACCGGACTCGACCGACCAGTATGCCACGCACACGGATGCCCGCGGAAATCCGCGGTGCCGTGGTGCATGACCGGCTCGGTACCCCCCTCAACACCGCCGCCGGGCCCGTTCATTCCCGGCCCGCGACCCCGCGCGCCCCACCGGCCGCCGACCGCCTCGCTGCGGCCGCTCCCGGCCCTCCCACCTGCGACGGCACCCCGATGAGGACACCCTCACCTTGGTAAGCCTTGGCTAAGTTATAGTGACCCAGGTTCGCTTCAGCGTCGCAGCGGCCACCGTGACCATCCGGGTCCACCGAGGACCGGCACGAGAGGGGACGCATGCAGGCGCAGCCGCAAGCCCCGCAGCAAGGACTGTGGGATCCGAGCGACGAACACAGCAGTTGCGGGGTGGGTTTCATCACCCGCAAGGACGGGGTCCAGAAACACAGCGTGATCGACAAGGCCCGCGAGGCCCTGTGTTCGGTCCCCCATCGCGGAGGTTTCTCCGCACTCGGTGTCGGCGACGGTGGCGGCATCTCGATCGATCTGTCCCAGCGGTTCTTCCGCAAGCTGACCGGACGCCCCGACCTGCGCCTCGGACAGTTCTGCGTGGGCAACTTCTTCCTGCCCACCGAGTCCGCGGCCGCCGCGAGGGCCACCCGCCTGATCGAGCGGACCATGGCCGACCGCGGCTTCACGGTGCTGCGCGTCCGCGAGGTGCCGGTGGACAACAGCGTGTTACGTCCGGCCGCGGTGGCCTTCCAGCTGCCGATCACGCAGTGGATCTTCGCGGCACCGGAGCCGTGCCCGGGTCCCGCCGATCTCGACCGGCTGGTCCAGCAGGCGCTGCTGCACATCGAGGCCGTCGGCTACTCGACGGCAGAACTCGCCGGCCTGTACCCGCTGTCGCTGTCGGCGCGTACCCAGGTGCTCAAGGGCCGGTTGTCGTCGCCGGAGGTGATCGACTACTTCACCGATCTCGCGGATCCGGATCACCGGGTGCACACCCTGTTCTTCCACACGCGGTTCTCCACCAACACCGATCCGCATCCGACGATGGCGCAGCCGTTCCGCTTCCTCGCCCACAACGGTGAGCTCAACACCGACAAGAAGAACCGGATCGCCCAGGTCACCGCGGCCGCGGCGCGCAAGCGCACCATCGTGCGCCCGCCCGGCCAGTCCGACTCCAGCCGCCTCGACCAGACCGTGGCCGCCCGCGTGATCAACGACCAGGTGGATCTGGTGACCGCGATCGTCTCGATGATGCCGCCGGCATGGGAGAACGACCCGACCCTGTCGGACCGGGTCCGCGCGATGTTCGAGTACTTCTCGCTCTACGAGGAGAAGAACGACGGCCCGGCCGCCGTGGTGTTCGGTGACGGCACCGTGATCGGCGCCCGCCTCGACCGGCTCGGCCTGCGCCCGCTGCGCACCGTCGAGACCGCCGACTATCTGTGCGTCTGCTCCGAGGCCGGGCAAGTCACCTTCGACCCGGACACCGTGATCGCCCGCGGCCGCGTGTCGGCGGGTGGGATGATCTTCTACGACCACCGCGAGCATCGCGTGTACACCACCGCCGATGCCTACGAGAAGCTCGCCGCCGCAAGGGATTACCCCGCGCTGCTGCGCGCGGCCAAGATCGACCTCGACGAGTTGCGGGCCGCCACGGCCGCAGAGGCCACGCCGGCTGCCGGCACGGCAGGCACCGACACCGACGTCGATGCCACCGTCGCCGACCCGGCTCCCGGCGAGCTCACCGATCACCAGCGGTTCCGCGCCTATCACCTCGACCAGGAGTCGTTCCGGTACTTCGCCGACCCGATGATCACCGACGGCGCCGAGCGGGTGTCGGCGATGGGCTTCGGTAATGCGATCAACGCGCTGACCAACGTCGAATCCAATGTGTCGCGGTTCTTCTCACAGCGATTCGCCCAGGTCACCAACCCGCCGCTGGACAGCATCCGCGAGGCCGACGGCATGACCCTGCGGGTCGCGCTCGGCGCCCGGCCGGATGTGCACCACGATCCCGACCCGTCGAAGGGCCGCCAGATCGTGCTGAGCACACCGATCCTCACCGCCGGCGAGCTGGAACTCCTTCTCGCACAGGGCGAATCACCCATCGAGGTCTTCGACGCCACGTATCCGATCGGTCCGGACGAGTCCGATCCGGCCGTCACCCGGGCAGCGCTGGTGTCGGCGGTCGACGGGGTGGCCGCCGCCGTGGTCGCCTTCGCCGAGGCCCGCGGCGGGATCGCGGTGCTCTCCGACCGCGGGATCGGCCCCGACCGCGCCGCACTGCCGATGATCTTCCTCGTCTCCGCGGTCAACCGGCTGCTGATCACCGCCGGTATGCGGCTGCGGGTCTCCGTGGTCGCCGACAGCGGGCAGATCGAGTCGAGTCACCACCTCGCCGCCGTCCTCGGATTCGGTGCCGCCGCGGTGCACCCGCACAGCATCACCCGCCGCGCCGCCCTGCTGGCACGCGGAGACGACGACACCGCAACCGGTTTCGCGCACTGGCGTCAGGCGGCGGAGAAGTCGCTGATGAAGACGATGGGCCGGGTCGGGCTGTGCACGGTGGAGAGCTACATCGGCGGCGAGTTCTTCGAGCCGGCGTTCCTCGACACCGCCGATCCCGATCTGTCCCGGTGGTTCGGTGATCTGACCGCACCGGTCGGCGGCGTCGGCCTGGGACCGATCGTGGAGGTCACCGCGGCCGCGCATCGGGCGGCGATCGCCACTCCCCTGGCCGCCGACACCGACCTGCCGCTGCTCGGTCTGTTCAAGGAGCGCGCCGACGGCGCCGGCCATTCGTTCGGCACCGCCGCCGTCCGCGGCTACGCGGGCCTGACCGGGGAGAAGATCCAGTTCGCCGCCGGCCGCGAGTACTCGGCCACCGCCGAGCGCGAGAGCATCGGCGAGTCGCTGCGGCTGTTCACCCTCGGCACCCTGGAGTCGGCCTTCGGGCTCGACGCCGACGTGTACGCCGACAGCAGCTTCGCGGCACTGACCCCCGACGAGATCGACGCGTTCACCGTCACCGACGCCTACCGGGCGTTCATCGACGATCTGGGCCGCACCCGGGAACGCCGGCCGAGCGCACTGCGCGACGTCCTCGCCCCGGGTGCCGCCACCGCACCGATCGCTCTCGCCGATGTGCAACCGGCACACCAGATCACCGCGACCTTCGCCTCGGGTGCGATGAGCCACGGCGCGCTGGTGGCACCGGCGCACGAGGCCGTCGCCCACGGCACCAACATGGTCGGCGGGCTGTCCAACTGCGGTGAGGGCGGCGAGCACATCTCCCGCTACGGCACCCTGCGCGCCTCGCGGATCAAGCAGTTCGCATCCGGCCGGTTCGGCATCTGGGCGGGCTATCTGGCCGACCCGATGCTCACCGAACTCGAGATCAAGATCGGCCAGGGCGCCAAACCCGGTGAGGGCGGCCAGCTTCCGGCGCCCAAGGTGACGGTGGAGATCGCCGCCGCCCGCGGCGGTACGCCCGGAGTCGAACTCGTCTCTCCCCCACCGCATCACGACACCTACTCGATCGAAGACCTCGCGCAGCTCATCCACGACTGCAAGGCCGCCCGGGTCCGGGTGATCGTCAAACTGGTCAGCTCCGAGGGCATCGGCACCATCGCCGTCGGCGTCGCCAAGGCCGGTGCCGACGTGATCAACGTGGCCGGCAACACCGGCGGCACCGGTGCCGCATCGGTGAGTAGCCTGCGTTATGCCGGTCGGGCCGCCGAGATCGGTCTCGCCGAGGTGCATCAGGCACTCTCGGCACAGGGGTTGCGCCAGAAGGTCACCCTGCGGACCTCCGGCGCCCACCAGACCGGCCGCGACGTGGTGATCTCGGCCATGCTCGGCGCCGACAGCTTCGAGTTCGGCACCGCCGCACTGATGATGATCGGCTGCGTGATGGCCAAGAACTGCAACATCAAGTGCCCGGCGGGTCTCACCACCGATCCCGAGGTGTTCGACGGCGACCCGCGCGCGATGGCCCAGTACCTGCTGAACGTCGCCCACGAGGTCCGCGAGATCCTCGCCGGCCTGGGGCTGCCCGACCTGCGTGCGGCCCGCGGGCGCACCGACCTGCTCACCGCGGTCGACCATCCCGCGCTGGTCGCCACCCTGCGCACCGATGCGCTGCTGGCCCGGGCCGCCGACCGCGAGATCGACGACCCGGTCTACCTCGACAGCGACTACGCCGTGGACGACGAGCTCGGCCGGCAGGTCCTCGCCGGACTCGAGGCGGGCCAGACCACCATCACCACCGCCGGGGTGTGGCTGGGCAACCGCAACCGCGGTGTCGGCGCCCAGCTCGCGGTGGACATCGAACGCCACCTCAACCACATCCTCGACGCGCCGGCCGCCGGTGCGCTCGCCGCGGTGTGCACCGACGACCGGGGCCGGCGGTACCTCGACGACGACACCGTGGTGGTGCCCACCTCCGGATCGGCCGGACTGTCCTATGCCGCATTCTGCAACGACGGAATGCGACTGGAGCACAACGGAACCTGCAACGACGGTGTCGGCAAGTCGATGTCCGGCGGCACCGTCGTGGTGCACTCGCCGGGTGGCGGCGCGGCGTCGGTCGGCGGCAACGTGCTGATCGGCAACTTCGCCCTGTTCGGCGCGACCGGTGGCCGGCTGTTCGTCGAGGGCGAGGCCGGCGACCGGTTCGCCGTGCGCAACTCGGGTGCCACCGCGGTGGTCGAGGGTCTCGGCGAGTTCGGCTGCGAGTACATGACCAACGGGGCGGTGTTCAATCTCGGCGGCTACGGTAACGGTCTGGGCAACGGGATGAGTGGCGGATTCCTCTACCAGTACGACCCGGCCTGTGAGCTCGCCGAGCGGATCAGCACCGATTCGGTGATCGTCGGTGCGATCACCGGCGTCGACGACCCGCTCGCCCCGCTGCATCATCACGCCGCCCACACCCTGCTCCAGATGCATGCCGACGCAACGGGTTCGGCGCTGGCGACACGACTGCTGGAGAACTGGGAGACCGAGCGGCACTACGTCTCCTATGCCATGCCGCGGGCCCTGGTGGCCCATCAGGACGCACCGACGCTGCTCGCACGGTTCGGCCGGCGTGCCCTGGTCGAGGAGTTGTCCACCGCGATGGCCGTCGATCAGGTCCGCAGCCTGAAGGCGGATCTGCGGGCGGGTCGCCCGGTGGCCGGCGGTGTGGTGCCGGCCTTCGGTCACACCGACGACGCCGACATGTACCGCCTGCTGGGTGCGTTCACCGTGTTCGAGCTCGCCCGTGAGGTCGCCGAGGCACGGCTGCGCCGTGGTCGGGCCGGACGCGGCGCGGGTCCCGCGGGTGCGCCGTCGGCGGAGAGTGTGGCCCGCGCGGCGCGCAACCTGGTGCTCACCGAGGACTCCGACCTGGTCAACCGGGTCGCGCGCTATGCCCGCGACATCCTCGCCGACCGCGACGACGACCGGATCGCGGCGCTGATGTCGGCGAAGCGGGTGGCCGACTACAAGGAGGCCCTCGCCCGCCGGAACGTGCGGTCGATGGACGCCCCCGGTACCTACGGCTGGATTCTGCACCAGGACCGCCACAACCGGGAGGTCCTCGGCGAACTGCCGTCGTTCGTCCAGTTGTTCGCCGCACGGGCCATCCCCGACGTCGCCGAAGCTCTCGCGCGCACCGCCGCCGCCGGTATCCCCGGTGTCCCCGCCCCCGACTCTCGTGCTGCGGCCACCGCCGCCGCCCTCCCGGAGGTCTCCTGACATGCAGTTGCCCTATATCCCCACCGACGTCCCGTTCACCGGTGACCAGAAGGCGTGGCTCGCCGGCTTCCTCGCCGGGCTCAACACCCGCATCAACATGCCGCTGGCCGCCGGGTCGCCGCTGGCCGGGGTCGCACCGCTGAGCGGCCCGGGCGCGGCGGCACCCCCCGGGATCGCCTGCCAGATCGCCTACGGCAGCCAGACCGGCACCGCCGAGTACCTCGCCGAGCAGGTCGCCGACCGTGCCCGCACCCAGGGTTTCGTCCCGCAGGTGTGTGCCCTCGAAGACCTCGATCTCGGTGCGCTCTCGGCGGTCCGGCGCCTGCTGGTGATCACCTCGACCTACGGCGAGGGCGAGATGCCCGACAATGCCGAGATGTTCTGGCAGGCACTCGCCGGTCCGGGCGCACCTCGCCTGGACGGGCTGTACTTCGGGGTGCTGGCGCTCGGTGACTCGGTCTACGACGGCTTCTGCCAGGCCGGCAAGAACATCGACGTCCGCCTCGGCGAGCTGGGCGGCACACGGGTGCTCGATCGTGTCGACTGCGACGTCGACTACGAGGGCCCGTCGGCGGACTGGATCGGACGTGCGATCATCGCACTCGCCGGCATCGACGAGAACCTTGCCGATGTCCCGGCCGACCCTGCCGCCGACAGCCCCGAGAGTTCTCGTATGACCAGCACCATCGACACCACCGCCCCGGCCACCACCGCTCTGGCGGCCGCACCGACGCCGGCCGACAAGCCGCAACGCGCGCCCCGCTGGGGCCGTAAGAACCCCTACCCGGCCACGATCGTCGCCAACTCGGTGTTGTCGGGTCCGGAATCGGACAAAGAGGTACGGCATCTGGTGATCTCGCTGGGTGACAGCGGAATCGACTACGAGCCCGGTGACGGGATCAGTGTCACCCCGGTGAACGATCCGGCCCTGGTGGACCTGGTGCTCGAGCGGCTCGGTGCCACCGGCGACGAGCCGATCACCGACCGCAAGTCCACCCGCACGCTGCGGGAGTCCCTGTCGCGGCATGTGGAGATCGCCACGCCGTCGAAGTACCTGGTGGACTACATCGCGTCGCGTACGCAGGATCCGGAGCTGGTGCACCTGACCTCCACCGGCGACAAGGAGGCGCTCGACGCCTGGCTGTGGGGTAAGGACGTACTCGATCTGCTCAACGTCGATCCCGCCCTGAGCGTCACGCCCGAGGAACTGATCGCCGAGCTCCGTCCGCTCCAGCACCGGGTGTACTCCATCTCGTCGAGCCCGCGGGCCCACACCGGCACGGTGCACATCACGATGGCCACGGTGCGCTATCGCTCCGGGGAGCGCACCCGGGGTGGGGTGTGCTCGACCTATCTCGCCGATCGCCGTGCCGAGGGGGAGCTCGTCGACGTGTTCATCACCCCCAACAAGTCGTTCCGGCTGCCCGCCGACGATGCGAAGATCATCATGGTGGGCCCCGGTACCGGCATCGCCCCGTTCCGCGCCTTCCTGCACGAGCGGCAGGCGCGTGGCGCCACCGGCGAGAACTGGCTGTTCTTCGGTGACCAGCACCAGCACTGCGACCACATCTACTCCGACGAGATCGACCAGTTCGTCGCCGACGGCGTCCTGACCCGGCTCGATCTGGCGTTCTCGCGCGATCAGGCACACAAGGTGTACGTGCAGGACCGGATGCGTGAGCGGGGTGCCGAGCTGTACGCCTGGCTGGCCGACGGCGCCCACGTCTACATCTGCGGCGACGCCACCCGGATGGCCCGCGACGTCGACGCCGCCCTGGTCGGCATCATCGCCGAGCACGGCGGGTTCGACGAGGACGGCGCCCGCGATCACCTGAACCAGTTGAAGAAGGACAAGCGCTACCTCCGCGACGTCTACTGACGCCTCGGGCGAAAGGAGACCATGCCCGCAACCCCCGATGACCCGACCGACTCCCCTGCTGTGGGGCCCGATGCCGCCGCGTCGCGCCCGTGCGGGCGCCATTTCGGGTGCCGATGTCGGGCCGGCAGCGACCTCCAGGCGTTGCTGGACACGCCGGGGTTCGCCGGCACGGTGATCGACGGCGGGGTACAGGCGGCCGTTGCCGCCCTACCCCACCTCGATCAGGTCGTCGGGGTGACGGTGGCCGGGCCGGTCGTGATGAACGCGGTCGGGATGCATCACGCCCCCGAGCTGCCGGGTGGGCCCCTGCGCTGCGGGCCGTCGCGGATCTCGTTGCGGATCAATCCCGCCCGGCTCGGCACGGTGCTGATCACCGAGCCGGCCGCACATCTGCCGCCGACGCTGCGGTGGTTCGACTCCGAGGGCAACACCGCCCACGCCACCTATCTCACCGAGCGCAGTGACCGGCTCGCCTTCGAGTCGATCGCTCTGGCCACCCCGGAGGGACTCGCCCCGGCCGTGCCGGAGGAACACTCCGGCACGTCTGTCGACACCGATGTATCGGTCGATCCCGGGGCACCGGCCACCGACCAGATCGCCCAGTTCGACTCGATCCTCGACGACCACGGGGTGTCGCGACGCGAGAGTCTGCCCGGTCTCACCGACCAGGGCTGTGCGCTCGTCGAACCGCGGCGGGTGATCGCCGCACTCGAGCATGCCGCGCTGCTGGGGATGCCGATGACGCTGGCCGCCACCGGACCCGGCTGCGTCCAGCTGCACCACGATCACCTCGACGGCGCCCGCGAGCACCGCGGGCAGATGGTGTTGGCATCGGGTGGTGCCCGGATGATGGTCGACTTCGCGCAGCTCGCCGAGTGCTGGGTGACCCGCGCCGACGGCGTCTGGGGTCCGACCGGTTCGATCGAGCTGTACGACCGCCGCGGGCGTTGCGCGCTGATCGCCACCCAGACCGGTCCGGTGGCCGCCGGGGTGTTCGAAGGCTGGCAGCAGCTGGTCTCCGACCTCGTACACTGATCGTCGACTCGCCGCGATTCTCGGTCTCGGCTCAATCACCAACGCCGAGTGGATGGTTGAGCCGAAACCACTTCGGA
>NZ_BCNF01000072.1 GCF_001485495.1 Gordonia desulfuricans NBRC 100010 | reverse complement strand
CCCGGCTCAATCACCAAGAAGTTTCCCGGCTCAATCACCAAAAAAGTTCCCGGCTCAATCACCAAAAGGGGTCCCGCCTCAACCACCAACATCGAGTCGATGGTTGAGCCGACCCCTGCAGGACTCGCCGCCCGCACCGATACTGCTGTCATGGCCGAGCAGGTGACACGATGACCGCGATTCTTGGGTTGTTCGCCGATCAACCACTGATCTATCTGGCGCTGATCGTGGGGATCGGGGTGACGATCGGCCGTGTCCAGCTGCGCGGTGTGGGCCTGGGCCCGGCCGCGGTGCTGTTCACCGCGATCGTCCTGACCGCCCTCGGTAGCGCCGTCGACGTCGAACTCATCCTGCCCGAGGTGATCGGCAACCTGGGCCTGGTCCTGTTCGCCTTCACCACGGGACTCGTTGCGGGACCGAGCTTCTTCGCATCACTGCGCACCGCGTGGCAGTTGGTGGTGACGGTCGCCGCGGTGGTGTGCGCGGCCGCGGTGACGGTGTATCTGGTGGGGGCCGCGTTCGGGCTGTCGCCCACCGCCATCGCCGGAACGTTCGCAGGTGCGGTGACCAACACCCCAGCGCTCGCCGCTGCGGGCGGGTCGGCCGAGGCCACCGTCGGCTATGCCACCGCCTACGTCTTCGGCGTGATCCTGATGCTCGTCATGGTCACCCTCGCGTTCCGGTTCGGCAATCCCGACCCCGACACCCCCGAGAAGGTGATCGATCTCACGGTCCGGGTGGAAGGCGACGACGTGGGCGTCGCCGATCTGCGTGCCCGCCACGGAAATCGACTGACCTTCTCGCGGCTGGCCCATGATCCGGCCGAACCTCCCGAACCCGTCGGCGACGAACAGACCCTGCGTCACGGCGATCTGGTCACCGTGGTCGGGCCGCCGTCGGAGGTCGACGCCCTCGTCGACGAGATCGGGCATCGTTCCTCGCACGATCTGACTGCCGACCGCAGCGCGCTGGATTTCCGCCGGATCACCGTCTCGGCGCCGCGATGGGCCGGCCGTCGCGTCCGGGACCTCGAGCTCGATCGCTACGGGGCCGCCATCACGCGTCTGCGCCGCGGCGACACCGATCTGGTGGCCACCCCCGACACCCCGCTGCAGCTCGGTGACCGCGTCCGCGTGGTGGCGCCACCCGAGCAGATGGGGCAGGTGGCCGGGGTGCTCGGCGACTCGTCGCGCGGCCTCACCGAGATCAACGCGATGGCACTGGGTTTCGGTATCGCGATCGGTCTGGCCGTCGGATTGGTGCCGATCCCGGTACCGGGACTGGGCACCCTGTCGCTGGGTGCGGCCGCCGGCACTCTCGTCGTCGGCCTGATCCTCGGCCGGATCGGTCGGATCGGCCCGGTCGTCACCTCCATGCCGTTGACGTCGGCGCAGGTGATCACCGAACTGGGATTGCTGCTGTTCCTGGCGTACGCCGGCACCAAGGCCGGATCGCTGATCCTCGATGCGTTCACCAGCGGTGCCATCGTCGACATGCTGGTCACCGGCGCGGCATGTTCGACGGTGATGGCAGTGGGCATGTATGCCGTGTGCCGGTGGGTGCTGCGCACCGGAAAGGTCCGTCTCGCAGGCGTTCTCGCCGGTACCCAGACCAATCCGGCCCATCTGGCCTTCGCCAACGCCCGTGGCGGCGACGATCCACGTATCGCCCTGGGCTACGCCCTGGTGTATCCGGCCGCGATGGTCGTGAAGATCCTTCTCGCGCAGGTCCTCTCGGCCCTCTGACACCGGTCCGACGACGACGAGACCCGCCGGACGCATGCTGCCATGCGCCCGACGGGTCTCGTCGGAGAACTGCGGTGGACTCTAGTCGTCCTTCATCGCTCCCGGTGCGTTGGTCTGCACCTGCATCAGGAACTCGATGTTGTTGCGGGTCTTCTTCAGCTGGCTGACCAGCAGATCGATCGCCTGCTGCGAGTCGAGTCCGCTGAGCACACGACGGAGCTTGTGCACGATCGCGAACTCCTCGGGGGCGAGCAGCAACTCGTCCTTACGGGTGCTCGAGAGGTTGACGTCGACGGCCGGGAAGACGCGACGCTCGGAGATCTTCCGATCGAGCTTGAGCTCGGCGTTGCCGGTGCCCTTGAACTCCTCGAAGATGACGGTGTCACCGGTCGAACCGGTCTCCACCAGCGCCGAGGCGATGATGGTCAGCGATCCGCCGTTCTCGATGTTGCGAGCGGCACCCAGGAAACGCTTCGGCGGGTACAGCGCGGTCGAGTCGACACCACCGGACAGGATCCGGCCCGACGCCGGCGACGCGTTGTTGTAGGCGCGGCCGAGGCGGGTGATCGAGTCGAGCAGCACCACGACGTCCTTGCCGCCCTCGACGAGGCGCTTGGCACGCTCGATGGCGAGCTCGGCGACCGAGGTGTGGTCTGACGGCGGACGGTCGAAGGTGGAGGCGATGACCTCACCCTTCACCGAGCGCTGCATGTCGGTGACCTCTTCCGGACGCTCGTCGACGAGCACCACCATCAGGTGGCATTCCGGGTTGTTGGTGGTGATCGCGTTGGCGATGTCCTGCAGGATCGTGGTCTTACCGGCCTTGGGCGGCGACACGATCAGCGCGCGCTGACCCTTGCCGATCGGCATGATCAGGTCGATCACGCGGGTCGACAGGCGATCCGGCGTGGTCTCCAGACGCAGCCGCTGGTTGGGGTACAGCGGGGTGAGCTTGTTGAACTCGGCGCGCTTGCGGGCGGCCTCGACGTCACCGCCGTTGACGGTGTCGAGGCGGACCAGCGGGTTGAACTTCTGCCGCTGGTTGGGCTGCTCGCCCTCACGCGGAACCTTGACCGCACCGGTGATGGCATCACCGCGGCGCAATCCGTTCTTGCGCACCAGGTTCATCGACACGTAGACGTCGTTCGGGCCGGCCAGGTAGCCGGAGGTCCGGACGAACGCGTAGTTGTCGAGGACGTCGAGGATACCGGCGACCGGCTGCAAGACATCGTCGTCGCTGACCTGCGGTTCGGTGGGGGTGCCGCCCTCGCGCTCACGTCCACGACGACGCTCGCGGAATCGACGGCCGCGACGGCGTCCGCCCTGCTCGTCGTCCTCGTCGTTGTTGGCGTTGTTGCGGTTGCCGGCCGGGCCGTTGCCACCCTGGTTACCCTGGCCGCTGCGGTTGTCCCGGTTGTCGCGGCTGTCCCGGCCCTGGCCACCCTCGCGGTTCTGGTTGTTCTCGCGATTGCGGTTGCGGTTGTTGCGGTTGCGGTTGCCGCCCTCACCCGACTCGTCGTCGTCGGCGTTGCGCGCCTCGCCGCGGTTGTTGCGTCCACGGCCCGCGTCGTCGGACTTGGCGTCGGCGCTCTTCGCGTCGTCACCGGCGGATTCGGCCTTGTCGGCGCCTGCCTTGGGGCCATCGGCCTTGTCGGCGTCGGCCTTGGGCGCGTCGCTCTTGGCTGCCTGGGCCTTGGGGGCCTCGGTCTTTGTGGCCGCAGCGCCCTCGGGCACGGCGGTCTCGGCCTTGGCGGCGTCGGCCTTCTTGGTGGTGCGTCGGGTGCGGGGTGCCGGCACCTCGTCGGCGAGTGTCATCTGTTCGGGGGCAGCGGCCTTCGGCGAGGCCGCGGCCTGACGCTCCTTGATCGCGGCGATGAGATCGCCCTTGCGCATGCCGGAGGTCCCCTTGATGCCCAGCTCACCGGCCAGGGCACGCAGCTCGCTCAAGACCATGCCGGACAGCCCGGTGCGGGCCGCGCGGGTGCGGGTCTTGGGCGCGCCGGTACCCGCGGAATCGTTGTCGGGTGAAGCCGGCGCAGTGATCAGGTCCGTATCGGTCACGGATGTCCTTTCGTTCCTCCGCAGGTCACGTCCGCGGAGGGCTTCATTCCACCTCCCGGGTCCGACGGTGTGCCGGGTCCGGGGGATTCCCGTCCTCGGTGGACGGGGTCAGAGATCAGGGTCGGGCTGCGAGTGTCATCCTGCGCTCGGCGCAACAGAACGGCCGTGTCGAGAACGGCACGAAGCTCGGAGATCGCTGCCGGTGATCGGATACCCGGAATCACGCGGACTGTTTCGAGATCTTGATCACCCGAGATAGACGGCTGAACGAGCCTTCGCGGCTAGACGAGCTTATGATAACCCGCGTCCACAATGGGAGCAACACGCCGATCCGCCTCATTGTTCCCGCGAATCGCGCAACCCTGCTCCATCGAACGTCACGGGCGGCCGTATCCGTTCCCGACCGGACCGTCGCAGGCAGGTGAACCCGGGCGGGATCAGCCCGGTCACGTCGACCCGGTGGCCATCGTCCCGGCGAACAACGGCCCGGTGCGCGTCGACCCGGTGCACGTCGACCAGGCACATCGGTGCTGGTGTGTGCCGGTGCCCGAGGTCAGGTCGGTTGCGGCGGTGGCCCCCGATCCCCGGACGGGAGATCCTCGAGGTTCACGCCGAGCGGACACCGAACCGTTCCCCGATCGATTCGGCACCGACGAGTTCAGTACCGACGAGTGCAGTACCGACGAAACCGGCACCGTCGGTCGGTGACCGACGGTGCCGTCCCGTCCCCCACTGCAGGTGTCAGGCGATCTCGACGCCGCCGGCGATCTCCACCGACTTCGGCGTGAAACCGAACTCGACGCCCAGCGAGCGGGCATCGGCGGGCAGCGGTCCCGAACCCAGGACGAGCACGCTCGGTCCGGCACCGGACACGGTCGCGGCGTGGCCGCGGGCCCGAAGTGCCGCCACCAGATCGGCGGTCGGACGCATCGCCTCGGCCCGGTACGGCTGATGCAGGCGATCCTCGGTGGCCGCCAGCAGGCAGCTCGGGTCGGAGGTCAGGGCGACGACGGCGAGAGCCGAACGACTCAGGTTGGCCACCGCGTCGACGCGCGGCACCGCGTCGGGCAGCAGCCCTCGGGTGACCGCGGTGGACGATTCGGTCTCCGGGACGAAGACGGTGGCACAGATGTCGGGATGCACTCGCAGCCGGCGCGCGTGATAGCGGTTGAGCCCGTCGCTGGACTCGGTCCACGTGACCACGGCCGAGCCGAGGACACTGGCCGCCGCATTGTCGGGGTGTCCCTCGAACTCGCTGGAGAGCTGGACCATCTCGTCGGCGGTCAGCCGGTCGGCCAGCCCGGAGGCAGCCAGCAGCCCCGATGCCGCGGCCAGACCCGAGACCGCTGCCGCCGCAGACGATCCCAGGCCCCGCGAATGCGGGATCACGTTGGTCGCCGACAGGTGCAGACCGGCCACCGAGAACCCGGCGTGCGCGAGCCCGCCCAGCACCGCGCGCACGACGAGGTGGTTGGCGTCCAGCGGGACGTCGGTGGCGGCCTCACCGGTCACGTCGACGGTGATGCCACCGGCCGTGGTCGCCACGTCGATCTCGTCGTGGATGCCGAGTGCGATACCGAGGCAATCGAATCCCGGACCCAGGTTGGCGCTCGACGCAGGAACCCGCACCCGCACCGAAAGACCTTCGGGCAGTTGACGATAGATCGTATCGGGCGTG
Organism: Gordonia desulfuricans NBRC 100010; assembly: GCF_001485495.1. Taxonomy (GTDB): domain Bacteria; phylum Actinomycetota; class Actinomycetes; order Mycobacteriales; family Mycobacteriaceae; genus Gordonia; species Gordonia desulfuricans. The sequence goes on along the minus strand of NZ_BCNF01000072.1, from coordinate 5,709 downwards.
ACCATCTGTGATGCTCGGTCGATCTCAGGCGACGCCGAGGGCATGGGCCACCGCCACCGGATCGACCTGGATCGTCTCCACCTCGGGCATCCCCGACAGCGCGGTGTCGGGGTCCTTGAGGCCGTTGCCGGTGACCGTGCAGACCACCAGCTCGCCCTTGGACACCCAGCCCTCCTCGCGCGCCGCCAGCAGGCCGGCGACACTCGCCGCGGAGGCGGGCTCGACGAAGACGCCCTCACGCCCGGCGATCAGACGGTATGCCTCGAGCAGTTTCTCGTCGGTGGCGGCACGGAACTGTCCACCGGACTGCTCCTTGGCGGCCACGGCCTGGTTCCAGCTGGCCGGTGCGCCGATACGGATGGCGGTCGCGATGGTCTCCGGGTTCTTCACCGGCTCGCCGAGCACCAGCGGGGCCGCACCGGCGGCCTGGGTGCCGAGCATCCGCGGCAACGTCGTGGAGATGCCGTCGGCGTGGTACTCGGTGTAGCCCTTCCAGTACGCGGTGATGTTGCCCGCGTTGCCGACCGGCAGCGCGTGCACGTCGGGGGCGCGGCCGAGGACGTCGACGATCTCGAATGCGGCGGTCTTCTGGCCCTCGATGCGGGCCGGGTTGACCGAGTTCACCAACTCGATCTCACCGAATTCGGCGGTGGCCTTGCGGGCCAGTTCGAGGCAGTCGTCGAAGTTGCCCTGCACCTGGATGATCTTGGCGCCGTGCATGACCGCCTGGGCGAGCTTGCCCATCGCGATCTTGCCCTCGGGGATCAGGACGGCACAGGTGATCCCGGCGCGGGTGGCGTAGGCGGCCGCCGATGCCGAGGTGTTGCCGGTGGACGCGCACAGCACGGCGGTCTTGCCGTTGTTGACCGCGTTGCTGACCGCCATGGTCATGCCGCGGTCCTTGAACGAGCCGGTCGGGTTGAGGCCCTCGACCTTCAGATACACCTCGCAGCCGGTGATCTCGGACAGATGCGGCGCCGAGATGAGCGGGGTGGCGCCCTCGAGGAGGGTGACCACCTTCCAGTCGTCGGCGACGGGCAGCCGTGACCGGTATGCCTCGATCAGGCCGGGCCAGCCCTTGTGCACCGGCGCGGGAACGGTTGAGGTGGTGTCAGTCATCGGTACCTTCCAATCGCAGGACGCTCGACACCTTGATCACGGCGTCCATGTCTTCTAGGGCTGCAACACATTCCGACTGTGCGCTGTCGGGTGCCCGATGGGTCACGACGTTGAGGCGGGCGTCGTCGCCTGCCCCTTCCTGCCGGACCGCGGCCAGGCTCACCGAACGCTTGGAGAACTCGTTGGCGATCTGCGCGAGGACCCCCGGGCGGTCGGCCACCCGCATCGACACGTAGTAGCGGGTCGGCACGTCGTCGATGCTGGAGATCGGCAGCGAGGCATAGGTGGACTCCAGCGGCCCCCGGCCGCCGTTCACCTTGTTGCGGGCGGCCATCACGAGATCGCCGAGCACCGCCGATGCGGTCGGTGCGCCACCGGCGCCCTGACCGTAGAACATCAGCCGTCCGGCGTTCTGCGCCTCGACGACGATGGCGTTGAACGCCCCGTTGACCGATGCCAGCGGATGGGTCAGCGGGATCAGTGCCGGGTAGACCCGCGCCGAGACACTTTGTGCGCCTTCGGCGTCGCGCACCCGTTCACAGATCGCCAGCAGCTTGATGGTGCAGTCGAACTTGCGGGCGGCGACGAGGTCGTCGGCGGTGACGGCGCTGATGCCCTCGCGGTACACGTCGGCGGCCGTCACGCGGGTGTGGAAGGCGATCGACGCGAGGATCGCGGCCTTGGCCGCGGCGTCATACCCTTCGACGTCGGCGGTCGGGTCGGCCTCGGCGTAGCCCAGCCGGCCCGCCTCGGCCAGCGTGTCGGCGTAGTCGGCACCGGTCTCGGCCATCGCCGAGAGGATGAAGTTGGTGGTGCCGTTGACGATTCCGGCGACGCGTTCGACGGTGTCACCGGCCAGCGACTGGGTCAGCGGGCGGATCACCGGGATCGCACCGGCGACGGCCGCCTCGAAGTACAGGTCGGCCCGGGCGCTCGCCGCGGCGGTCGCCAGCTCACCGGTGTACTCCGCCAGCAGTGCCTTGTTGGCGGTGACCACCGACTTGCCGCTCTCGAGCGCCTTGCGGATGAGTGCGCGGGCGGGATCGATACCACCCATCAGCTCCACCACGATGTCGACGTCGTCGCGGGTGACCAGCGCTTCGGGATCGGTGGTCAGCAGCGCGGCGTCGATCTTGCGCGGCTTGGCGAGATCGCGGACCGCCACCCCGCGCAGCACCAGGTCGGCGCCGACGCGGGCGCGCAGGTCGGCGGCGCTCTCGTCGAGAATCCGCACCACCTCGGTGCCGACGTTGCCCATGCCGAGCACCGCCACCCCGATGCTGCGGGCTTCGGCCTGTTCCCCGGTGGGGTTGTCTGTCTGTGTGTTCACCTAGGTCTCCAACCTCAGGAAATCGGCGATGGTCTCGCGGCGCAGGATCACGCGGGATTCGCCGCCGGCGACGCCGACCACGGCCGGCCGCATCGTCATGTTGTAGCGCGAGGACATCGAATAACAGTAGGCGCCGGTCGCGGCGACCGCGATGAGGTCACCGGGTGCGAGGTCCCCGGGCAGCCAGCAGTCCTTGATGACGATGTCGCCGCTCTCGCAGTGCTTGCCGACGACGCGGCTGACCACGGCGTCCGCGTCGGACACCCGCGACACCAGCCGGACGTCGTACTCGGCGTCGTAGAGCACGGTGCGGATGTTGTCGCTCATGCCGCCGTCCACCGACACATACCGGCGGGTCATGCCGCCACCGAGTTCGACGTCCTTGACGGTGCCGACGCGGTAGAGGGTGACGGTGCCGGGGCCTGCGATGGCCCGGCCGGGCTCGACGGCCAGGGTCGGCATCGGCAGCCCCACGGCCGCCGATTCCTTGCGCACGATCTCGGCCAGACGCTCGGCGACCGCCCCGATCGGCAGCGGACGATCCTCTGGCAGGTACGAGATACCCAGTCCGCCACCGAGATCCACGATCGCCATCTGCGAGGTCTTCTCGAGACCGAATTCGGCGACGACGTCGTGGAGCAGGCCGAGGACGCGGTGTGCGGCGAGCTCGAATCCGTCCATGTCGAAGATCTGCGAACCGATGTGACTGTGCAGGCCGACCAGACGCAGGTTGTCGGTGGCGAAGACACGGCGGACCGCCTCCATCGCGACCCCACCGGCGAGCGAGAACCCGAACTTCTGGTCCTCGTGGGCGGTGGAGATGAACTCGTGGGTGTGCGCCTCGACGCCGACGGTCACCCGGACCAGCACGTCGGCCACCACACCGCGTTCACCGGCAAGGGCGTCGAGCCGCTCGATCTCGATCATCGAGTCGAGCACCACGTGGCCCACCCCGGCATCGAGGGCGGCGGCCAGTTCGGCCTCGCTCTTGTTGTTGCCGTGCAGGGCGATCCGCTCGGACGGGAATCCGGCGTGCAGGGCGATCGCGAGTTCACCGCCGGAGCAGACGTCGAGGGACAGGCCTTCCTGCTCCACCCAACGGGCGATCTCGGTGCACAGGAACGCCTTGGAGGCGTAGTGCACGCGGCCGTAGGGCCCGAAGGCCTCCATCATGTCCGAGCAACGCGACCGGAAGTCGGCCTCGTCGACCACGAACAGCGGCGTGCCGTAGGTCTCGGCGAGTTCGGCCACGCCGACACCGGCGATGGTCAGTTCCCCGGATTCGCCGCGGACGGCGTTACGCGGGTACACCGCGGCGGGGATCTCGGCGAGGACCGCGGGATCGTTGGGCTTCTGGGCGAGGCTCGGTGCGGCCAGCGGTTCCGCGTGGCGGGGGCCGGCCGGATGGGCGTTCACATGCGCTCCGGTGCGGTGACGCCGACGAGTGCGAGTCCGTTGGCGAGGACCTGACGGCTCGCGGCACACAGTGCGAGCCGGGCCCGATGGATGTCACCGGCTTCCTCGTCACCCTGCGGGAGCACGCGGCAGTGCGCGTAGAAGCGGTGATAGGTGCCCGCGAGGGTCTCCAGGTAGCGACACACTCGGTGCGGTTCACGCAGGGTGGCCGCGGTCGTGACCACCTCGTCGAAGTCGCCGATCGTCTTGATCAGGTCGGCCTCGGGATCGCTGTCGAGCAGTTCGAGGTGCTCGGTACTCGCGGTGAGACCCAGCTCGGTGGCATTGCGGCCGAGCGCCGACAGCCGGGCATGCGCGTACTGCACGTAGTAGACCGGGTTGTCGTTGGACTGCTTGGCCAGCAGGTCGAGGTCGATGTCGATGTTGACGTCGATCGACGAGCGGATGAGCGCATAGCGGGCGGCGTCCACACCGACGGCGTCGACGAGGTCGTCGAGGGTGATGACCGTTCCGGCGCGCTTGGACATCCGGACCGGCTTGCCGTCCTTGACCAGGTTGACCATCTGCCCGATGAGGACCTCGACGGTCTCCGGGTCGTCGCCGAGTGATGCGGCGGCGGCCTTGAGGCGCTTGATGTAGCCGTGGTGATCGGCGCCGAGCATGTAGATACACAGGTTGAAGCCGCGGTCGCGCTTGTCCTGGTAGTAGGCGATGTCGCCGGCGATGTAGGCGGCCTCGCCGTCGCTCTTGATGACGACACGATCCTTGTCGTCGCCGTAGTTGGTGGTCCGCAGCCACCACGCGCCGTCGGCCTCGTACAGGTTGCCGTTGGCCTTGAGTTCGGTGATGCAGCGATCCACCAGGCCCGACGTGAACATGGAGTCCTCGTGGGTGTAGACATCGAAGTCGGTGCCGAACTCGTGCAGGCTGGTCTTGATGTGGTCGAACATCAGCTCCACGCCCTGCGCGCGGAAGGTCTCGACCCGCTCGGCCTCGGTGAGGTCGAGGACACCGGGGGCCTTGGCGACGATCTGCTTGGCGATGTCGACGATGTACTCACCGGCATAGCCGTCCTCGGGTGCGGGAAGGCCCTGCGCGGACGCCTCCAGCGACCTGGCGAAGCGGTCGATCTGGGAGCCGTGGTCGTTGAAGTAGTACTCGCGGGTGACCTGCGCGCCGCGGGCGGCCAGGACGCGTCCGAGTGCGTCGCCGACCGCGGCCCAGCGGGTTCCACCGAGGTGGATCGGGCCGGTCGGGTTGGCGGACACGAACTCGAGGTTGATCACCTTGTCGGCGATCTCGTCGCCGCGGCCGTAGTTCTCCCCCTGCTCGAGCACGGCGGTGATGACGGTGTTCTGTGCGGCGGCGGCCAGCCAGACGTTGACGAATCCGGGGCCTGCGACCTCGGCCTTCTCGATGCCCTCGGTGGCGGCGAAGGCCTCGGCCAGCCAGCCGGCGAGATCACGGGGCACGACGCCGAGGCGCTTGCCGAGTTGGAGTGCGATGTTGGTGGCATAGTCACCGTGATCGGCGCTGCGTGGGCGCTCGACCACGATCGAATCGGGGACCAGCGAGGTGTCGAGGCCATGGTCGGCGACGACACCGCGGGTCACAGTGCTCAATAGCACGGCAAGGTCGGCGGGAGTCACAACACATCATCCTATTGGGCGTGCCGTGAGCGGGAACAATCGGCTCGGGTGGACACCCTGGCCACCCGAAACCGAGGTCAGAGTCCGAGGCCTTCCAGGATCTCGACCAGTCGGGTCTCGATCGGCCCGACGGGAGTGATGACTTCTCGGATCGGGAGTCTCATCTGTGTGTCTGTCGGGGAGATGTCGATGGGC
>NZ_BCNF01000071.1 GCF_001485495.1 Gordonia desulfuricans NBRC 100010 | reverse complement strand
CGCAGCGGGCGTTGGGAGGTGAGCACTTCGGAGGTGGTTGGGTTGGCGAATTCGGCCGGCGGAGGTTTCGACACGCCTCGTCGCTACGCTCCTCATCGGCTCAACCACCAACGAGCGGTTGCTGATTGAGCCCTGAAACGAGTCAACGAGCTGTCCTCGTCAGATTGATCATCAACGCCAGTGGATGATCGAGCCTGAATCGAGCGCACGAACGCTCGTCGGCTCGACCACCCAGTGGGCGTTGACGATTGATCCGGTCAGCAGCTGCCGATAGCCCCGCCCCGCAATGCGACCTCCGTCATCCGGAGCAGCGAGCACCCGGCGGCCGGGTCACGCCGGTCGGCGGGTGTGGTGGCCGAAACCGGTCGCACTGCCGGAGCGGGCACGGACGCCTCGGTCCTCACCGCGGGTGCGGAGGCGGGTTGCGCCGCCGGGCGTGCAGTGTTCGTGCCACCACGCGCCGTCGGAGCGGGTTCCGATTGCGAACGGGGCGGATCGAGTGGAACGGTCCATCCCTTCTCGTATCCGTGTGCGGCACCGATGACGACTCCTGCCGCCACGGCCGGGAGGGCGACCAGAGTGGCGACCAGGGCCGTACCCACCAGGGGCCCGACGACCAGGCCGGTGGGCAGGAACGGGATACCAAAGATCAGACCGAGCCCGCCGCCGACGACGGCTCCGACAGCGAGGGCGATCGGGGATGCGACCGCACCGCCGATCACGCCACCGACCACTGCGTCACCGACCATCTTCTCGGCGACCTTGTCGGCCCGGGCCTCCGGAACACCGTTGCTGTGCAGAACATCCGAGATCCCCTGCACCAGAACACCGGAAGCCTCACTGACCTGCGTCGCGACCTGCGGCGGCACCGCTCCCGGACGATGCAGACGGAGATTGCCGATCCGGATCTCATCCGGGTTCGCTGCCGGGGCCGCCACCGTCACACGTGAAACGGTCAGATCCGGAGTCGGCCAAATCCTCACGGCAGTGGGATCGGTGGATGCGACGAGCGTCGTCGCGGCGTCGAGGCGAGCGATCCCATAGGTGACACCGGTCTGTGTGCTCACCGCATCAGGCGGCGCGCCCGACGGCCGGGCATCGGCGATGGCGGTCACCGTCATCGTCAGCGACGCGGCCATCACACACCCCACCGCGGCGGTTGTGACACTGCGGACGCGGTGATTGCCGGGACTGATGTGGCGGGCGGTGACCGTGGTGCCGGATCTACTCATGGACGACCTCATTTCTCGATGGTGAAATGGCCATTTCTCCAAACGCTAGCCCCGGAAGGCGTGCTAGCGAGGCTGTTCGGCACCCATTCGCCGCTCGAGGATCTCGGCGATCGTGATGATCGCCTCGTTCTCGGTCATCGACAGGTGATCGCAATCGACGTCGACATTCGAGATGACACCACCAACGAACGGCTGCCAACCCGGATGCCCCAGGGCGTCGGGACGACGGTCACGGACTGCGGTGAAGAACTGGAGGTCGACGTCGACAACCGGGAGTTCCCAGTCACCCGTCGCCCGGAGCAGCAGGTTGTAGGCATCGGTCAGGCGCTGGATCGTCGCGGCGTCCACCCCGAAGCCCTCACCCAGATGCTCGGTGATCTGCGCGGCCGCCTGTTCTGCGGTGGCATCGGAACTGACGAAGTCGATACCCAGGACCGGTCCGAGATTGCTGATCAGCTCACCCGCGGTGATCTCCACGATCTCCGAGGTGTCGATCGCATCGGCCTCCGCGTCGAGCATCGCCAGCATGGCCACCTCTTCACCCGCCGCCCGCATCTCGGCGGCCACGGCGTGTGCGATCACCCCACCCAGCGACCACCCCAACAGGTGGTACGGGCCGTGTGGCTGCACCGTGCGGATCTCGTCGAAGTAGCGCCGGGCGATCGCCGGCACCGATGTCGGGCCGGGGTCCTCCCCGCCGATCTGGGGCGCCTGCAGACCGTAGACCGGCCGGTCGTCGGGGATCTGCCTGCCCAGCGTCTGATAGCACCATGCCAGCCCCGATGCGGGGTGGACGCAGAACAGCGGCGGCTTGTCACCACCGGTCCGGATCGGCAGCAGCACCTCCAGTCCGAGCCCGCTGCCGGCGCCGTCTGCGGCACCACCGTCACCGGTCTCGAACACCGTGCCGCCGTTGCGGATACCGGCCTCGATCCGCCGTGCGAGGTCGGCCGGACTCGAGTCGGAGAGCATCCAGCGGATCGGGATCTCCACGTGCAGTTCGTTCTTCAGCGAGTTGACCACCCGAACCGAGGTCAGCGAGTTGCCGCCCAGCGCGTAGAAGTCGTCGTCGGCGCCCACCCGCGCCACCCCGAGCACATCCTCGAAGGTGCGCGCGATCTCGCCCTCCAACTCCGTTGCCGGTGCCCGGAACTCGTCGGTGCGCCGCGCGGTCTTGGGCAGCCGGGCCCGGTCCAGCTTGCCCGACGCCGTCAGCGGCACCGTGTCGAGGACCATCACGGCCGTCGGCATCATGTAGCCCGGCAGTGCCGTCGACGCGAACGCACTCACCTCGGCGGTGTCGACGGTGGCACCGGCCGCGGGCACGAGATAGACGACGAGGTATTCGACCCGCTCGGTCGCGGTGACCGTCGCGACCGCCCGTGCCACGCTCTCGTGCTCGGCGAACACCGCCTCGATCTCACCGAGCTCGATCCGCAGGCCACGCAACTTCACCTGGAAGTCGCTGCGGCCCAGGTATTCCAGCTCCCCGGTCGACCGACGGCGCACCAGGTCGCCGGTGCGGTACATCCGCTCGCCGGCGACGAACGGATCGGCCACGAAACGCTCGGCGGTCAGGCCGGTCCGACCGAAGTAGCCGCGGGCCACCTGGGTACCCGACAGGTACAGGTCACCGGTCACGCCCGGGGGCACCGGGCAGAGCCGGGAATCGAGGACGTAGGCCCGGGAGTTCCACACCGGGGTGCCCATCGGCACCGCCCCGTGGTCGTCCGCACCCACCTGATGCGACGTCGCGTGCACGGTGAACTCGGTGGGGCCGTAGAGGTTGTGGAGTTCCACCGCGGGCAGTGCACGGTGGGCCGCGGCAACCACGTCGGGGCCGAACGCCTCACCGGCCACCAGCAGGGCCCGCAACGAGTCCAACGATCTCCCCGACGCACCCGGATCGACCGTGGCCGCCTCGGGGGCGAGCGCATCGGCGAAGACCGCGAGCATCGACGGGACGAACGAGGTGAGCGTGACCCGTTCGGTGTCGATCACCTCGGCGAGGTAGTCCGGGTCGGTGTGACCGTCCGGACGGGCGACGACCAGCCGCGCACCCGCCGCGAGGGTCCCGAAGATCTCCCACACCGAGACGTCGAAGGTGGACGGGGTCTTCTGCAGCACCACGTCCGTGCCGGTCAGGGCGTACTCGTCGCTGATCCAGCGCACCTGGTTGACCGCCGAACGATGGGAGATGGCAACGCCCTTCGGCCGTCCGGTCGACCCGGAGGTGAACAGCAGGTAGGCCAGGGCATCCGGATCGGCCGCGGTGACCCGGTCGTCGTCGGTCAGGGGCGAATCGTCGAACCCCGACAACTCGATCCCGTCCAGCGTGGTCAGCACCACCACCGGGTCGGCGCAGCCGAGCATGTGGCCGATCCGGTCGGCCGGATGGTCCGGGTCGATCGGGATGTAGCCGCCACCGGCGGCATGCACCGCATACATCGCGGTGATCTGGTCGAGGGAACGTCGCATCCGGATCGCGACCAGGGCATCGGGACCGACCCCGCGGGAGACCAGCCACCGCGCCAGTCGGTTGACCCGCCCGGCGAACTCGGCGTAGGTTAGGGTGAGGTCGCCGGCGGTGACGGCCGGGCCGTCGGCGAATCGGGCGGCCGCGCCGGCGAACAGCGATGCGAGTGTCTCCGCGGGGTCGACGGCGTGATCGGTCGCATTCCAGCGGACGAGGGCCGCCTCACGCTCGGTGGGGTCGAGCAGGTCGACGTCGTGGATCGACCGGCCGGGATCGGCCGACAGCGCGGTGAGCACCCGCAGCAGCCGTTCGGCGAACGTGGTCACCGTCGCGGCGTCGAACAGGTCGGTGGCGAAGGTGATCTCGCCGGCGATCCCCGCCGGTGCCCCGGTGTCGTCGTAGCTGTCCGACACCGTCACCTGCATGTCGAACATCGACATCCCGGTATCGGATTCGACGGCCTCCACCGACAGTGCGGGCAGTTCGATCGCGGTGGTCGAGACGTTCTGGAACGCCAGCATCACCTGGAACAGCGGGTTGTAGGCGTCCGACCGGACCGGGTTCAGCTCCTGGACGAGCCGCTCGAACGGGACGTCTGCATGTCCGAAGGCCGCCAGATCCGTGTCCCGCGCGTCCTCGATCAGTTCGCCGAACGACATCCCGTCCCGGATCTGTGTCCGCAGCACGAGGGTGTTGACGAACATGCCGATCAGATCGTCGAGTTCACGCTCGCCGCGTCCGGCGTACGGGGTTCCGATCGCCACGTCGTCGGTGACGGCCAGCCGGGCCAGCAGTGCGACCAGCGCCGCGTGGAACACCATGAACAGCGTCGCATTGTGTTCCCGTGCGATCACCTGGAGGGCGGCGTGCAGGTCGGCGCCGACGGCCAGCGGGACACCGGCACCGGCGAACGACTGTGTCGCCGGGCGGGGACGATCGGCCGGCAGCTCGATCAGTGCGGGCACATCGGCCAGTTGTCCTGTCCAGTAGTCGATCTGGGCGCGCAGCGTCGATTCCGGGTCGTCGGCGGACCCGAGGACCGCACGCTGCCAGATCGCATAGTCCGCGTACTGCACCGCCGGTGGTACCCATCCGGGGGTGTTGCCCTCTGCGCGGGCCACATAGGCGGTCATCATGTCCCGGGCGAGCGGGGTCAACGACGAACCGTCACCGCAGATGTGGTGGAGCACCACGGCCAGCACCCACTCGCCACCGCCGAGACCGTAGAGCCGCACCCGCATGGGCACCTCGGCGGTGACGTCGAACGGCATCCGCATGAGTTCCGAGACCTCCCGGAACAGCTCGGATTCCGACACCTTCGACACCGACATCACCACGCGTGCGGTGGCGGCGGGCAGGACGAGCTGGCTGGGCTCCCCGGCCACGTACGGGTACACCGTCCGCAGCACCTCGTGGCGGGTGACGACGTCGTCGATCGCCAGTTGCAGCGCATCGGGGTCGAGTTCGCCGGACAGCCGCATCACGATCGGGATGCTGTAGGCGGAGGAATCGGGTTCGATCTGGTTGAGGAACCACATCCGTTGCTGCGCATAGGACAGCGGGATATGTTCCGGCCGATCCTGTGCGACCAGCGCGATCCGGCCGGTGTCGGTGTGGGATTCGGCCCGTGCGGCCAGCTTCGACACCGTGGACGCCTCGAAGATCATCGAGACCGGCACCGTGGTGTCGAGGGCCGCACCGATCCTGGCGACGACCCGGGTGGCGGCCAGACTGTTGCCGCCGAGTTCGAAGAAGTCGTCGTCGGCGCCGACACCGCCGGTGATGCCGAGGACGTCGGCGAACACACCGGCCACGATCTCCTCGACGGGCGAGGCCGGCGCCCGGAACGCCCGCGTGGTGATCATCGGGGCCGGGAGGGCCTTGCGGTCGAGTTTGCCGCTCGGCGTGAGCGGGACCCGGTCGAGGACCATCACCGCCGACGGCACCATGTAGGACGGCAACGTCTCGGTGAGCAGGGCCCGCAGCTTCTCCCCCACCACCACCGCACCGGGTGCGGGCACCACATAGGACACCAGACGCACCCCGACGGCGTCGTCCCGGCGCGGCACCGTCGTCGCGAAGGACACGTCGGCGTAGGCGCCGAGGGCGGCGTCGATCTCCCCGAGTTCCACCCGGAATCCGTGGATCTTGACCTGGAAGTCGTTGCGGCCGATGAACTCCAGTGCACCCGAGCGGTTGCGGCGGACGACGTCGCCGGTGCGGTAGATCCGCTGTCCGGGCCGGCCGAAGGGGTGTGCCACGAATCGCGACGCGGTGACGCCGGACCGGTTCAGGTAGCCGCGTGCCAGGGCGGGCCCGGCCAGGTAGAGCTCGCCGGCGACACCGACCGGTACCGGCTGCATCCGGGCGTCGAGCACCAGTGCCTGCATCCCGGCCAGCGGCGCACCGATGGTGGAGCGTTCGCCCACCTGCAGCGGTTCGGTGGCGGTGGCGACGACGGTGGTCTCGGTCGGACCGTAGAGCACCCGGAACTGCCGGGCGCGGGCCGAATCTGCCTCCAGCCATCGGGTCACCAGATCGGTCGGCACCTCGTCACCGCCGGACATCACCACACGCAGATGCTCCAGTCCGTCGGGTTCCACCGAGGCCAGCGCGGCTGGGGTGACGAAGGCATGTGTGACCCGTTGTGCGCGAAGCAGATCGGCCAGCTCGTCGCCGCCGCGCATCCCGGTGGGGGCCACCACCAGCGCCGAGGAGGCACTCACCGCGAGCAGGATCTCCAGCAGTGACGCGTCGAACGACGGTGAGGCGAAGTGCAGCACGCGCGAGGTGGCACCGATCTCGGCGTCCACGTGCAGGGTGGACAGGTAGTCGGCGATGCCGGCGTGGCTGACGGCCACCCCCTTCGGCACTCCGGTCGAGCCGGAGGTGAAGACCACCCAGGCCGTGTTGGTGGCACGCACCGGATGTTCGCACTCGTCCTGCCCGATCGGTGTCGCGGGGAGGCCGTCGATCCGGGTGGCCACGTCGGCGTCCGCGGGCATGATCCAGTCGAGGGTGTCGGGGAGGGCGACGCGGGCAGCCGATGTGGTGATCCCCAGCACCGCACCCGAATCCGAGACCATCTGCTCGATCCGTGTGCTCGGGTAGTGCGGATCCACCGGCACGTAGGGCGCACCGGTCTTGACCACGGCCCACCAGGCCACCACCGATTCCGCCGACCGCTCGATCGCGACCGCCACCGGCCGTTCGGGAGCTGCGCCGAGGCCGATCAGGTGGCGTGCCAGACGGTTCGACCGGCGGTCGAGTTCGGTGTAGGAGAGCACCGTCTCACCGGAGATCACCGCGGCACCGTCGGGGTTGCGCTCGACGGCCGCCGCGAACACCTCCGGCAGCAGGGTCGGCGATGTCGCCGTGCGGGCTCCGACCTGCGACAGCAGCATCGTGCGTTCGTCGGTGTCGAGCCAGTCGATGTCGCCGATCGGCGTCGTCGCATCGTCGACGACCGCTTCGAGGACCCGCTGGAGCCGTCGGACGAATCCGGCGACCGTCGCGGCGTCGAAGAGGTCGCGGGCGAACATCATGCTCCCCGAGATACCCTGCGCGACGACGGGTTTCCCGTTGGCGTCGGTTCCGTACTCGTCGGCGATCACCAGCTGCAGGTCGAACTGGCAGATCCCGGTGTCGGCCTGTGCCCGCGAGACGGTCACCTCGGGCAGTTCCACGTGGACCTTCGACAGGTTCTGCAGCGCGAGGGCCACCCCGAACAGCGGATGGTGGGCGGTGGAGCGTTCGGGATTGAGTTCCTCGACGATCCGCTCGAAGGGGACGTCGGCGTGCTCGAAGGCCTGCAGGTCGGCGTCGCGCACCCGGTCGAGCAGTTCGGCGAAGGACTCGTCGCCGGTGACGGCGGTCCGCAGGGCCAGGGTGTTGACGAACATCCCGACCAGGTCGTCGAGCCCCGGCTCACCGCGACCGGCGACCGGTGTGCCGACGACGATGTCGTCGCCGCCGCTCAGCCGTGCCAGCACGGTCGCCAGGGCGGCGTGCAGGACCAGGAACAGCGAGGCTCCACGCGAACGCGCCAGGGTGAGCAGCCGGGAGTGCAGTTCCGGTCCGATCTCCACCGGCACCGACCCCCCGGCGAAGGTCGCCACCGCGGGCCGTGGCCGGTCGGTGGGCAGATCCAGCACATCGGGTGCCCCGGCCAGCGAGCTCCGCCAGAAGTCGAGTTGCGCGCGCATCAGCGACTGGGCGTCCTCGGCGGCACCGAGCACCTCGCGCTGCCACAGGGCGTAGTCGGCGTACTGCACCGACAGCGGTTCCCATCCGGGGGCGCGGCCGTCGCGGCGCGTGGCATAGGCCGTCATCACATCGCGCGACAGCGGCACCATCGACTGTCCGTCGCCGGCGATGTGATGGACCACCAGCACCAGCAGGAACTCGGCGGTCCGGTCCGCCGCCCCCTCCGCGACCCGGCCGGACGCCTCGCCGTCGACGATCTCGAACAGCGCCACCCGCATCGGCACGTGGGCGGTCACGTCGAATCCGCGGCGCACGAACTCGCCCACGGTGTCGGCGACCGCGGCCGCCGCCACCGTCTGCACGTCCACCTCGATCGGGGCCCGATCCAGGATCTGCTGCCGCGGCTCGCCGGCGGTGTCGGGATAGATCGTGCGCAGCACCTCGTGCCGCGCGGTCACATCCGACAATGCGTCCCGCAGCGCGGCGACGTCGAGCCGTCCGGACAGTCGCAGGATCACCGGGATGTTGTAGGCGGCCGATTCCGGTTCCATCCGGTTGAGGAACCACATCCGTTGCTGTGCCGGTGACAGCGGCACCAGTTCCGGTCGGGGTCCGGCGGTCAGCGGGATGCGTCCGCCGCCGTCGAGCGACCCCACCAGGACCGCCAGCGCACCGACGGTGGGTGCATCGAACACCGCGCGTACCGGAACCCGTGTGCCGACCACCTCGCCAAGCCGTGCGACGACCACCGAGGCGCTCAGCGAGTCGCCGCCGAGGGCGAAGAAGTCGTCGTCGGCGCCGACGCGCGGGACGTCGAGCACATGCTCGAACGCGGCGGCGACCGCCGTTTCCATCGGGTTCGCCGGCGCCCGGAACTCGCTTGCGGCGAAGACCGGCTCGGGTAGGCCCGCCCGGTCCAGTTTGCCGGTGCGGGTCATCGGGATCTCGTCGAGGACGACGACCGCCGCCGGCACCATGTAGGCGGGCAGTTTCTCGGCCAGCGCCGCACGCAGCCGGGTACTCGACAGTGTCGTCCCCGGCGCCGCCACCACATAGGAGACCAACATGTGCCCGGCCCCGGCACCGGCGCGGCTGCGTCCGACGGTGACGGCGTAGTCGACGTCGTCGCGCTCGCCCAGCAGTGCGTCGATCTCGCCCACCTCGACGCGTGTGCCACGCACCTTGACCTGGAAGTCGTTGCGGCCCAAGAACTCCAGTTGGTGATCGGCATTCCGTCGGACGATGTCGCCGGTCCGGTACATCCGGTCACCGGGGTCACCGAACGGGCAGGGCACGAACCGGGTCGCGGTGGTCCCGGGCCTGCCGATGTAGCCGTCGGCGAGACCGGGGCCCACCAGGTACAGCTCGCCGGCGATGCCCTGCGGCACCGGCCGCATCCAGGTGTCGAGGACGGTGACGCCGACCGGCCCCACCGCGGTGCCGATCGTGACCGGTCCACCCGGATGGAGGGGTTCGCTCGCAGTCGCCCAGATGGTGGACTCGGTGGGCCCGTACAGGTTGACCATGATGCGGCCCGGTGCCCACCGGTCGATCAGTTGCGGGCCGACCGACTCACCCGCGGTGGCCAGCACCCGCAGGGTGGCCGGTCCCGTGCGGTGGGCGTCGGCCTCGTCGTCCTCGGGGTCGGTCGGCACCGTGGCCAGCGCCGACGGGGTCAGGACGGCGTGGGTGACGGCCTCGCAGCGGATCAGTTCGGCCAGTTCGGGTCCGCCGTAGACGTCGGCCGGCGACACCACGAGGCGTCCGCCGGACCCGTGTGCCATCAGCAGTTCGAACACCGAGGCGTCGAATCCCGGTGAGGCCACCTGCAGTACCCGTGCGGCGGGGCCGACGTCGAGGACCCGGCGTTGTGCGGCGACGAGGTGTGCCAGGCCGCGATGGCTGACACGCACTCCCTTGGGGGTTCCGGTCGAACCGGACGTGTAGATCACATAGGCGGTGTCGGCGAGGCGGATCGGGCCGCCGCGCTCGGCGTCGGTGATCGGCGCGGCCGATTCCGCGGCGAGGCGGTCGACGGCGTGTTGATCGTCGAGGACCAGCCAGTCGACTCCGCCGGGCAGACCGTCGCGCACCTGGGCCAGGGTGAACCCGAGGGTCACCGCACAATCGGTGAGCAGGAAGCCGATGCGTTCGGCGGGCAGGCCCGGGTCGATCGGCAGGAACGGCACACCGGCCTTGGCCGCGGCCCAGATCGCGACGACCGCCTGCGGCGATCGTGGCAGCACGCACGCCACCACGCCCTGTGGTCGTTGCGCGTGCCGCAGGAGGTGGCGGGCCAGTCGGTTCGACTGCTCGTCGAGCTCGCGATACGACATCCCGGTGCCTCCGCTGCGCACCGCGATCTCGTCGGGGGAACGGCGGGCGGACGCGGTGAGGATCTCACCCAGGGTCGTCGAAACCGGCACCGCCGCATCGCATGTGGCAGTCCGCGGCCACTGGACACCCGCCACGTCCTGGGTGAGCATACCCAGCCGGGTCTGGGGCTCGGCGGCGATACAGGTCAGGTATTCGACGAAGCGGTCGATGATCTCGCGGGCCTGTACGGCGTCGAACTCGTCACGCCGGTACCGCAGGGTGATGGTCAGTGCCGCGCCGCCCTGCCTCCCGTCGTCGGCGCCGTCGGATGTCGGTTCCTCGGTCCGGTTCCGGGCATCGAGATTCGGTGCGACGACCACACTCAGCGGATACGGTGTTGCGTCGATACCGCTGATGCCGTCGACCCGCAGTCCCGCCGAGTCGACCAGCTGTTGCAGGGCCGCCGCGTGCAGCGGGAAGGACTGGAATGCCAGCGCGGTGTCGAAGAGATCCGAGACACCGGCGGCGCGGTGGATGGCGGGCAGCCCCACGTAGTGGTGGTCGAGGAGCCGCGCGTTGCCCTCCTGCACCTGGATCAGCAACTCCTGCAACGACAATGCGGGTTCGAGCCGCGCCCGGACCGGCACTGTGTTCAGGAACATGCCCAGCGCCTGCTCCGCACCCGGCAACGCCGCCGGCCGGCCGGCGACCGCAGAACCGAGGATCACGTCGGTCTCGCCGGTCAGCACTCGCAGGACCAGCGACCACGCGGTGGACAGTGCGGTACCGATGGTCACTGCGGAATCTGCTGTGACCGAACGCAATCGACCGAACTCCTCGGATGGGAGCTCCACCACGACCTCACCGACGGCGGCATCGGCCATCGCCGCACCGCCACGGGAGACCCGGGTGGGCGCCTCGACGTCGGCGTAGGCCTGCGCCCAGGCGGTCGTCGAACCCTCGTGGTCCTGCCCGGCCAGCCAGACCAGATGGTCACGGTAGGACGGTGCGGGCCCGGCCACCGCGATGCGCTCCGGATCTCCGTAGTATTCGAGCAGTTCACGCATCAGCAGCGGCATCGACCAGCCGTCGAGGATCACATGGTGGTTGGTGATGTGCAGCACGAACGACCCCACATCACGGCGGACCAGGGTGAACCGGATCAGTGATGGGACACTCAGATCGAAAGCGGCGGCGGCACTCTCGGCGACGACGCGCTCAGCGCTCTCGGTGGGGACGTCACCGACCAGGTCGATCTCACGGAAGGCCACCTCGGCGTCGGCGACCACGATCTGGCGCGGGCCCCGCGATGTCTCGGCGAATCCGGCGCGCAGGATGTCGTGGCGGTCGACGAGGGCCTGCGCGGCCCGGCGCAGCCGGGCACCGTCGACGTCGCCGGACAAGGCGATGGTCGACTGCACGGTGTAGTTGTCACGGGCATCGGGGTCCAGTGACGAGTGGAAGTGGATTCCCGCCTGCGTCGGCGACAACGGCCACACCTCCGACAGTGTCGGATAGCGATGCCGGAGCGCCTCGAGATCGGTGTGGTCGATGTCGGCGAACCGCGGGTCCGAGGCCGAGACCGGCGCATCGGGCACCGGGGCGTCGTCGGCGCTGCGCAGGGCCGCGAGCTCGGCGATGGCGGCCACCGTCTTGGCCTCGAAGACATCGCGTGGCGTGATGGCGAATCCGGCAGCCTTGGCGAGCGCGACCAGCTGCATCGAGACGATGCTGTCGCCGCCGAGGGTGAAGAAGTTGCTGTCGGCGGTCACCTGGTCGAGGCGCAGGACCTCGGCGAACAGGTGCGCGAACACCACCTCGGCCGGGGTCGAGGGCGTCCGGCCGCCCTCCTCCTCGGAACGGAAGTCCCACGGGGGAAGCGCCTTCCGGTCGATCTTGCCGGTCCGGGTCAACGGCATCGACTCCAACTCGACGATCGCGGCCGGCGACATGTACTGCGGCAGGGTGTCGGCGAGTCCGTCGTGCAGCGCCCCGACGTCCAGAGTCTGTCCCGGTGCGCCGACCACATAGGACACCAGCACCGGCTGACCCGCCGGTCCCGGCTGGACCACGGTGGCGACCTGGGCCACCTCCCGGTGGCGTCCGAGATGGGCGTCGATGTCGCCGGTCTCGATCCGCAGTCCGCGGATCTTGACCTGCTGATCGTTGCGTCCGAGATAGTCCAGCTCGAGGCCGTCCCGGCCGCGCACCCACCGCACCGAGTCGCCGGTGCGGTAGATCCGTTCGCCGGTCGCCGACCTCGGGTCCGCGACGAAACGTGCTGCGGTGATCCCCGGTCGGGCATGGTATCCGCGGGCGAGTCCGGGACCGCCGAGGTAGAGCTCGCCGGCCACCCCCACCGGGACCGGCCGCAGCCAGGCGTCGAGAACCGACACCGACACACCCTGGATCGGCCGGCCGATGGTCACCGGCCGTCCCGGGGCCAGGTCGTCGGCCCCGGTGGCCCAGATGGTGGCCTCGGTCGGTCCGTAGTGGTTCATCAGTCGACGGCCCGGCGACCACCGGTTGACGATGTCGGCACCGGTCGCCTCACCGACCACGGCGATGGTCGCCGTCGACGCCAGACGCGTCGGGTCCATCGTGTTGAGTGCCGACGGGGTGATGATCGCATGCGAGATGTGTTCTGCCCGAGCGAGTTCCTCGAGATCGGTACCGCCGTACACCTCGGGCGGTGCCACCACGAGACCGCCGCCGTTGCCCAGGGCGAGCAGCACCTCGGAGACGCAGGCGTCGAACCCCGGCGACGCCACCTGCAGCACCGTCGAGCCGGGGCGCACCCCGAAGGAGTGGGCTTGTGCGGCAACACGATCGGCCAGTCCTCGGTGGCTGATCAGAACGGCCTTGGGCTTGCCGGTGGAACCGGAGGTGAAGATCAGGTAGGCGGCATTGTCGGGCCGGAGTCCGTCGGCGGCGATCGCGGCGGTGACGGCATCGTCCGGGCCCGTCCCGGCCGACCCCGTCCCGGCCCGGCCGGCCGGTGCGTCGAGCACCAGCCAGTCGACTCCGGCCGGCAGGTTCGGGGTGACGGCGGCCCGGGTCACCCCGAGGGTGCAGCCCGCGTCGGAGATCAGCTCGGCGAGACGGTGTGCGGGGTTGCCCGGATCGAGGGCGACGAAGGCGGCACCGGTTCGTGCCACCGCCCAGATCGCCACGACGAGGTCCGCCGAACGCGGAACGGCCAGTGCGACAAAGGATTCCGGACCCGCACCGCGCCGGATGAGTTCGGCGGCGACCCGATCGGCACGGTGGGCGAGTTCGCGGTAGGTGAGCGTGGTGCCGTCGGCACGCACCGCCACCGCATCCGGGTGCCGGCGGGCGGAGTCGGCGAGGATGTCACGCAGCAGCCGGACCGGCTGCTGCGACGCACCGGATTCGCCGGTCGTCCCGGCCGCCGACAGCTCGGCGTGCTCGCCGTGCCCGCACGAGGTCACCGCACCGACCTTGCGGCCCGGATCGGTGGCGATCTGACGCAGCAGCCCGACGAAGCGGTCGAGCAGGGCACCGGCGGCCTCGGCGTCGATGCGGTCGACGGCGTACCGCACGGTGAGCACGTACCCGCCGGGTGTCTCGTCGGCGGAGCCACCACGGCTCCCGGCGCCCGCGGTGCCCGGGCGCGGCGGGGTGACCTGGAGGCTGACCGGGTACGGGGTGGCGTCGTGGGCGACCAGGTCGACCCAGCGCAGCCCGGCATCGGCCAGCGTCTGCCCCACCGCATCGGTGTCCACCGGATAGGACTCGAGGACCGTCACGGTGTCGAACATGTCGGCCACGCCGGTGGTCCGCTGCAGTTCGGCCAGCCCGACGTGCCGGTGATCGAGCAACGCGGCCTGTTCGGTCTGCGTGCGGGCGAGCAGTTCGACGATGCTCTCGGCGGGATCGAGGCGGACCCGCACCGGGAGGGTGTTGATGAACAGTCCCACCATCCGCTCGATGCCGGGGATGTGGGCCGGACGATCGGACACCGTGTTGCCGAACACCACGTCGGTCCGCCCGGTCATCGCCGACAGCACCAGGGCCCAGGCCACCTGGATCGAGGTGTTGGCGGTGACCTCGTGTGTGCGTCCGAGGCCGAGGATCGCGTCGGTGGTGGCCGGATCGAGGACGATCTCGGTCTCGCCGATGTCGCCGCCGGCCGTCGTGCCGGCGGCACCGGTCAGGCGTGTCGGGCTCTCGATCTCGGCGAGCATCTCCTGCCACGCCGTACGCGCCGCGTCGTGGTCTCGGGAGTGCAGCCACAGCAGGTAGTCGCGGAAGGACCGCGGCTGCGGCAGTTCGGCCGGCTCGCCGTCGGCGATGTAGTGCAGCAACAGTTCGTGGATCAGCAGCGGCGCCGACCAGCCGTCGAGCACGATGTGGTGATTGGTGAGCACCAGCAGGTACCGGTCGGCGTCGCGGTCGGCCCCCCGCGCGACGCGGATGAGGTGGAAGCGCAGCAGCGGCGGATGCGCGAGGTCGAACGGGGCCGCCGATTCCGCGACGAGCCGGCGCAGTTGCCGTTCCCGTTCCCCGGGGTCGTCGATGCCGGTGACATCGGAGTCGGTCCAGTCGACCTCGACGTCGCGCAGGACGAGCTGTCGCGGCCCGGTCCCGGTCTCGACGAAGGCCACCCGGAGGCTGTCGTGCCGGTCGACGAGCCGCTGGGCGGCCCGCCGCATCCGGTCGGGGTGCAGCGATCCGCCGAGGGTCAGTTCGGCCTGCACGGTGTAGCCGTCCTCGCGGGCGATGTGATCCGACGCCTCGAGCGCATCGTCGTAGAGCGCGTGGAACAGCAGCCCCGATTGCAGTGCGGTCAGCGGCCACACGTCGGTCAGCGACGGATACTCCCGGGTCCAGCCGTCGATCTCGGTCTGCGATGTGGCGACCAGACCGAAGTCCGACGGGGTGTGCCCGCCGGCGTCGTCGGCCCGCACATGCCGGGCCAGTGCCTCGAGGGCCTGCGCCCACAGACCGGCGAGTTCCTCGACGTCGTCGTGGTGCAGGACCAGCGAGGCGAACTCCCACGTCGCATCGAGTTCCAGACCGTCCGGCCCCGGCGCGGCGATCGCGTTGATGTCCAGGACCGCCGGCAGCGCCATCTGCGGCGCACCGGTGCCGACCAGCGAGTCGAACTCGCCGGACGGCGCCCAGGGACCGGCGTGGTCACCGGTGCCGGCCCGGCCCAGGTAGTTGAAGCTGATCTGTGGTTCGGCCCGGCCGCCGAGTTCGGCGCGACCCACCGGGTCGAGGTACCGGACCATGCCGAAACCGATCCCGTTGTCGGGCACCGCCCGCAGCTGTTCCTTCACCTGCCGGATCGCCTGTCCGGCGGCGGCCCCGCCGGCGAAGGCATCGTCGACGTCGACGCCGTCGAGGTCGAGCCGGACCGGGAAACGGGAGGTGAACCATCCGACCGTCCCGGTCAGGTCGGCCCCGGGCACGGCGGCCTCTTCGCGGCCGTGGCCCTCGAGTGCGATCAGCTCGTCTATCCCGGTGCCGGTGACACCGTGGCGCCGGCGCCACCGCGCCAGCGCGAGCACCAGGGCGGCGAGCAGCGCGTCGTTGGCGCCGCCGTGGAACCGGGCGGGGACGGTGGTGAGGACCGCTTCGGTGACCTCGGCCGGCATGCGCATCCGCACGCATCCGGCGGTGGCGAGCACGTCGCGATCGGGGTCGAGCCCACGATCGCCGAGCAGCCGCTCCCCCGGTTCGAGTACCGCGGTCCACCGATCGAGCTCGGCGGCGGTGCGCTCGGACGAGTGCTCGAGCAGGCCGTGGACCCACCGGCGCACCGACGTCGTCGGGTCACCGAGTGCCGGGTCGGCGCCGCCGGCGATCTGCTGCCAGGCCTGGGCGAGGCCGGTGAGCAGGATGCGCCACGACACCCCGTCGACGGCGAGGTGATGGATGACCAGCCACATCAGATCCGGTTGCGTGTCGTCGGCCTCGGACATCCACACGAATCGGATCATCGCACCGGCGCGCGGATCGAGCGTATCGGCCGCGACCTGCAGGTGATGGTCGATCTCGTCGGCGTCACGCCGGTCGAGCCACACCAGGTCCAGCACCTGCGCGGCGTCGACCGTCCCCGGGGCACCGACCTCGATGTGGGTCTCGCCCGGCTGCCCGTCGACGAGCCGCGCGCGCAGGATGTCGTGGTGGTCCACCAGTGCCTGCAGCGCACGCACCAGGTCGGGACGGGTGAGACCGTCGGGCAGTTCCACCAGGGCGGCCTGGGTGAAACGGTCGACGGGTCCGCGGTCGAGCATCGCATGCATGATCGGCGACAGCGGGATCGATCCGACGCCACCGCCGGGCAGTTCGGGCAGCCCCGCGTCGTCGGTGAGATCGGTGGCCACGGCGGCGAGGGCGGCGACGGTCTTGTGCTCGAACACATCCTGGGTCGAGAAGGCCAGTCCGCTCGCCTTGGCCCGGGCCACCAGCTGGATCGACAGGATGCTGTCGCCGCCGAGGGTGAAGAAGCTGTCGTCGGCGCCCACCCGCGGCACTCCGAGCACCTCGGAGAACAGCTGTGCCAGTTCGGTTTCCCGGGGAGTCGAGGGCATCCGTCCACTCGCCGCGGAGGCGAAGACCGGGTCGGGCAGCGCCCTGCGGTCGACCTTGCCGAAGGCGTTGACCGGCAGGTCGTCCATCATCGTGATCACGGCCGGGACCATGTGCGGCGGAAGGCATTCTCGCGCAAAACGTTCCAGCTCGGCGGGTTCGACCCGGGCATCGCCGACCGGCACCACATAGGACGCCAGGACGGTCGCGCCGATGTTGTTGCGAACCGGCACCGTGATGGACGCCTCCACCCCGGCGTGTCCGGTGAGTGCGGTGTCGATCTCGCCCGGTTCGATCCGGTATCCGCGGATCTTCAACTGGAAGTCGGTGCGCCCCAACAGCTCCAGCGACACCTGCGATGCATCGCCGACCCAGCGTGCGAGGTCGCCGGTCCGGTACATCCGCTCGCCGGGGGCACCGTGGGGATGGGCCACGAATCGGGCCGCGGTCGAGGCCGACATGTGCGCATAGCCGCGTGCGAGTCCCGGTCCGGCCAGATACACCTCGCCGACCGTGCCCACCGGAACCGGCGCCAGCATGGGGTCGAGGACCATCACCGACGCACCGCGGACCGGGCTGCCGGCGGTGAGGTCGGCCGACGGGTCGATCACCGAACTCGACGCGGTGATCGTCGCCTCCGTCGGCCCGTACTCGTTGATCATCGTCGCGCACCGGGTCCAGCGTCCGACGATGTGCTGGGCACATCGGTCGCCGCCCACCACGACGGTCCGCAGATCGGTCAGCGCCTCGGGTTCGACGGTGGCCAGCATGGTGGGCGTCAGGGTCAGGTGGGTGATGTGCTCGTCGGCGAGCAGGCGGGTCAGCTGCTCACCACCGATCACCTCCGGCGGCACGATCACCAGGGCCGCACCGTTGGCGAAGCAGGTGAGCAGCTGTTCGATCGAGGCGTCGAAACTCGGTGACAGCGCATAGGACACCCGTGCGGTGTGGTCGAGGCGGTAGGCGTCGGTCCGGTCGGCGATCAGGTCGGCGAGCCCACCGTGGGTGACCTGCACGCCCTTGGGCACACCGGTCGACCCAGAGGTGTAGGTCATGTACGCGACGTTGCCCGGCCGCACCGGCCGGATGCGGTCGGCGTCACCGATCGGCGTCCCTTCACCTGTCACCGTCCCGTCGCTGCCGACCGTGTCATCGTCGACGATCACCGGGCGCGTCGATCCCGGCAACCGGTCGGTGTACTCGTCGACGGTGACCGCCACGTCGGCGCCGCTGTCGGCGAGGATGTGCTCGATGCGTTGCAGCGGCTGGGCCGGATCGACGTGCACGATGGTGGCGCCGGACCTGGCGACCGCCCAGGCCGCGGTGACCGACAGCGCGGAGCGGCGGAGCACGATCGCGACGGCCGTCTCCGGACCGCAGCCCTCGGCGATCAGCCTGCGGGCCAGCCGGGCGGAGGCGGCGTCGAGTTCGCGATAGGTCAGGGTCCCGATCTCCGACGAGATCGCGATCGCATCGGCGTGCCGGCGCACGGTGTCGGCGAGGATGTCGGGGAGCAGCCGCGGTGCCGTTGCCGCCCCGCCGCGCACGGGGAGCAGCGCCGAGCGTTCCTGCTCGTCGAGCAGTGCCAGCCGGCCCACGTGACGGTCGCTCGGACCGCTCAGGAACTCGTGCAGGAACATCAGGAAACGCCGGTGGTGACCGGCGAGCTCGGCCGGGGTGTAGATGTTCGGATTGCCCTGGAAGTCGATGTGCGTGCTGTCCTTGCCCGCACCCGGGTAGATGTTGACGAAGAGGTCGGAGGTGGGCCCGGAGGTCAGCACGTGCAGCCGGCCGGTGACGTCACCGAGCACGACCTCGCTGTCGACCATCATGAGGTTGACCGCCGGCCCGAAGGATGCGGTCTCGTCACGGGCGATGCCCATGTCGGCGAAGATGTCCTCCTGGCGGTACCGCTGGCGGCGCAGCGCGCTCATCAGCTCGCCCTTCACCCGGGCGATCACCTCGTCGAGGGTGCATCCGGCCACCGGGACGCGCAGCGGCACCACGTTCGCGATCATTCCCCCCGACCGGCGCAGCACCGCCGAATGCCTGCCCGAGACCGGAAGGCTCAGCAGGACCTCGGCGCTACCGGTCATCCGGGCCAGGTAGGCGGCGAAGGCCGCGACGATCACCGGCGTCACCCCGCCGCCCTCGTGCGCCGCGTCGTCGAGCAGGCGGGCGGTGTCGGCGGGGATGGGGGTGCTCACCAGTGCGGGGTGCAGTGTGGGTTTGCCGAGCCGGCCGGCCAGGCTGACCACCGGTGGCGCGTCGGCGAGATGGTCGCTCCAGTACTGCCGGTCGTTCTCGTAGCGGGCCGATCCGGGATACGACGAGTCCTGCGCGATGATCTCGGCGAGTTCGTCGGCCTTCGACGGCGGTGCCACCTCACCACGGATCCCGGCGTTGTAGAGCTCGGTGATCCGCCGCACCATCGTGATGGCGGCGAATCCGTCGAGGGCGATGTGATGGGCACGCAGGTACCAGAGGTGATGGTCGACGCCGACCTGGTAGATGATGCTCACCATGAGGTCGTCGACCAGCAGGTCCAGGGGCCGGCTGTAGTCCTCGAGCATCAGCCGGTGCGCGGTCGCCATGGGGTCGTCCATGCCGCGCAGGTCCACGATGTACACGGGTGCACCGCGCTCGTCGTCCACATACTGGCGCGGTTCACCGTCGATCTCCACCAGGTGCAGGTTCCCGGAACCGAACTCCCGGCCGGTGGTTCGGCAGGCCACTTCGAGGAGTGCGGTGTCGAGTGCGCCCTCGATCTCCACGTACTGGGCCACCGAGATCGGCAGGTCGCCGGCGACGTGCTGGGCGAACCAGATCCCGCGCTGGGCGCTGGACAGGGGCAGGGAGTCCACGCCCGCCGGCAAACCGGGCGCAGTGCGCTCGTTCGGAATGAAATTCAGCGGCGTGGTGGCGAATCCCTTGTCGGAAATGGTCACGTGACCTCCATACGTCGTCATTGAAACGAAGTGGGTCCATGGAGAGCTGTCGACCCTTCGATAACACGAGACCCTACTCGTGCCAATATTCGCCAACAACAATTTTCGACGTCGCCGACTACGAACGGACTACAAACGATCTCACCTGGACAATTCGGCCCGATCCGACAACACGGCGCACCGGATATCGTCCATAACACATCGCCAAATACCTTGGGATCATGTGTCTTTCAACCGAACGACACAACGGTGGACCAGACAGGACCGACCGCTCGAATACTCGGCCCCCCGACCGAAACGGTGATGACAATTCTTGCACCACCGCACCAGAAATAAACTGAACCGCACCGATGGACACCATCCGGATACCACCGAAAACCGACACATCTCCCACCGTTACCGCACACCCACTCTTACCGAGTCCCACTATACTTTCGGGTAAACCCCCAGATCGCCCGATTTTCGATATGGACGACATTGTTTTACTAGCGGTGCTAAATAGTTTTTGGACGCACCCCACAACGAATGCCCGGTTTTTCCGATCAAACCCACGAATCCTCGTCGGGTTCCCACACCGAGCGGGGACAAGACCCACGTCCGCCATTCATAGGACATCGACAGCAGACCCGAAGGTTGCCGACACGGGCAAACGCGACGGCACGCCTTCGACCGGCGGTGACGTCAGCCGATTAGGGTGTTGTCATGGCAGGGCGCAGCATGGATTTCGATCCCATCGCCGAGGCGCGGGACAACTGGACCTCGGCCGGCTGGGGTGAGGTCGCCGACGGCATGGTGGCGGTGACGTCGGTGATGCGTGCACACCAGATCCTGCTCGCCCGCGTCGAGACCGCACTCCGGCCCTTCGACCTGAGTTTCTCCCGCTTCGAGCTCCTGCGGCTGCTGGCGTTCTCACGGCAGGGCGCACTGCCCATCACCAAGGCCAGCGACCGCCTCCAGGTGCACGTCACGAGCGTCACCCACGCGATCCGGCGGCTCGAGGAGGGCGGGCTGGTCGCACGTCTGCCCCATCCCACCGACGGCCGGACCACCCTCGTCGAGATCACCGACCTCGGACGCAAGACCGTCGAGGACGCCACCCGCACGCTCAACGACGAGGTCTTCGCCGACGTCGGGATGTCCGACGACGAGATGACCGGACTGGTCGGTGCCATCCAGTCGCTGCGCAAGCACAACGGCGACTTCTGAGCGGGGACTGCTCCGCACACGCGAGAGCGCCCGCCCCGATGATTCGGGACGGGCGCTCTTGCGGTCTGACGGGGCCGCTGCCGGATCGCAGCGGTGTTTCTTCAGCGGCGTGACTTCAGTGCAGTGCGGTGATGATCGCGCTGAAGTCCAGATCGGCGTGCTGCTCGGCGAACGCCTTGTACAGCTGTGCGGCGTGGGTGCCGAGCGGGGCACGGGAACCGGTGTCGGCGATGGCATCCATCGCCAGCCCCAGATCCTTGTTCATCAGTGCGGTGGCGAAGCCCGGCTTGTACTCGTTGTTGGCCGGCGACGTCGGCTGCGGGCCCGGGACCGGACAGTTGGTCTCGATGGCCCAGCAGTTGCCGGTGGCACCGGTGACGACGTCGTAGAGCGCCTGATCGGACAGCCCCAGCTTCTCCGCCAGGACGAAGGCCTCGCCCACGGCGATCTGCTGGACGGCCAGCAGCATGTTGTTACACACCTTGGCGGCCTGACCGGCGCCGGTGGCACCGCAGTGGATGATCTTGCCGGCCATCGGATCGAGGGCACCGCGGGCAGCCGCGAACGCCTCGTCGGTACCGCCCACCATGAACGCCAGGGTGCCCGCCGCCGCCCCCTTGACGCCGCCGGAGACCGGGGCGTCGATCTGGGCGTAGCCGGATTCGGCCGCCTTGGCGTTGATGTCCCGGGCGTCGGCCACCGAGATGGTCGAGCTGTCGATGAACAGCGCGCCGGTGGGTGCGGCCTGCAGGATGTCGTCGTAGACCTTCTTGACGAGTGCCCCGTTCGGCAGCATCGTGATCACGACCTCCGCGGCGGCCACGGCCTCCACCGCCGTCGGGAAGGTCTCGATCCCGTTGGCCTGCGCGGTCTTCACCGCCTCCGGAACCGGGTCGAACCCGTGCACCGTGTGTCCTGCCCCGACCAGGTTGGCGGCCATCGGCCCGCCCATGTTGCCCAGACCCAGAAAGGCGATCGTCGTCATTGCCGAAACTCCCCTAGTGTGTGTCGAATCCGTGCGATCACTTGCCCGCGAACCTCGAGGCGATGGAACGTCCGAGGACCACGCGCATGATCTCGTTGGTTCCCTCCAGGATGCGATGCACGCGCAGATCCCGGACGATTTTCTCGATTCCGTACTCGTTGAGGTACCCGTATCCGCCGTGCAGCTGCAGCGCCTGGTCGGCGACGGTGAAACAGGCGTCGGTGACGTAGCGTTTCGCCATCGCGCACTGCTCCACCTTGTCGGCGGTTCCGGCATCGAGGGCCGACGCCGCATGCCACAGCATGAGCCGGGAGGTCTGCAGCGAGGTGGCCATGTCGGCGAGCGTGAACCGGATGGTCGACTCGTCGATCAGGTTCTGCCCGAAGGCCTTTCGCGATGCCACATAGGAGGCCGCCTTGTCGAAGGCCGCCTGCGCGCCACCGAGCGACGACGCCGCGATGTTGAGCCGGCCGCCGTTGAGGCCGTTCATCGCGATGCCGAACCCGATCCCCTCGGTGGCCCCGAGCAGGGCCGACGCCGGCACACGAACCTCGTCGAGGATCACCTGTGCGGTGGGCTGGGCATGCCATCCCATCTTGTGTTCCTGTGCCCCGAAACTCAGTCCGGGTGAACCGTTCTCGACCAGGAACGTGGAGATCCCCTTGGGGCCGGCGTCACCGGTGCGGGCCATGATCACATACAGATCGGAGGTGCCGGCACCGGAGATGAACTGCTTGACGCCGGTGAGGACGTACTCGTCACCCACCCGCTCGGCGCGGGTGGCCAGCGCGGCCGCATCCGAACCGGCACCCGGTTCGGTGAGGCAGTAGCTGGCGATGGTCTCCATGCTCGCGAGCCTGGGCACCCACTGCGCCCGCTGTTCCTCGGTGCCGTACCGGTCGACCATCCAGGTGCACATGTTGTGGATGGACAGGAAGGCCGCGACGGCCGGATCGGCGTAGGCGAGCTGCTCGAAGATCCGCACCCCGTCGAGGCGGCGCAGACCCGATCCACCGACATCCTCGGAGCAGTAGATCGCCCCCATGCCGAGCTGCGCGGCCTCGCGCAGCTCGGCCACCGGGAAGTGGTCCTCGGCATCCCATGTCAGCGCGAACGGCGCCAGTCGTTTGGCCGCGAAGTCGGCGGCGGTCTCGACGATCACCCGTTCGTCGGCGTCGAGTCCGCCGGCCATGCCGCGGTCGGCGAAGGTCGTCATGGTCGGGATGCCTCAGTCCATCGTCGGGATGACGAACTCGGCGCCGTCCTTGATACCCGACGGCCAGCGAGAGGTGATGGTCTTGGTCTTGGTGTAGAACTGGATCGACGCCGGACCGTGCTGGTTCAGATCGCCGAAGCCCGAACGCTTCCAGCCACCGAAGGTGTAGTACGCCACCGGGACCGGGATCGGCACGTTCACGCCCACCATGCCCACCTCGACCCGTGCGGTGAAGTCGCGGGCGGCGTCGCCGTCACGGGTGAAGATCGCGACACCGTTGCCGTACTGGTGATCCGACGCCAGGGCGAGGGCCTCCTCGTAGTCGGCGGCACGCACGATCGACAGCACCGGGCCGAAGATCTCGTCGGTGTAGATCACCATGTCCTTGGTGACGTGGTCGAACAGGGTCGGGCCGATGAAGTAGCCGTTCGACAGATCGTTGTCGTCGAAGGTCTGCTCGGTGGCGGCGCGCTCGCGGCCGTCGATGACCAGTTCGGCACCCTCTTCGACACCCTTGCCGATGTAGCCCTTCACACGCTCGAGGGCGGCGGCGGTGACCAGCGGGCCGTAGTCGGCCTTGGGGTCCAGGCTGTGCCCGACGCGCAGGGCGTTGACCTTGTCGATCAGCTTGGCGCGCAGCCGTTCTGCGGTCTGCTCACCGACCGGGACGGCAACGCTGATCGCCATGCAGCGCTCACCGGCGCTGCCGTAACCGGCGCCGATGAGGGCATCGACGGCCTGATCCAGGTCGGCGTCGGGGAGGATGATCATGTGGTTCTTGGCGCCACCGAAGCACTGCGAACGCTTGCCGTTGGCGGCGGCCGTCTCGTAGATGTACTGGGCGATGTCGGAGCTGCCGACGAAGCCGAGGGCCTTGACGTCGGGATGGGTCAGCAGCGCGTCGACGGCCTCCTTGTCGCCGTGGACGACCTGGAAGACACCGTTGGGCAGGCCCGCCTCGGTGAACAGCTCGGCCAGGCGCACCGGCACCGAGGGATCACGCTCGGACGGCTTGAGGATGAAGGCGTTACCGCAGGCCAGGGCCGGTCCGGCCTTCCACAGCGGGATCATGGCCGGGAAGTTGAACGGGGTGATCCCGGCGACGACGCCGAGCGGCTGACGCACCGAGTGCACGTCGATCCCGCTGCCGGCACCCTCGGTGAACTCACCCTTGATCAGATGCGGGATGCCGATCGAGAACTCGATCACCTCGATGCCGCGCTGGATGTCGCCGAGCGCATCCGGATGGGTCTTGCCGTGCTCGAGGGAGAGCAGGGTCGCCAGCTCGTCGGCGTGCTTGTTGACGAGGTCGACGAAACGCATCATCACGCGGGCACGACGCTGCGGATTCCAAGCGGCCCATTCCTTTTGGGCTTCCTTGGCAGTGGCGACCGCGGCGGCGACCTCATCGGTCGTGGCCAGCGGGACGCGCGAGGCGACCGCACCGGTGCTCGGATTGAAGACGTCTGCGTGCCGTCCCCCGTCGACGGTCACCTTGGCGCCGTCGAGGTAGTGCGGGATGGTCGGAAGGGAAGAAGTTGCGCTCACCGCGAGATCACCTGGACTTCTGTCGGAGATTTCCTGACTGACAGAGCTAATACTAGGACATCCAAGTATTTCTGTGAAGGGGCGAATCCCGGCGAGCGGACGCTTAGGGTACCCTCAGTACTGTTTGCCACGACTTTTCCCTCGAAGGAGCACCACATGGCCGTCGTCATCCTCTACGGCACCGAGACCGGTAACTGCGAACTCGCCGCAGACGCCATCTCCGACGTTCTCGCCGCCGACCACGATCCGTCGATCTACGACATGAGCGAGTTCGCGGTGGAGGATCTCGACCCGGCAGACTTCCTGGTGGTGGTCTGCTCCACCTACGGCGAGGGCGAGCTGCCCACCGGCGCCGAGCCGTTCGCCGACGAGCTCGAGGCCGTCGCCCCCGATCTGACCGGCCTGCGATTCGCCGTCTTCGGACTCGGCGACACCGTCTACGGCGAGACCTTCAACCGCGGTGGCGAGATCATCGCCGAGAAGCTCACCGCACGCGGCGCCACCCAGGTCGGCGAGCACGCCCGCCACGACAACTCGTCGCCGGTCAAGCCCAGCGTCCAGGCCACCGAGTGGACCCGTGGACTGCTCGCGGTGATCGAGACCGCGAACGTCTGATCCCGACCTTTCAGGTCAGGGCCTGATCGACATGTCCTCTCCGGCCACCCCGGCCGGTCCCGCGCTGACCGCCGGGGCCGGCAGGTGGCCGCAGCGGACCGCCGACTCCTTGGCGAGTTCGACCACCGAGCGGATCATCACCGCGAGGACGAACCCCAGGAACAGTGCCGTCGGCACCGACACCTTGAGGTTCTCGCCGAGCAGGATCACGCCGAGCATCATCGCCACGGCCGGTTCCATCACGTTCATCGCGGGGAACGACGTCTGCAGATCACCGGCGCCGAACCCCTTCTGCTGGGCCACCACGGCCGCCGTCGCGACCACCACGAACAGATAGATCTCGGGGTGCAGCAGCATATGCGCCGGATGGTGGATCAGCTGGTAGACGATCGTCTTGACCAGCAGCGCACTGACCCCGAACAGGGTGCCGGCCGCCAGCCCGTAGAACAGCGCCCGATAGTGCGGGCTGGATCGTCGTGCACACAACACGCACAGCACCACCAGCGCGATCACGCACGCCACGCTGATCCAGATGATCAGGTCGTCGGGCCGTCGCATCGACGGCTCGGGTCTCGCGATCACCAGGAAGGTGCCCACGCAGATCACCAGCACCCCTCCCCACACCCACTCCCGCGCGGCCGGGTGACGGTGATCGGCCCACGCCTCCAGCGGCAGGGCGAACAGCACGGCCAGCACCACCAGGGGCTGGACCAGCAGGATCGAGCCCAGTCCGAGGGCCGCGGCCTGCAGGGCGAACCCGCAGATCGCGATCCCCGCGCCCAGCCACCACGCGCAGGTGATCGCCCCGGATTCGCGGGACGATCGTTGCCGCAGGACGGTTCCCGACGCGATCAGCAGCGCCGCCAGAACGGCGAGCAGCGCGGGAACCCAGGAATGCACGCACACCAGGCTAGAGCAGAAATCGGTCCGGCAACTGCCCCAGGACACCCTGATCTGTGCCGGATTCTTTGTGACCTGGAGATAATCCAGCCATGACCCGCACCCTCGTCCTCCTGCGCCACGGCAAGTCCGCCTACCCGGCCGGCGTCACCGATCACCGGCGTCCCCTCGCCGACCGCGGTATCCGGGAGGCCGCCCTGGCCGGGCAGTGGATGGCCGAGGAGGGCCTCGGCGTCGACGCGGTGCTGTGCTCGACGGCCACCCGCACCCGCCAAACCCTCGAGCGCACCGGCATCACCGCACCGACCACCTTCGTCGACGACATCTACGGCGGTACGCCTGGCGACATCTTCGAATCACTGCGCATCCATGTCCCGGCCGATGCGTCGACGGTCCTCGTCGTCGGACACGAACCGGGAATGCCGGCGACCGCACTGACCCTCGATCCCGACGGCGAGATCCCGCGGTTCCCGACGTCGGCGTATGCGGTGGTCACCATCGGTACCGAGTGGTCCGAGATCGGTCTGGCCCCCGATCCCGAGGCCCATCTGCTCGGGGTCCGTGTGCCCCGGGCCTGATCGCCCGGGGGCGCCGGCCCTGTCACCGGGCCGTTCTGTCCCCGATCCTGGTGTCCCCCGTTCGGTGTCCCCCGTTGCCGTGTCCCCCGTTCGGGTGTCCGCTACACGGGGGACCACCCGCCCACCTGTGGTATTCTGGTTTTCGCTATTTCGTAATCCGATATTCCGCCATCTACGGTCTTCGGTATCGACTCGTCGATATCTCGCGATCCCGACTCCTGGAGTACCCCGTGCCGCTCACCGGTCAGCCGAGCCCCGACCAGCCGCTCTACGAGATCAAGGCCAATCTGTTCAAGGCACTCGCCCACCCCGCACGGATCCGTGTGCTCGAGGTGCTCAGTGCCGCCGGCGCCCCCACCCCGGTCAGCGAGCTGCTGTCGATCATCGACATCGGGCCGACCACGATGTCGCAGCATCTCGCCGTGCTCAAACGCCACCACGTGGTGCGCGGCGAACGTACCGGCAACGCCGTCTTCTACGAGCTGGAGCACCCGAAGGTGTCCGAGCTGCTGGTCATCGCCCGCACCTTCCTCGCCGACACCCTGCAGGCCCAGCGCGAGCAACTCGACGCCATCTCGTCGCTGCCGCCGGTCACGCGGCCGTGACCCCGGCAGCCACTGCCGGGATGGGCACCGCCGCGCGGCGGCTGCGCCGGCTGCTGCCCGGCCCCGGCGACTACGCGGGTCTGCGGTCGTCGTGGAAGATCGACATCGTCTCCGGCATCACCGTCGGGGTGGTGGCCCTCCCGCTCGCCCTGGCCTTCGGCATCTCGTCGGGGGTGGGTGCGGCGGCGGGACTGATCACCGCGGTGGTCGCCGGGCTCGTGGCCGCGATCTTCGGTGGTTCTCATGTGCAGGTGTCGGGTCCGACCGGTGCGATGGCCGTCATCCTGGCCCCGATCGTCGCCGATCACGGTCTGGGCAGTATCGCCCTGGTCTCGGTGCTCGCCGGGCTGATCGTGCTGATCGCCGGGGCCGTCGGGCTCGGCCGCGCGGTGACCTTCATCCCGTGGCCGGTGATCGAGGGTTTCACCCTGGGGATCGCGGTCATCATCTTCTTGCAGCAGGTCCCGGCGGCCTTCGCCGCGGCCACCCCCACCGGCGAGCGCACCCTGCCCGCGGCGTGGACGGTGATCGTGCACGCCGACTGGGCCGCAGCCGGGACCACCCTCGGTGTGGTCGCCGCGATCGCCGTGCTCATGGCCGTCCTCCCCCGTATCCACCGCGCCATCCCCGAATCGCTCACCGCGATCGTGGTGGTCACCCTGGTGGTGCACTTCACCCACATCGACGTGGCCAGCATCGGCGAGCTGCCGTCGTCGCTGCCCGCCCCGGTGCTGCCGCACGTCGACCCGGCCGCCCTGCAGTCGCTGACGGGGGCCGCGCTCGCGATCGCCGCACTCGCCGCGATCGAGTCGCTGCTGTCGGCGCGGGTGGCCGCGACGATGTCCCCGACCGGGCCGTACGACCCCGACCGTGAACTCACCGGTCAGGGGTTGGCGTCGATGGCGTCAGGACTGTTCGGCGGGATGCCGGCCACCGGTGCGATCGCCCGCACCGCGGTCAACGTGCGGTCCGGCGCCCGCACCCGGGTCGCGGCGATCGTGCACGCCGTGTTCCTGCTCGGCGTGGTCTACCTGGCCACCGGGCCCGTCTCGACGATCCCGCTCGCCGCCCTCGCCGGGGTGCTGATGGTGACCAGCTTCCGCATGATCTCGGCGTCGACGATCCGCAAGATCCTGCGGTCCACCCGCTCCGACGCGGCGATCTTCGTGCTGACCGCGGTCATCACCGTGTGTTTCGACCTGATCGAGGCGGTGCAGATCGGCATCGTCGTCGCCGCATTCTTCGCCTTGCGGCAGGTGGCCCGGCGCTCCAGCGTGACCCGCGAACCGCTGCCGGGCCCGGCACGGCCAGGCGACGAGCACATCGCGCTATTGCGACTCGACGGGGCGATGTTCTTCGGCGCGGCCGAGCGGATCTCCACCACGATCAGCGAGGGCGCCGACGCCGTACCGGTGTCGGTGGTGATCATCCGGATGTCGCATCTGGGCATGCTCGACGCCACCGGTGCGCACACCCTGGCCGAGATCGTCACCGACCTGGAGTCCCGCGGGATCACGGTGATCATCAAGGGGGTGCAGCCCGACCACCTCACGCTGCTCACCGGAGTGGGCGTGATCGACTCCCTCCGCCACGAGAATCATCTGATGGATTCACTCGACGACGCCGTCGCACATGCGCGCAAGCATGTGGCCCTCGCCTCCCGACCGGACTCGTCAGGCTAGGATTTGTCCATCCTGCCCGGCGATCCGGGCGCGGCCATCGGGAGCATTCCGACCTGAACGGCCGGGTGTCACCGACCGAAAGGAACAAAAGCATGCGGTTGTCCGTCGCGGAGCGACGCCGACTGACCATCGAGGCCACGCTGCGGGTGATCGCGACCGAGGGCGTCGAGCATGCGACCACCCGGCGGATCGCCGAAGAGGCCGGTGTCCCCCAGTCCGGCCTGTTCTACGCCTTCGACAATCGCGACGAGCTGCTCGCGGCCGTCGTCGAGCACGGGATCAACGAGGAGCTGGCCGCGCTCACCGCACGTGTCGAGGCCCTCGAGTCGCAGGGGGCGATCGCCGATCTCCCGCCGGAGGATGTGGCCCGCGCTGGGATCGAGGCCTTCGCCAACGACGTCGTCGAGAACCCCACCCGCGAGTACGCACTGCTGTCGCTGGGTCTGTTCGCCCGCCGCACGCCCGGTCTGGAGCCGCTGGCCGCACATCTCTACAAGGGCTACAACGAGCTGGTCATCCGGATGCTGCGCGAGTTCGCCCGGATCGGCGGCTTCCGCTGGTCGGCACCGGCCGAGGAGATCGCGCCGACCGTCATCGCCGTGACCGACGGCCTCACCATGGGTTATGTGATGACCGCCGACAAGGCCTCGATGGACCGGACCGTCGACGCCTTCGTGCGGATGATGAGCACCTACGTCGCACGCTGATCGAGCGGGCGGCCGCATCCACCACCGATGATCGAGCGTCGGCCGCATCCCCACACGATGATTGAGCCGGGACCGAGCGGAGCGAGGACCCGAGTCGAAATCCCGGCAACCCACGCAGAGTGGTGACAC
This sequence comes from Gordonia desulfuricans NBRC 100010, assembly GCF_001485495.1. Taxonomy (GTDB): domain Bacteria; phylum Actinomycetota; class Actinomycetes; order Mycobacteriales; family Mycobacteriaceae; genus Gordonia; species Gordonia desulfuricans. The sequence goes on along the minus strand of NZ_BCNF01000071.1, from coordinate 19,460 downwards.
CCCCGACGCGGCCACGTACCCGACATCGGCCGACAGGGGATTCGACACGTCTCGGATCGTGCCGCTCACCCGCCCAGTACCGGTGCCACGGGTACGCAGGGCACAGGTCGTGGGTGCGCCGGATCGAGTGCGTTGAGCACCAGGGCCGACGACCGCCGGTTGGCCACGATCGACATGTGGTCGGAGTGGTCAATCGGGCAGCCGTCCTGGACGGTGATGTTGCGGACCGTCGTTCCGGGCGGGCCGGCCAGGATGCCGACGTCATAGGGCGTGACGATCTCGTCGTCGCGGGTCACGATGTTGGTGTACTGCACACCCGGCAGGTAGGGCGTCGGTTCGCGGACCGCACGGTTGAAATCCAGATCTTGCGGCGGTGCAACACAATCCGGACATGCGGGCCGAGCGGGTTGCCGAACGCCCAGCAGCGTGCGGAATCCCGCGATCGCCTCGCCGCGGCTGTCATCGTCGTCGGGGCCCTGCCGCCAGTACGGTGCGAGCGACACATAGTGGGCGACGTGCCCGCGGCCGCCGAGATACTTCATCCAGTACGTGGGGATCTCAGTGCCCTGCGAGTGTCCGACGATGTCGACCTGGTCGCTGCCGGTGGCGGCACGGACGTGGTCGATGAATTCCTTGAGCTGCCAGGCACTGTCGGGTTTGGGGCCGAGGCCGCCGAGCACCGACACCGGCCACACGTCGCCGAGTGCCCCGTAGGTGGGGGCATAGACGCAGTAGCCGGCGTTGGCGAGTACGGGGGCGAGGGTGCCCCAGTTGGTCTGGCGCCCACCGCCACTGCCGTGGACGAGGATCACCGGCCGCGGATGGTCGCGGCCGGGACGGCAGTCGAAGTCGTTGGTCCCGGGCAGTGAGCCGCCCGGGTCGGCCAGTTCCGCCTGGATTCCGGAGAGGAACGAATACGTGACCGGCAGCGGGGCGGCGTTCGCGCGCGCCGGGGTGGCGACCAGCGCGGCCACCACGGCGATCAGCGCGATACCGAACCATCGGGTCATGACGTGACCTCCCTGTTCTGCTCGTCTGCCCTGTTCTGCTCGTCTCCCGGGACCAGGTCGAGGCGGACGCCGAGGAGCCGGATCGGGCGTCCCTCGTCGAATCTCGTCAGCAGACCGGCGACATTCGGGACGATGGCGTCGCGGTCGGTGGTCGGGGCGGGCAGTTTCATCGACTTGGTTCGGGTGTAGAACGTCGAGGTTCGCACGGTGACGGCCACCCGGAATGCCACGCGCCCTTCGGCACGAACCTGGTCGAGGAGTTCGTCGGTGAGTTCGGTTGCGGCGGTGGCGATCTGATCGGGGTCGGTGAGGTCGGCCGGGAACGTGCGGGATTTCGAGTGCGACTTGGCCTCCCACTGCTCGACGGTGATGGTGGAGTCACCGCCGCCACGGCACAGCACGTACAGCCAGTTGCCCTGGTGCGGCCCGAACCGCTCGATCAGGACCTCGCGCGGGGTGGCGACGAGTGCGTCGACGGTGGTGATGCCCATGTCGGTGAGTTTGTCGGCGGTGCGGGGTCCCACACTCCACAGGTCGATGGGTGGTGACCCGCCCATCAGCGGATTCCAGTTGCGGGCGTCGAGCAGGAACACCTTGGGCGGCAGGTCGAGGGACAGGCCCGACGCCACACCGGTGACATCGCGTTTGGCGAAACCGGTGGCCATCTTGGCGCGTTGCTTGTTGTCGGAGATCCCGACGCGGCTCGCCAGGCCGCACCGGTCCGCGACGGCCGCCCGGATGTCGGTGGCGATCTGCAGGATCTGGGCGTCCCCGATCTGCTCGTGCTGCTCGTGCGCCGATCCGGCGGCATGGTCGGGCTCGTCGAGATCACCGACCCCGATGTACGCCTCGTCCCAGCCCCACACCTCCACCGGATGGCCGAAGCCGCGCAGGGTGTCCATGACCTGCGCCGACGCCGCGTCGTAGGCGGGCATGTCGAGCGGGAGATACACCGCGTCGGGCAGTTTGCGGTAGGCACTGCGCAGCGGCATCCCCGCGCGCACCCCCTGTGCGCGGGCCTCATACGACGCACACGTGACCACCTTGCGCGCCTCGGTGGGGTCTCCGTTGCCGCCGACGATCACCGGCTCGCCGACCAGATCCGGACTGCGCAGACGTTCCACCGCAACCTGGAACTGGTCGAGGTCGATGTGCAGCAGCCACCGGTATCGGTGTGGGCTGGGCGCGCTCACATCGGCAAGGATACGTCCACCGTCGGACAGACGTGCCGAACCAGTGCACCCACCACAGGCCACACGGGGCGGTGTCGCCCTGCCTCCCGCCCCACGCTCCGCGAACCGCCGGTACACTCCCGACGACACCCACGACCTTGGGTGCGCGCAGGTCGCAGTCATTGCCGGCTTCGGCGGCAGCTTTGAGGACGTGTTCGGCGGGGTTGTCGGTTCCACGGTGGGTGACTCGTTCCTCGGCGGCTCTCGCCGTACTCGCGATCCGCAACCGCACCAAACGCTGGTCGAACCAAACGCCGAGAGCGCGGCCCTGGCCCCAGAGTAGAGATGTGCCGTCCCGGCCACGGGGTTGGCCGACGCAACCCCACTTCGGATCTCGCGGGGCATGCGCAGGATCTAGTACAGGTCCGGCCGGCGGTCGGCGAGATAGGTGTGCCCGGCCCGCGAGCGGTCCAGTTCGGCGCGATCGCAGCTGCCGTACAGCACTTCCTCGTCGCGGTCGCCCTGCACCATCACGGTGCCGTCGGGTCCGAGGAGTTCGCTGAGCCCACCGTAGGCGAGATCGGCTTCGGCACCGACGTGGTTGGCATAGGCGAGGAACACCTGATTCTCGAGTGCCCGGGCGGGCAACAGGATTCGCTGCACCTCGTCGTAGGCCGGCATGTTGGCGGTCGGTACGCAGACCACATCGGCGCCGCGCACCGCGAGGCATCGCACCATCTCCGGGAACTCCACCTCGTAGCAGGTGAGCAGCCCGAGGTTCCAGCCGTCGAACTCGACGACGGGCGGCGGTTGCGACCCGGCGGAGACCGCACGGGCGTCGATGTCGCCGAACAGGTGCGTCTTGTGGTGGGTGGCCAGGAGACGTCCGCCGGCATCGACCAGTCGGATCGCGTTGTACACCGGTGCATCCGATACTTCTGCATCCGGTCGGTCGGAGGGCCGGCTGAGTTCGGCACACCCGTACAGCACGGCGACGCCGTACCAGGTGCACAGTTGGGCCACCCGCGTCGCGATCGGTCCGGTGACGGCATCGGCGCGGGCCCGCGCCTGCGCGGCGTCGAGGCGGTAGCCGCAGACGAACATCTCCGGGGTGATCAGCACATCCGCACGCCCGGCGACCTCGACGAGCACCGACTCGAGCCGGGAGAGATTGCGCTCCACCACATCTGCGTCGTCGATCGTCGGATCGTCGATCGGTGCGCACTGCCACAGGGCCAGTCGCAGCGGGTCGGTGTGTGCACTCATCTGGCGGGTGTCCTCACTTACCGATGTCGATGGGACCGAGGGCGTCGTAGACGTCGCCGGGTCCGGGATTGTCGGGATGGGAACGCCCACCGAGGTGTGTCATCACTCCCCAGACGGCGTTGAGTCCGGTCTGCACGGCGCCCTCGACCCAGGCGGGCATGAACGAGACGTCGTCGCCGGCGATGAAGATCCCCTGTTCGTCGGCCGGGAGGGTGTGCTGATCGTGGAAGTGTCCGTACATGCGCGTGTTGTAGCGGTAGTGCCCGGGCAGGGCGCCCTTGAAGGCCCCCAGAAAGTGGGGGTCGTCCTCCCAGGACACGGTGATCGGGCGGCCGACGATGTGTTCGGCGATGTCGAGGTCGGGGTAGATCTTGCGCAGCGCCGCCAACGCCAGTTCCACACGGCGTTCCACCGCATGCGGCAACACCTTGAGCGAGTCGCTCATCCACGTGTACGACAGGCAGATGACGCCGGGCCGGTCCGGACCGTTGTCGAAGAGATAGGTGCCGCGGGTGAGACGGTCGGTCAGGGTCATGCTGAGCACATCGCGGCCGGTCACCGGGTCCCGATCGGTCCAGAAGGGCCGGTCGACCATGACGAAGGTCTTGGACGACTGCATGTAGCGGGTGCGGTCGAGCGCCATCCACAGATCCTGACTGAACAGCGCTTCGTCACAGTCGATCTCGGTGGACAGCAGCCACGCCTGGCAGGTCGCGATCACCGCGGGGAACTCGCGGGTGTCGCCCCAGCGGTCGGTGACCTCGATCCGGTTGGGGCCGAGCCGGCGCAGCGACCGGACCCCGGCGCGCGGCGCACCGTGATGCAGCGACGACAGACTGGTCCCGGCAGGCCAGTGCGTGATCTGTTGCGGCGCATGGGTCCACAGCCGGTGCGGTACCTGTTCGGCACCGCCGACGACGAGGTACTGATCGGTGTCGCAGTTGGTGAGCACCACCCGCAGGATCTCCAGCATCGAGTTGCCGAAATCGGAATCCCAACCGCCGGTGCCGAATCCGACCTGGCCGAACAGTTCCCGATGCCGGAAGGTGAGGGAGCCGAATTCGGTTGATGTGGACAAGAAGTCGTAGAAGCTGCGGTCGTCCCACTGTGACACCAGCGCATTCCAGCGACGTTTGAGTTCGGTGACGTCGCGGGCGGCGATGGCCGCCTGCAGACCGGAGAACCCGGCGATGCGTTCGAGGGCGGAGTCCCAGGCCTCGGAGATCTCACGGTAGATCGGCGGCAGGTCGTCGAGGGTGCGGGCATACAGCGTCTGTCCGCCGATGTCGATCACGGTGCTCCCCGCGGCCTCGGTGAGCGGATTGGGGAACGGCGAGTACCGCAGCCCGAAGGTGTCGACGTAGTGGAAGAACGAGCGTGACGAGATCGGGAACCGCATGCCGCCGAGCTCGGCGATCTCCGGCTCGCCCTCGACGAACGGCTCCGAACGCAGCCGTCCACCGATCCGGTCGGCCTCGTACACCACCGGTTTGAGGCCCATCCGCATCAACTCGTAGGCCGCCGTCATCCCGGCCATCCCGGCGCCGATGATCGCGACCTCGGTGCCGAGCGCCTCGTCGGGCACCGTGCCCAGACCCGCCGGATGGGTCAGCCAGTCGTCGTAGGCGAACGGGAAGTCGGGGCCGAAGATCGTGATCGGCGCGTCGGGCTCCATCTCCCGAGCCTAGGACCTTCCCGCCGTCGACGCCGTGGTGACGCGGATCACGTGACCGCCGGGAACCATTCGCATACGGGAAGCGACCACTGTCCCGACAGCCTTTCGATGAAAGCAGGATCGACGACGTGGTCACAGCCCCTCCCACCGCCGACACCCCCGATGCGGACACCGCAGATGCGGACACCCCGGGTGCCGGTACCCCGGCATCCGGCCGCCGCCCGCACGGTGCCGCCGACCGCTGGCGTCCGCTGCTGCTGCGCTGGCATTTCTACGCCGGCATCCTGATCGGCCCGTTCCTGCTGGTCGCGACCATCACCGGGCTGCTGTACGTGCTGGTCCCGCAGATCGACCGGGCGGTCTACAGCCATGAGCTCACCGTGGACCACGTCGGGTCGTCGACGTTGCCGCTCGGCGACCAGGTGGCCGCCGCGCGTGCCGCCCATCCCGAGGGCACGATCGCCTCGGTGACCCCCGCCCCGCGGGCCGGGGACACCACACGGGTGGTGCTGACCGTCGACGACGTACCGCAGGACCGTTCCCGGACGGTGTTCGTCGACCCGTACACCGGCGAGGTGCGCGGTGCGCTGACCACCTACGGCGACTGGCTGCCGGTGCGGGCCTGGTTCGACGACCTGCACCGCAACCTCCATCTCGGCGACGTCGGCCGCAACTACAGCGAGATCGCGGCGAGCTGGCTGTGGGTGGTGGCGCTCGGCGGTCTGGTGCTGTGGATCGGCTACCGGCGGCGGACGCACAAGGCCAATCGTCTGCTCGTCCCCGACCGTGATGCCCCGAAGCGTCGTCGCACGCTGAGTTGGCATGGCGCGGTGGGGGTGTGGATCATCCTCGGCCTGCTCGTGCTGTCGGCGTCGGGCCTGAGCTGGTCGCGCTATGCCGGTGAGAGCATCTCGCAGTTGCGTACGGCGATGTCGTGGACGTCGCCGTCGGTGTCGACGTCGGCCGGTGCCGGTGCGGGTGGCGGTGAGCACGCCGGCATGGCGGGGATGGACGGGATGTCGGCCCCGGCGGCAGCGCACACCGTGACCGATGCAGACTACACGCGGGTACTGCAGACCGCCGATGATGCCGGCCTGGTCGGTCCGCTGGTGATCACCCCGCCCGCGACCGGCGGTGCGGCGTGGTCGGTGGCGGAGAATGCGCGCGGATATCCGAGCCACTTCGATGCGATCGCGGTGGATGCGCACACCTTCGCGGTGACCGACCGCGTGGACTTCGCGCAGTGGCCGCTCGCCGCGAAACTCACCAAGTGGGCGATCAGCGCCCATATGGGTCTGTTCGGGGTGATCAACCAGATCGTGCTGATCCTGCTGGCAATCGGCCTGCTGACGGTGATCGTCCGCGGCTATCTGATGTGGTGGCGCCGCCGGCCCGCCGGGGGTGGTCTGCCCAAGACCCCGGGGCGTGGCGCGCTCGGTTCGCTGCGTCCGGTCGAGGCGGTCGTGGTGGTCGCCGCGGTCGCGGTGATCGGCTGGTACGTGCCGTGGTTCGGTCTCCCGCTGGCCCTGTTCGTCATGGTCGACACCGTGCGGGGCATCGCTGCCTCTCGTCGGGTCGAGGCCGGGAGCGTCGCACGGTGATCGACGGTCTCCTGCTCCGCTGGGTCGTCACGATCCTGTTCGGGCTCGCCGCAGCCCAGTGCCTCTATCTCATCGTGGTGCGGTCGATGCCGTGGCGCTCGTATGTCGGTCATGCGCTGCACCTGATCATGTCGGTGGCGATGCTGGTGATGGCGTGGCCGTTCAGCATGGACTGGCCGACGACCGGGCCGATGGTGTTCTTCATCCTGGCCGCGGCGTGGTTCCTGGTGAGTCTGGTGTTCCCCGGGTCGGTGCGGAACTCCGACGAGTGCGGGTGCGTGCCACCGGCGACCTCGGTGTTCGGGCGGGCCGCGGCGGTCTATCACGCGGCCATGATGGGCGCGATGGCGTGGATGTATGCGGTGATGAACGGTGGGCTGCTGCCCGGCCACGATTCGGCAACCATGCACATGGCGGGCCCGACGGTGGCACCGGGAATCGTTCTGGTGCACGACCATTCGGATCATGGTGGCGGGGACATGCCCGGCATGTCCGACATGCACATGGCCGGCCAGCCCGGCTACGTCGCCCCGGTGAACTGGGTGCTCGCCATCGGCTTCGCGATCGCCACCGCGGTGTGGCTCTACCTGTACTTCGATCGTCGGCGCAAGCCCGGCGCCCCCGACGACGTGCTGTCCTTTGCCGGTGACCTGTGTCAGGTGTTCATGGCGGCGGGGATGTCGATCATGTTCTTCGTGATGGTGGTGTAGCGACGGGGCGGTACGCGGCGACGGCCGGCACCATTCACGGTACGGTCACCAACACCTCACCGGTCACCACATTGCGCCACACCACAATCCGCCCCGGATACAGTGTCGGCACCCAGATCCCCACATGCTTGAACTGATGACACGGAACACACAACGGAATCAGATTCTCGGCAATCGTCCACCCACCCGAACGAGGATCGACATGATCGAACGGCACCACATGATCGAGCTGACACCCCTCGGCCACCCGATCACAATACGGCGCACGACAACGCCGATCGGTCAACACAACCTCACGCCGTAACGGCTCACCCGGCTGATAAACCAACGCCCCCGGCGGCGGAACCACCAACCCACCATGCCCGCACGGATCGATCGGCGAAAGATGCTCGATCTCCGCCACATTCGGCGGCCGAGACCGCACCACCAACCGCCCCGCAGCCACCAGATGCCCCGGCGCCACCGTCCCCGCCCGACGCGTCCGACCCTTCCGAACCCCCTGAGCGACAACCACACCAGAAGCACGATCCAACCGCGCCTCCCGATACAAACCCTGCCACGTGCCATCCGCAGCGATCATGCGCGCCAGATCCGGATCGATCACCCCATACCCCGGGATGAACGGCACCATCTCCCCCACCACACCCGCCAACGTCGGCGCATCCACCACAACCTCGACCACCGCCCGCACCGGAACCACCACGAGTTCGGTCGACGCCACGACCGAACCGGCATCGGTGACGGCATCAGCGTCTGTGTCGGTGTCGGCGTCCGGGCCGGTGTCCGGATCTCCGTCCCGATCCGTACCGACATCCGGGCGCACCGTCGTCGGACACCCCGGATCACCACACCCACAGACCAACCGGCCTTCACCACGCACCAACGCCGTCAACGCCGCAACCCGACGCTGACCCGGCAACCGCGGATCCCCCGGACACAACCCCGACACCAACCCCGCAATCCGATCCTCGAGCACCACCGCATCGCGCACCGGAACCATCGCATCGATCGTCGACTGACCATGACATTCCTTGCGGATACGCACATCCTGCTGCTTCTCGAACTCCCGACGCCGCTCGGCCGCACCCGCCGGATCCAGCGAGATCAGCAGCTTCTCCAGCTCCTCCCGCAACCCCGACCCGGTGATCGCCGTCGCCGCCAACCCGAGCGCGACCTCCACGGCCTCGGCCAGATCGGCCTCGTCATCGAGTGAGACGAGGGCCTCGGCAACGATCCGGGCCTTGTGCTCGGAGAGCACACCCTCGACAAACGCCGACCGCACCCGCGGCAGACCATCGAGCATGCCGCCCAACGAGATCCACCGACCCGCGGTGGTGACCGGCACCTCGAACCGCAACGCGACCTCCCGCAACGCCGCCTTCTGCGGCAGCTCGGCCACATTCAGGCCGTCACACAGCTCCATCACCTGCGCATAGGTCTGCCGCGCCAACGCCGTCGCCGCCAGGATCTTGCGGGCCCCGGCCTGCCGTTCCAACCGCATCGCGGACTGCCCCGCCAGCACCAACCCGGAAGCATCGGCCTGCGCGATACGCGTCAGGTCGCCCTCCGGGTCGGCGTAGTCGAACATGTTTTCACACTAGCGGCGGGTACCGACAAAACCGTCAGACCGCACACCCGGCCCCGGTGGAGGTGCGGAGTGCAAGGGATACTTGTCGCTCGGAGACCCCGCTCGAGGCGACCGGGGACGAGGAGCAGGAGGCAGGACGATGGAGCACGTGCCCGACTCGGTGACACCCTTGTGGGCGACGGCCGGTGCGCTGATCGTGGTCTTGATCCTGGCGTGGATCTTCAGCGCCATCGCCCGCTGGCTGCTGCGCCGACGCGCCACCCTCGACGGCACCACCGCGATCGTGCTGTCCATCGCCGGCAGCGCGCTGGGCCTGTTCATCGCCGGCGCCATCGACCCGCGGCTGCGGATCTGGAGTCCGCTGCCGGTGATCGTCGCGCTGGTCGGCTCGATCCTGGTGATCGCCGTGTACGCGGCGATCGCCACCCACCTGCAGCGCGACCTGCGGATGAGCATCCCCGAGCTGATCGCGGCGGGCGAGTCGGCACAGGTGGAGTTCAAGTCGTCGGCCCGCATCAACATGCGGACCGGGGCCAAGGACCCCAAGATGGAGCAGGTGATCGTCAAGACGGTGTCGGCATTCCTCAACGCCGACGGGGGCACGCTGCTGATCGGGGTCGACGACGCCGGCACGCCGCTGGGACTCGACCCCGACTACGCCACCCTCAAGACCCCCGACGCCGACCGCTTCGAGCTGTGGTTGCGTGACCTGCTGACCACGGCGCTGGGGCAGACCGCCGCAGCGGCCGTGGAGGTGTCGGTGGAGGATGTCGAGGCGATCCCGACCGCCGAAACCCCCGACAACCCCGGAAGCCCCGACTCCCCGACAACGCGGCCGGTGTGCCGTGTGATCGCCGGACCGTCGCCGCGACCGGTGTACCTCCGGCCCGGCAAGAACACCCCGCCCGAGTTCTGGCTGCGTACCGGCAACTCGTCGCGACAGCTCGGAGTGGACCAGGCGAGCGAGTACATCGCCCACCGGTGGCCGATCGGTGCGGGCGCGGCCCTGGCCGCACAGGCCCGGGCCGCGGTGCGGCTCTCGGCCGGTGGCCAGATGTGAGCCGACGGACCGGCGTTCACCCGCCCGACCTCGCGGCACCGGCGATATTGCTGATCATCCCGGTGAAGATGATCCCGTGGAACGGCAGTAACGAGTACCAGTAGGCTTGCCCGGCAAGGCCTTTCGGAAAAAAGACGGCTCGCTGACGCAGCCTGGTGTGCTGTTCGTCGGCGGCCTCGAGATGCCATTCGAGCCAAGCACCGCCGGGCGTGCGCATCTCCGCACGCAGTCGCAGCAGGTGCGGACGTTCGATGCGTTCGACTCGCCAGAAATCGAGGGCGTCGCCGGTGTTCAGACGCTGCGGGTGTCGCCGACCGCGCGTCAGTCCGACGCCCCCGGTCAACCGATCGAGCCAGCCCCGTATGGTCCACGCCAGCGGAAACGAGTACCAGCCGTTCTCCCCGCCGATCCCCTCGACGACCTTCCACACCAGGTCGATCGGAGCATCGCAGACGATGCTGCGGGTGTCGGTGTGCACGATGTTGCCCGCCCAGTCCGGATCCGACGGCAGCGGATCGGCCGGCGCGCCCACGGGAGAGGCGTTCGCCCAGGTGGTCTCGACGTCGCCGTTCTCGATCCGGGCCAGGGCCAGGGCCACGGCGTCGCGGTATCCGGTCGTCCCGCCCGGCGGTGGCGGGATGACGGCGTCGATGTCGTGTTCGGTGGTCACGGCATCGGTGCTGAGGGACTCGATCAGGGCCCGCCCCAGGGCGGGCGGAATCGGGGTGACCAACCCGATCCACAGACCCGCGAGTTTCGGTGTGAGAACCGGGAGGACGAGTATCCGGCGTGGGTGCAGGCCTGCCACATCGGCGTAGATCTGCATCATCTCGCCGTAGCGCAGGACGTCCGGGCCACCGATGTCGTAGGTGCGATTGCACTCCAGCGGCGCGGTGGCGGCGGCGAGCAGGTAGTGGAGCACGTCGCGCACCGCGATCGGCTGGATGTGGTTGTCGACCCACCGCGGTGTGGTCATCAGCGGCAGTCGGTTCGTCAGGTGCCGGATCATCTCGAACGATGCCGACCCCGATCCGATGACCACCCCGGCCTGCAACGCCACCGTCGGCACCCCGGAGCCGATCAGGATCTCGCCGACCTGGCGTCGGGAGCGCAGGTGCATCGACAACCGGTCGGACTGCTCGTGGAGGCCGCCGAGGTAGACGATGCGTCCGACCCCGGCCTTGCGCGCGGCTTCGGCGAGGTTCTCGGCTGCCCGGCGTTCCGCGTCGATGAACGCCCCGCGCCCCATCGAGTGCACGAGATAGTAGACGACGTCGACGTCACGGCAGGCCGCGTCGAGTGACTCCGGGTCGGTGAGGTCTCCGCGGACGACGTCGACGTCGGCCGTCCACGGCACGTCACTGATCTTGTCGGGGTTGCGGGCGAGGGCCCGCACCCGGTGCCCGGCGGCGACGAGACGCGGGGTCAGCCGGCCACCGATGTAGCCGGTGGCGCCGGTGACGAGGATCCGCAGCGGGTTGTCGGTGGGAGTGGTGTCGGTCACGGTACCTCCTGGCCGTGGAGACGTGCCGATGCCAGGGCCCTGGGGAGATCTCGCCCGTGGGGGTCGACAGGCCGACCGGATGGCACGCGCCGCGTGGACGATTCGTCTCTTCGGTGCACACCTGGGTGTTCGGCGCCGACGAGGGCTCGGATGGGCGTGCCGGTCTTCCACGGCGTGCCGGACGACCGCCGGGACTCCCACGACGCCGCGGGGTCGGGCTGCGCCGACGGTGGGCGGCCGATCCGGTTACATTGGTCGGGCACACCACGACGCTTTCTCGACCGGCTTCGCCGGAGGACTGCCGTCCCCGACCGGTACAGGAGAGCGAGACGTGGCACCCATCGATGGCGTCGACGAGCCGGCGACGATCCCGCCTCACTCCCCGGCCAGATGATCAGCCCCCATTTCGTCTGGCTCGGTGCGGCGATCTCGCTGATCGGCAGCCTCCGCTATGCGGTGCTCACCCTGCGCGGCAAGGTCATGCCCAACTGCGTGACGTGGTTCCTGTGGGCATTCGCCCCGCTGATCGGATTCGCCGCCCAGATCGCCGACGGCGTCGGGCTGCCCGCGGTGTTCCTGCTCGCCGTCGGACTGGGACCGGCGCTGATCCTGATCGCCTCGTTCGCGGCGCGGTCCGGATTCTGGCAGATCGGGCCGTTCGACCTGGTCTGCGGCGGCGCCTCGGTGATCGCGCTGATCCTGTGGATGACCTTCGACAACCCGTTGCTCGCGGTGATCGCGGCGTCGGCCGCAGACCTGCTGGCCGGTCTGCCGACCATGCGCAAGGCGTGGACCAGCCCTGAGACCGAACGGCCCGTCGTCTTTCTCGCAGGCATCGCCAACGGCCTGATCACGCTGCTGAGTCTGCAGCACTGGGAACCCATCGAATACATCTTCCCGATCCAGATCACCCTGATGGGCATCACCTGCGCCACCATCATCCTGGTCCGCGGACGCCGCACCCGGCCCTCCTCGTACTCGACGTCGGACCATCGACAATCCCTCTGATCGAGGACCGCATCTGTCCGCAATCGGCGTCACCCTGGATTCACGGCATCACCGCACCGCCAACCAGGGAAGGAACCATCATGGACTGGACGCTCGAGGTCGCGCTGCTCCCCGTCACCGATGTGGATCGCGCCAAGGACTTCTACACCCGGATCGGCTTCAACCCCGATCACGACCACACCGTCTCCGACGAGGTTCGCTTCGTCCAGATGACCCCGCCGGGATCGGGCTGTTCGATTGCCTTCGGCAAGGGCATCGTCGACGGCCCGGCACCCACCACCGGCGTGCACATGCTGTGCGTCTCCGACATCGACGCCGCCCGCAGGCAACTCGTCGACGCCGGCGTGGACGTCAGCGACGTCGACATCCAGTCCTGGGGGCATTTCGTGTACTTCAGCGACCCCGACGGCAACCGCTGGAACGTCCAGTATCTCCCGTATCGGTATGCGCAATAGGTGATCTCGACGGCGATCGGTTCAGCGTGCGCTGCGGCGCCCGCCGCGTGCACGCGGGCGGTCACCGGCCGTGAGCACCGCCGGTACCCGGTGCAGACCCGGCCACGTCTCGCGGGACAGACCGGGTGTGCCGATCGCGGCGAACACCACTCCCGGCCGCAGCGGTACACCCGGCCGCAGGTCGATCGCGGCGAGCACCCCGTCGACCGGGGATTCGAGGGCGAGAACGCCCTGTGCCACCCGGATCCGTGCCAACGGCTGCCCGGTGCGCACGGATTGACCTGGGGCGCAGAGCAGTTCCTCGACGACGGCACCCGCCTCGACGACCGGCGCCGTGATCCGGTGACCGATCGGAGCAGGTGCCTGGGTTCCACCCGCCTGTATTCCACGCGCCTGGGTTCCGCGCGCCGGGGTTCGGCGCACCGTCACCGGCGGGAGCAGACCGCCCTGCGCGACAACGGTTCTCGGATCATCGTGCTGCACCACCCGCCCGATCGCGGCGAGCGCCGAGGCCACCGCCGGGATCGCACTCGTCCCGCCGATCGGATACAGCACGGGCTCACCGTCCACGTCGGCGAGCGCATCGGTCACCACGCCCACGATCCGGGCGACGACGGGTGCGATCATCTCCTCGAACTCGCGTCGGGTCAGCAACAGCGACCGGTCGACGCCGGGGAGGACCACCGATGTCTGCGCCGCCTCCGACAGCGCCTCCTTGGCGGCGCGGACGGCGTCGGCGAGGGCGATCTCCTCCCCCGACGTCCGGATCAGTTCGGGCAGAGCCGGATCGAGATGTGCGGCCTCCTCGAGTACCCACTCCGTCAGCCGGCCGTCGATGTCCCGGCCGGCAACCGCGGCGCTGTGAGCGTCGGTGACGGTGAAACCCCCTGTGCCGTCGGCGTGCAGCACGCTCACATCGCAGGTGTCGGCACCGATGTCGACCACACAGACCGGCCGGCCCTCCCCCACCTCGGTTCCCCGATATGCCTGATACCAGGCAGCTGCGAGGGATTGGGGTACGAGCCTGATCTGCTCGCGCCGGATCCCGGCCCGCTCGGCCGCGGCCTGCAGCACACCCGTGCGGCGGCCGGCCCACATGTCGGGATGGGTCAGGATCACCGTGTCGAATGCCCCGGACCCGGACGCCCCCGCGGCATCCGCCGCAGCCCGCCGGACGTGGGCGAGCACCGTGGCGAGCACGTCGACGACAGGCCAGGGCCGGTCACCGAGTTCGATATCGGCCTCGGCGATCCGTGATCGGGGCGACTCCTCCACCGCGTCCGGCCGGCGGTCCCGCTGACGCAACGCCTCCTCGCCGACCACCAGCGTCGACCCGTCGGCGAACACCGCCGTCGGCATCGTCGGTCCGGATCGGCCCAGCGGCACGGGGACCGGCGCATCACGGCCGACCCGACGGGCCGCGGCAACACCGGTGGCGCCGAGGTCGATGCACAGCACGGGCCTGCGCTCGGAGTCCATCGCCTCACTCTGCGTCATCCCACGGGGCGTCGCAACACCGTGATGATGTTCTTGCGCACCGTGTCGACGGTGCCGATCCGGGCGCGCACGTCGGCGGCGGTCTGCTTCCGTTCCTCGGCGGACTTCTTGGACTCCGCCGCGGCCTCGTTGATGATCCGTGCCGACTCGGCGAGCGACTTCTCCAGCACCGCGTCGTAGGCGATCCGCAGATCACCGGCGGCCTGCGCGTTGAGCGCCTTGAGCTGCGAGCGGACATCACCTTTCATGTCGGCGACCGCCTTGGTGAGCCACTTCCGGTGGTTCTCCTTGCCCGCGCGGGCCGCGCGGAAACCGAGGACCACCCCCGCCCACACCGGAAAGGCCACCATCCCGATCCCGGGGATCAGCGCGAGCGGACCACCGGAGGCCATCACGCTGAACAGCACCGGGTCGAGCAGGTTCTTCCACGGCGAGACCTTCTTCTCGCCACGGAGTTCCAGGTCGTCGGTGGCCTCGGCCAGGCCGTCGAGCACCGACGAACGCAGTTCGGTGTCGGCGAAGAGGTCGTCGGCGATGTCGGCGATCCCGTCGACGTAGGCCTGCCCGACCCGCCGGGCCACCGCCTCCAGATCCACCACCATCTGCCCCACCAGCTGCTGCGAGGCCCGCGGCACGGCATAGAAGTGCAGCCGGTCGATCTGTGCGGTCCACCGATCCTGGAGAACGTCGAACTCCTCGCGCAGCATGTCGTCGGCGCGCACCGACAGCGCGGCCAGATCCTGCTGCAGCCTCGTCGCCCACTCGCGTTTGTGGTCCTTCAGCGCGGTGAGGCGAGCACGTTCGGTCTCGACGTCGGCGACCACCTCCGGTGCGGCGCGCGCGGTCTTCAGGTCGACGAGCAGCCGGGCGCGTACGGTGTCGAGTCCGGTGAACGCGACCTGCAGCGCATTGCGTTCCGGTGCCGTGGAGGTGCTGCGTACCAGGGGTTTCAGCGCGGCGACGAGATCCGGGATGCCCGACGCCGCGAGTGCTCGGGCCGCACGGTCGGGGTCGGTGATCCCGGCCGCCTGCCCAGCGATCCGGGTGGACACCCCGATGATCGGTGCGTGTGCGAATCGTGGTGCGTGCCGGGCGATCAGATCACGGTTCTCGGTCACGATCGCCCGCCACTGGCGCATCACGAGGTCGGTCTTGGTGACCACGATGACCACCGCCGACAGTTCCGCGCCCAGCCGGGACAGGAAGTCCAGTTCGGGGGCGCTCAACGGTGCGGTCGCATCGCAGACCATCACCAGCACCCCCGCGCCGCGCACCGCGGCGACCGCGGACTCGGCGTGTTCGGGGATCATCGACCCGGCCCCCGGGGTGTCGACGATGATCGTGTCCGGCAACAGTGCGGAGTCGATCCCCACCCGCGCCGACACCACGGGCAGCGCCGTCTCGTCGAGTTCACCGGCACCCGGGCCGTCGACGGTCACCCAGTCGGCGAGGTCGGCGGCGTCGATCCGTGTGGTGGTGCCGGGGAACTCGATGTCGGCGGCGCCGACCGGCAGTTCGTCGGTGGCCGGGACGAACCGCACGTGCACGCTGGTGGCCAGTTCGACGTCGACCGGCGCCAGCCCCGGTTGTCCGACGAGTGCGTTGACCAGCGAGCTCTTGCCGCGGCTGACCTCGCCGACCACCACCACTCCCCCGTCCGGGGCGGGCTGGGCGCGCACGCGTTCAGCGCGGTCGGCGACCTCGATCTCACCGTGTTTGCGCAGCAGCGCGAGTGCGGACCGCAGGACGGCATCGGCGCTGTCGGCCGCCGGCTTCTTCTCGACGTCGATCTCCGGTGCCGCCATCAGGATCCCCACATTCCGCGTCGCACCAACTGATAGGTCTGTTCCAGCACCAGCATCGCCTCCCGTTCGGCCGAGGTCCGCGCCCGCCCGCGACCGGTTCGATGGGCTATCGCGCGGGTGCGGGCGGCGGTGTCGACGTCGGCGGGGCCCGCGGTGGGCGGCAGACCCAGCAGGATACGTGGATCACGCACCGCCACAGCATGTCCCAGCTCCGCAGACACCTCACTGTCCGGATGCCACCGCGACAGCGCCTCCAGCGCCGACACCTCACGCAGCCGGTGGAGTTCCGGTGCGAGCTCGGCACGTTCGAGGGCGGTGCGGATCGATGCCCCGGAACCGTTGCGCACCATCGGCTCCTGGCGGGCGAGGGTCTGCAGGTCGGCCAGCAGGGTACGGGCCTTGAGGACGTCACCGACGGCGACGAAGCGTCGTCCGATCGCCTGCCGGAGGTCGGCGATCCCCGAGACCCGTTGCAGCCACGAGCAGTACGCCTGCGCCCCGGATGCGGCCGCCGCACCGCCGGCTTCCATCGCGTAGGTCCCGACGAGCTGTTCGAGGCGGCCCAGCATCTCGACGTCGAGACCCGGCGGCGCCGGTTCGGATCCGTCCAGGACGGCGAACAGCTCCCAGTCCTCGAGGTCGCCGCGGCGGGCGATCTGCGCGGTCTCGCGTTCGGTGACGCCGCAGATCCCGGCCTCGGCCATCAGCCCCGACACCGGCACCACCGCGCCGGCGGTCGCCGGGAATCGCCGCTGGATGCGCCGGGCGATCTCGAGTGCCTTGAGCATCGGGTTGTCGGCGGCGATGAGGTCGGCCTGCGAGATCACCAGGATGGTGTTCTGCGCCGATGCCCCCGAGCGGCGGAGGATCTCCACCTCGTCGGCCTTGGGACCGCCGACGTCGTCGAGCAGGAACAGCACCACATCCGGTCGCGGCAGGCTGCCGGTTCCGGCGAAGACGCGGCGGGTCGCCGTCTCGGCGGTGTCGGTGAACCCCGACAGCCCGGGGGTGTCGATCACCTGGAAGTGGTCGCGGAGCAGCCGGGACGGGGTGTAGGCGACGGCATGGTCGATCTCCGACGACGGCCGGCCGAGGTCGCCGCGCATCTGACCCGGGAACTCGGTAACGGTCCCGTCGAGGCCCACCACCTCGACCCGCGACGGTGAGCCGGCCCGGTACAGGGTGGCGACCTTGGTGCATTCGGTGCGGTCGGTGGGGGCCACGCGATCCCCGACCAGCGCGTTGAGCAGCGTCGACTTGCCGGAGCTGACCCGGCCGGTGAGGGCCACCGTGAGCGGGGCATCGAGTCCGGCGCGCAATGCCGCGACGTCGGTGTCGTCGCCGGTGATGGTGGCGACCTCGTCGAGCAGCGCATCCAGCCTGCCGCGCAGAGTCGTACGCTCGCCCACCGACCCGCCTTCCGTGTCGAGAGATCACCCGCCGGGAACTATTCCGGCCCGGCCGGACTCCAACAGAGTATGACCGCAGACGTGGGAGGGAAACGATGAGCGAAGACACCGACATCGACACCTGGATCGGCGAGCACGACCCGGTGACCGGCCTCGACGTGCCCGCCGACACGTGGGACACGGCGTTGTCGGCGGCCTTCGATCCCGACCGTGAGGCCGACGACTCGCTCACCGAGCCGGCCGGCGAACAGGCTTCCGACGACTCGGAAGTGTCTGTCGCCGAGACCGTTTCGGTCGACGATGATGACGACGACACCTCGTCGGACCTCGGCTGGCCGGCCGATGCGGACACGCTGTGGGACGAGGCCGCCGACGATCCCACCGGTGCCGCCGACGACCCCGACACCGGCGATGACCTGGACTTCTGAGTCCACCCACCCCCAGATTCCCGGGTATACAGTTTGCCGACATTTCGGGCGCGAAGCCTGGGTACGCGGCCGTCGACGTCCCTACGATGAGCGCGTGCGTCCGATCCCCGGCGACCTCACCGAGGCCGAACTCCTCGCCCGTGCCCAGACCGGCGACGAGGCCGCTTTCACCGAACTGGTCGGTGCCCATCGCGACCGGATGTGGGCGATCTGCCTGCGCACCACGGGCAATCGCACCGACGCCGAGGACGCGCTGCAGGAGGCACTCGTGGCCGCCTGGCGCGCCCTGCCCCGATTTCGCGGCGACGCGCGACTGTCCACGTGGCTGTTCCGGATCGCCTCCAATGCCGCACTGGCACAGATCCGCAAGCGATCCGACGCCGACAACATCGACGACGTGGACTTCTCCGCGGATGTCGACGTCGCCGGCCAGATCGTCGTCGCCGACCGGATCGCCGACGCCCTCGCCCAGGTGCCCGACGCCTACCGCGCCACATTCGTGCTGCGCGTCTACGGCGACCTCTCGTATGCCGACATCGCCGAGGTGCAGGGCATCGGCCTGCAGACGGTACGCAGCCGCATCTCGCGGGCACGCGCCCTCCTCGCCGACCTGCTCGCAGATCTCCGCTGAGCCAGGGGGTCGGTTCTCCAGATGACTTGGCCGACACCGGGAACATTCCCCGCCCCGCAGCCCTCCAACCAGACAGAAGCACAAACACCCCAACCCCGAAGGAAACGACAATGAGCAGCCAGCATGTGGACACCGACGGCGACGGCATCAACGACGCGATCGCCTACGACACCGACGGAGACGGAATCATCGACGTCGTCGAGGCCGATCTCGACGGTGACGGCATCACCGAGACCCTGATCAGCGACACCGACGGAGACGGCGTTGCCGACCTGGTCGAGACCGACACCGACGGCGACGGTCTCACCGATCTCGCCGAGCTCGACACCGATGGTGACGGCGAGACCGACGCCATCGCCCTGGACATCGACGGTGACGGCTTCTACGACACCGCCGTCGACGACGAGGGCAATGTGACCTCACTCGACGACGACCTCCCGTCGTCGGACACCGACCTCTGACGAGCAACACCGATCAACCATCAACTGGCCATTGGTGGTTGCGCCGACAACAAGCAAGCGACGAACTCGTCAACCCAACCACCGCTATCCAATCTCAATGGGCAACGCCCTGTGGGTGGTTGAGCCAGGACCGAGCATCGCGAGGACCTGAGTCGAAACCTCAGACAGCCGAACTCGGTT
>NZ_BCNF01000070.1 GCF_001485495.1 Gordonia desulfuricans NBRC 100010 | reverse complement strand
ACATCGCCGCCGGTCGCGCTGCTCGACCGGGTGGTGGTACTAACTCTTCTGCAGCACCACAACGAGATTGGTGGCAACGACTTCGCGTAACACCGGGATTCGCAGCACCCACCATGCCCATGCGGGCACGTACCGGGGGAAGGTGGCGACGACGTCGGCGACATCGGTGCGCGACCTCGCCCACCGGAGTCCCTCGGTGGCAGTGACCTTGAACAGGGAAGTGCCGTAGAGGTTCTTGGGCGGATGACCGTGGCGTCGGGTGTACCAGCGAGCCGCACGATGTCCGCCCGCGTAGTGGGTCAGCCCCATCTCGTGACCACCGAACGGCCCCCACCACAACGTGTAGCTGACGATCACGATCCCGCCCGGGCGTGTCACACGGATCATCTCGTCGGCCATCTCCCATGGCCGTGAGGTGTGTTCGACGACGTTGGACGACAGGGTGATGTCCATCGACCCGTCGGCGAACGGCAGATGCTGACCCGACGCCCGCACGGTACCGCGGTGCTCGAGACCACCGGCGTGCATCTCGGCGGGATCGGGCTCGGCCGCCAGATAGTGGGCACCCCGCGCATCGAAGGCGTCGGCGAAGTAGCCGGGCCCGCCACCCACGTCGAGGATCACCGCGCCATCGAGACCGCCGGTCGCGTCGTCGGCGGCGAAGGCCTCGACCATCCGGGCGGTGTCCTCGGCGAGCGCGCCGTAGAACCGGGCCGGGTCGGTCTGCTCGAATCGGAAGTCGGAGAGGAGGCCGACGGCCCGGCGGAAGGTGGCGATCTGCGCGAACCGTCGCGTCGAGGTCTGGGCTCTGGACACCCGGTCGAGTCTAGGGCGTGGCCGGGGACCGCCCGACACCCCGAACTATCGAAAACAGTTGTCGAAAAGGTTAGGCTGCGAACAGGCCGATCACCCCCGGACCAGAGGAGCGTCACCGATGACGATCGTTTCCCTGACCACCGACCTTCCGCTCTCCGCCGCGCGCGTGCGTGAACTCGCCGCCGTCCCCGAGGTCATGCAGTTCGTGCTGGCCCCCGTGCTGAGCTTCTCGATGGAGCAGGCGCCGCCGCCCGACGTCGCCGTCACACCGGGGTTCCGGGCCCGCGGCCGGGTGCGCTGGCTGGGGGTGATCCCGTCCTGGACACATCAGATCGAGATCGTCCGCCTCGACGACCTCGAGATCTACACCCGCGAACGCGGCGGTCCGGTCCATGTGTGGAACCACCGGTTGACCTTCGAACCGACATCGGCGACCACCTGCCGCTACACCGACGAGGTGGAGGTGGAATCCGGGGCCCGGGGTCTGGTGGCCGCGATATTCGTGCGGCTGATGTTCCGGCACCGCCATCGCCGGTGGCGGCTGCTCGCCTCGGTGCTGGCCGCCGAGCGCGACCGCACCGGGGCCGGGCATCCCGGCTGACCCCCGGCCGGTCAGCCGCGATGCGGGGGCCGGGCAGGCTCGACCTGATACCGGATGAGGCGAGAGCTGTTGAGCACCACCGCGACCGACGACGCATTGTGCAGCACCGCCGCCAGCACCGGCGACAACGCACCACCCGCGCCGATTGCCAGCCCGAGCCCGTTGACCGCGATCGACATGCCGTAGTTCTGCCGGATCACCTCGACGGTGTGTGCACCGAGGTCCCGGATGTCGAGCAGCTTGCGCAGATCGTCGCCGGCCAGCGCGATGTCGGCGGTCTCCACCGCGACATCGGTACCGGCGAGACCCATCGCGATGCCGATGTCCGCGGCGGCCAGGGCGGGGGCGTCGTTGATGCCGTCGCCGACCATCGCCACCACGTGCCCCAGCGACTGGAGCTCGCGCACCACGGCCAGCTTGTCGTCGGGGGTCACCTCCGCCGCCCACCGGTCGATGCCCAGTTGCGCGGCGATGGTGGCGGCGGTGACCGGATGGTCGCCGGTCAGCATCGCGATCTCGGTGACACCGCTCGCACGCAGCGCATCGATCACCTCCCGCGCCTCGGGCCGCACCTCGTCGGACAGGCTGACCAGCCCCACCAGCGTGCCGTCCACGGCGAGCAGCAGCGGTGTCTCACCGGCGCGTCGCAACCGCTCCACCCAGCCCAGGGCGTCGTCGGAGATCGCCACACCATGCCGGTCGAGCAGGGACGGATTGCCGAGCAGCAACACCCGGCCGTCGTCGGCCCGGGTGCGCATACCCAGCCCGACGATGACCTCGCAGTCGGCGTGGGTGGGGATCTCGATCCGCCGTTCCTCGGTCGACCGGATGACCGCCTCGGCCAGCGGATGACGCGAGTGGATCTCCGAACTCGCCGCATACGCGAGGACCTGCTCGGGCTGCCAGTCGCCGGAGAACGACACCACGTTGGTGACCACCGGACGTCCCACGGTCAGCGTGCCGGTTTTGTCGAAGACCATCGCCGAGATCCGCCCCGACGCCTCCAGGTGTGACCCGCCCTTGATCAGGATGCCGCGGCGGGCGCCGTTGCCGATCGCACCGCTGATGGCGGTCGGGGTGGACAGCCCCACTGCGCACGGGCACGCGATGAGCAGCATCGTCATCGCACGACGCAGATCCCGGGTGACCAGCAATGTCAGCGCCGACAACGCGAACGAGGCGGGGACGAAGCGCCGGGAGAAGTTCTCGCCGACGGTCTGGATGGGTGCCCGGTCGCGCTGCGCCTCCTCGACCCGGCCGATGATGCGGCCGATCGACGTGTCGTCGCCGACGGCGTCGGCGGTGATCACGATCCGTCCGGTGAGCACCACCGAACCGGCCTGGACGCGGTCGCCGACATCCTTGGTGACCGGCAGGTTCTCGCCGGTGAGGGCGGACTGGTCGACCACCGCCTGACCGTCGACCACCACCCCGTCGACGGCGACGGCGACCTGCTCGTGCACGATCACCGCGTCGCCGACACGCAGCGAGTCGACGGGGACCTGGATCTCGGTGCCGTCGTCGAGTCGCATCCACGCGGTGTCCTGGGTGCCGCGCAACAGGTCGGAGATGGCGCGGCGGGTGCGGCGCAGGGTGAGGTCCTGCAGGAACTCACCGATGTTGAGCAGCCACAACACGGTCAGCGCGACGACGTTCTCGCGTAGCAGCAGGCTCGCGATGGTGGCCGCCGACACCAGGGCGTCGGTGCCGGCCCGCCCACCGCGCAACGAGCGCAGCGCGCCGCGGAGGAACGGATACCCGGCGAAGATCGTGACCCCGGTGGCGGCGGTGCGTGAGGCCGGACCGAGCAGCGGCGGGCGGCGGAAGCCGTAACGGCGGAAACCCAGCAGGACCAGGGCGCCGGCGCCGATTCCCATGCGCAGCAGATCGGCGTTGGTGACATCGGCCGAGTGCGGTGCGCGGTCGGGCAGCCCGGCCCGGTCGACGACGGTGGCCGCGGCGATCGCCTGGTCGATGGCATCCCGGTCGGTGTCGGCCCGCAACCACACGATCACCGATGCGGTGCGCGGATAGGCGTGGACGGCGCGCACCCCGCCGACGTGCGCGACGCTCTCCTCGATCGCCACCGCACGCCGGTCGGCGTCGAATCGGCTGGTCACGCGCAGCCACGGGACGGTCAGGCGTATCCGTCCGGCGGCCGCGGACCGGACCGTGATGCCCAGCTCGGCGATGTCGACTGCCGCTGATGGGGCGGGCACGGGTCAGTGATCGTGGTCGTGGGAATGGGTGACGGCGGTTCCCGGTGGGGTGGACTCCTCGCCGATCCGGTCCTTGGCCTCGGCGACGATGTCGGCGGTGTTGAGTCGCACCGACTCCGCGACCTCCTCGGCCTTGCGCGTTCCGCGCAGCCCCCACGCCGTGGCCACCACAGCCCCCTCGCGCAGCGGTGCCCGGCGCACGACGGCGCGAACCGCGTCATAGGCGACGGCGCCGACCAACCCGGTCGCGACCGCCGTACCCGCCCTGCCGATCCATGCGTGAATTGCCATGTGTTTCCTCGAATCCTTAAGGCGTACAACGGAGTTCTCGCTTCTCCACGCTACTACGGGTCGCCGCCGGAACGCACCCTTCCGGTCACCTCGGATGGATCGGGACGACGCCGGCATCCAGGTCTGCACCGCGCGGTCCACCCGGGTGGCTACCCTGTATCCCGATGACTCCTCCGTCCCGCGTGCTGCTGCTGTGCTGGCGCGACACCGGCCACCCGCAGGGTGGCGGCAGCGAGCGCTACCTCGAGAGCGTCGGCCGCGAGCTCGCCGCCCGCGGCTCCGACGTCACCCTCGTGACCGCGCAGTACCCTGGGGCGCCACGCACCGAACACCGCGACGGCGTGCGCATCCTCCGCGCAGGCGGACGCCTGGGCGTCTACCCGCGTGCGCTGTTGACGATCCTCGCCGGACGTCTCGGCCGGGGTCCGCTGGCCGGATACGCCCCCGACGTCGTGATCGACACCCAGAACGGGATGCCGTTCTTCGCCACCCTCGTCACCCGCGCACCGACCATCCTGCTGGTGCACCACTGCCATCGCGAACAGTGGCCGGTCGCCGGCCGCGCGCTCGGGCACCTCGGCTGGTTCCTCGAATCCCGGGTGTCGCCGTGGGTGCATCGCCGCAACCACTACGTCACCGTGTCGGCCCCGTCCAAACGCGAACTCGTCGACCTCGGCGTCGACGACGGCCGGATCACCGTGATCCGCAACGGGCTCGACCCCGTTCCCGCGGGCATACCCCCGCGACCCGCCGGGCCCGACGGCCCGGTCCGGATGTGTGTGCTGTCGCGGCTGGTGCCGCACAAACAGGTCGAACACGCCCTGATCGCCCTGGCCGACCTGCGCCGCGCCGGTGTCGACGTGGAACTCGACGTGATCGGTGGCGGATGGTGGTCGGACGAATTGATCTCCCGTGCACGCGATCTCGGCGTCGACGAGGCGGTGGACTTCCATGGACACGTCACCGAGACCGTCAAACACCAGATCCTGGCCCGGGCGCGCGTGCACCTCATGCCCTCACGCAAGGAAGGCTGGGGGCTCGCGGTGATGGAGGCCGCCCAGCACGGTGTCCCGACCATCGGCTACCGCAGTTCGGTGGGTCTGATGGATTCCGTCGAGGACGGCAAGACCGGTCTGCTCGTCGACGGGATCGACGAATTCACCAGCGCCGCCAGAAAACTCATCGACAACCCGGATGAGGCGAGCCGGCTCGGTGACGCCGCACACCGCAAGTCGCAGCGCTACTCGTGGGGTGCGACCGCCGACGAGATGCTGTCGGTGTTCGCGCGCTTGTGGCGTTAGGAGATGTTGCGGCGCTAGGAGATGCTGCGGCGCCAGAAGATGCTGCGGCGCTGAGGATTCTTACGGTATCGGCCCAGTGCGGCTCCGAGTACCGCACCTGTACCGGCCACGATGAGTGTGAGCCAGACGATGTGTGCTGTCCACGCGGCGGCACGTGCGGTGCTCGACGCGCGCTCGGTCCGGACGCCGTCGATCTGGAACAGGACGAGATCGTCCCCGGCGAAAACCGGTGCCCGCGTGGCGAGATCGTCCGGAACGCCGATGTCCTCGGAGCCCGTGCGTTCCACCAGGACCCACCCGACGCCGAGCCGGGCCAGCTCGGCGGGATCGCCACCGGTGGCCAGAACCGCATCCACCCGTTGCGCATCGGGGGCGGCCGGGTCGACCACCACGCCGTCGACGCGGAGCTCGCCCGACTCGATCACCGGGGCGGCCAGCATCCGGGCCGCCGGGTCGAGGGATACGGTGTCGGCGAATCGGTATCGGCGCACCGTATCCGACGGCCACAACGCCACCGCGCCCCGATCTGCGGGGACCATCGCGGCAACCGCCTGCCAGTCCGCCGGATAGTGCACCGGTGCCACTTTCCCGCCGACGCCCCAGGCCAGATCGGGTAGCGGCGCGACCACCAGCAGTCCGACCACCGCGAGCGCGAAACCGGAAGGGACATGGCGTCGGAACACCGCGATCGCCCCGGCCGCACCCACCGCGAACAGCGGGGTGACCAGCGCCAGCCACTTCTGTGCGTCGCGGAGCAGGCCCGCACCGGGGATCGCGTCGATCACCGCACCCAGTACGGTGCGGCCGGCACCGGTGGCGGTCAGCGCCACCAGGACCACCGTCACCGCTGCCAGAATGCCCAGGGCGCACAGCATCCGGCGATCGGCCACGGCCATCGACGCCCGGCTGCGCCACACCCCGACCAACCCGACCACGATCACCACGAGCAGACATGCGGTGGCCACCGCGGCCCACCACATGGTGCGGCTGGCCGGGACGGCGTCGGCATTCCAGATCCCGCCCGATCCCAACGCGGTCCCCAGCGGTCCGAGGCCGGGCTCCGACCGCAGCCCGAACGCGCGGGCCCCCGCGGTGCCGTCGGAGGTCACCGACCCCGACCCGGCCGCCGCGGCGACCAGCCAGGGCGACGCCGAGAACAGCCACACCACAGCACAACCCGGGAGGAGCCGGGGTGCCACCGCCGCCGCGGTCACCGCCGCCACGATCAGCGCCAGCACCGACCCGGTGGGGGTCAGCCCGGCCACCGCGAGCAGCCCGGCGAGCTGGACCCACCGCACCCACCGCGGTGACGGCCCCAGACCGGACGACCCCAGACCGGACGACCCCAGACCGGACGACCCCAGACCGGACGACCCCAGACCGGACGACCCCAGATCGGCCACCCCGACGATGATCCAGCCGAGCGTCGCCCACCCGACCAGCAGGCTCCAGTGTCCCTGGAGGAGTCGTTCGGCCACATACGGATTCCACACCGACACCACCGCGGCGGCCACCGCCCCGGTGCGCCCGCCCTGCGGGACCAGCCGAAAGGCCAACCGGCCGAACCCGACCGCCGCGAACACCAGCGCGGCCGCCAGGATCACGACCACCACGATCCCGCCGTCGACCACCGAACTCGCGAGGGCGACGAACCAGTCCTGTGGCACCGCACGGGGAGCGAGGTCGCCGACACCCAGCGCGGCGTCGGTCACGAACGACCGCGGCGTCGACACCGCATCCCGGTACAGCAGGTGACCGGGGGTGGCGAGCGGCGCGAGGATCACCGCGGCCAGCACGAATCCGGTCAGGTACAGCACCGGCAGGACGCGCATGCGGGTCACGGTCGTAGATCCCTCACCGTGGCACCGCGACTCACCGGTCAGTAGTGGTAGGTGTCCGACGGCGGCGGAACATGGCCCGGGTCGACGTCGTAGTCGGACTCGACCACCGCGTAGGCGCGGGCCAGATCCAGGATCTTGGTGGCACGGGCGATACGCGGCAGATCCGAGCCGTTGCGGATCTCGCCGCCGGCACGCTCGAACTCGGCGAAGAACTCACGCGCCCAGGTGATGTCGTCCGGCGACGGCGAGAGGCCCTCGTTGACCGGGTGGCACTGATCCGGGGTGAGGCAGATCTTGCCGGTCATCCCGAACTCCACGCTCACCGCGGTGGCCTCCGACAGCTTCAGCGCACCCGATCCGACCGTCGGTCCGTCGATCGCGCTCGGCAGGTGTGCCGCCTTGGCCGCGATGGTGAACCGGGACCGCGCGTAGGCCAGGGTCATCGGGTTGTCGCCGAAGCCGGTGTCGCGGCGGAAGTCGCCGATGCCGAATGCCAGCCGGAAGGTGCCCTTGGCGGTGGCGATCTCGCTGATCCGCTCCAGCCCGCGCGCGGTCTCGACCAGTGCGACGATCGGCACGTTCGGCAGCCGCTTGGCGGTCTCGGTGACGTGGTCCATCGACTCGACCATCGCCAGCATGACCCCGCCGACCGACGTCTTCGACAACGCCTCGAGGTCGTCGGCCCACCACGGGGTACCGAAACCGTTGACGCGCACCCAGTCCCCGGCGCCGCCGGGATGGTCGTCGGACTTCTCGGCGAGCCACCGCACCACGTTGTCGCGGGCGGCCTCCTTGTCCTTGGGGGCGACGGCGTCCTCGATGTCGAGGACGACGATGTCGGCGCGCGAACGTGCAGCCGGTGCGAATCGCGCATACTGCGCGCCGTTCACCAGCAGCCAGCTTCGTGCGAGTACCGGATCGATCCGGAATCCGATGTCCGATGGATCGGTGTCAGTGGTGACGTTCTGGTCGTACATCCCTGGCCTTACCTCGTACCGTCGCCTGGCGGCGATGAACCACTCTCCATGGTTCCACACCCATCGCCCACGACGATCCCTACCCGGTCGCCCGCCACCGGCGGTCGGGCAGACTTGAGCACATGGTCGGTCCGGGGCGGGTGCGTGGCGTGATCGGCGCCCTCGGCTGGGTCGCCGTGGGGTCGATGGTCGCCAACATCGCGGCCTATCTCGTCTACGTCGGGGCCGGTCGCTGGCTGCTGCCCGGCGACTACGGGCAGTTCGCGCGGTTGCTGTCGGCGATGCTGATCCTCGGCGTGCCCGCCCTCGCGCTGCAGGCGGTGATCGCGCGCGAGGTCGTCCGGGGCCGGGCAGGCAACCTGCGCCGGGTGTCGATCACCACCACCCTCGGGGTTCTCGTCACCGCTGCGATCGCGGTCCCGATCGTCGCCGCGGTCGCCGACACCGGTATCCCCGCCACCGTCGCCGCGCTCGCCGCCGCACCCCTGCTGGTGATCATCGCGGCCGGTCAGGGAGTGCTGCAGGGCCGCCAGGAGTTCCGGGCACTCGCCTGGGTGCTCGCCGTCGTCGGTGCGCTGCGCTCGGTGCCGATGCTGGTGGCATTCGCCGTGGGTGCCGGGCCGGCCGGCGGTCTGGCCGCCGGGACGCTCGGTGCGGTGGTGGCCGCGGGCATCGTCGGCGTGGCCGTCCGGGCCACCGGCACCGGCCCGCTCCATCCCGGCCGGGTCGGCCGGGATGGCGACGCCGACGGCGACGGTGCCCGTGATCGGGTGTCGGCGCTCAGCGTGCTGCGGGCGTCCCAGGTGCAGCTGGTGCTGATCGTCGCGGTGTCGATCGACCTGCTGCTCTCACGCACCGCTCTCGACGAGGTCGACGCCGGGATCTACGGCCTGGGTGCGGTGGCCACCAAGGCGGCGTTCTGGTTGCCGCAGGCGATCGGCGTGGTGCTCTATCCGCGGCTCGCCGACCCGGCCCGCTCGCGCACATCGCTGCGGCAGGCGGTCGCGGTGGTCGCCGTGATCGGGGTGCTGGTCACCGTGGGTGCCGGGGTGGCGGCACCGCTGGTGCCGATCGTGATCGGGGAGGAGTACCGGCCGCTCGTGGGCATCCTGTGGCTGTTCGCCTACACCGGCGCGGCGATGGCGGTGCTGCAGGTGGTGCTGCTCGCGGCGATCGCCGCCGACCGCACCCGGGTCGCCGTCGGGACCTGGGTCGCGGTGGTGATCGAGGCCGTCGTCATCGTGACCGTGGTGCATTCCATCGTCACGCTGGCCCTGACCGCGGCGATCACCGTGACCGTCGCGGCGGTGGGCACCGGGGTCTACTGCCTGCGGGTCATGTCCCCGACACCGGCACCGCCGTCTGAACCGGAGACGTCAGACGTCTGATCCGGCCCGGGATCCGTCGGCGTCGGTCCGGGCCTGGCCGGTCTCGGTCCCGTCGGTCTCGGTCTGGTCGGTCTGATGGTCGGGCGCATCGCCCCGGCCCCGCACCGTCAGCACCGCCCCGCCGACGACGGCCAGCACGCCCAGCACCCCGGCGGCGATCGGCACCACACGCCCCCAGATCACCAGCGGCGTCCCGAGCCGTTGCGCCTGGTCGGCGAGTTCGGCACGGGTCTGCCGGTCGTAGGCGAAGGTCGCGGTGAGATTGGTGAGCCGGTACCCGTCCAGCGTCGGATCGGCGATCCGATAGGCCTGGTCGACGTCGATCCGCTCGTCGACGATCACACCGGTCGCCTCGTCGACGGCGATCTCCCAGCGCGAGGTCTGATGCAGTGTCGCGGTGAGCGGACGGGCCGGGTCGCCGCCGACGCCGAACCACGACGCGGGCCGGGTGATCCGGGTGGCCGGCACCCCGGTGTCGGCGGCGCCCGCGCCGACCGCGTCGAGGTCGGTGTCGGGGACGTCGGCCACGAAGCGCAGCGCCGTACGTCCGTCCACCTGGGTCGTGCCGGTGTGGACCAGCGGCACCGACCGCCTGCTGACCGGGTCGAAGAACCGCAGGCCGTCGGCGTCGGTGCCGAACGGCAGCACATAGGTGTACCCGGTGCGGTCGGGAACCTGCACCGGAGCGGCGTGGCTGTCGTACTGGATCTCCGAATTACCGCGCACCCCAGAAGAATTCGCTCCCAGATCGGGTAGTGCGGTCCGACGGCCCAGGGTCACCCGGTCCTTGATCGCCGACAGCGTCGCGTCGGTACACGCCGGCTCGCCGTCGGCCGCGGGCTGCTCGGACCCGGGGCGCGGGGTGTCGGCGTCGACGCCGCGCCCGTCGAGCCAGATGCGTTCGGCCTGCACCGATGTCCCCGCCTGCAGGGTCACCACCCGCTTGTCCGACGGCTGCACCGCCACCACCCGCTGCTGACGCACCAGTTCGGCACCCACGGTGCGGGCGGCCGGCGAGTTCAGCGAGCAGCGGTCGAGGATCGTCGCATTCGGCTCGGGATCGCCGACACTCGTGGCGACCGTCGTGACGTCGGTGCTCAGCGGGATCAGCCGCATCTGGCCGACCAGCAGCGTCGGCAGCGCGAGGGCGGCGGCGATCAGGAATCCGCCGACGAAGACCAGGGTGGGGCCGATCAGATCGCGCGTCGACCACCGGCTCGATGCGGGTGGTGCGCTCACGGGAACGGGGCGGTCACCGGAATCGGGCATACGGCGAGGGTAGCGGCAGGTGAATCGGACACTCGCTACCCTGTGACCCAGCATGACCGCAGAACAGACCGCCAGCCCGGCAACCGCCGACACCGTCGAGGAGCAGACCCCCGAGTACCGGAGGTTCTTCCCGCAGCTCGAGGGGATGCGTGCGGTGGCCGCGATCGGTGTGCTCACCACCCACGTCGCCTTCCAGACCGGGGCGGTCGGCATCCCCGTGCTCGGCCCCGTCCTGGGCCGGCTCGATCTCGCGGTGGCGGTGTTCTTCGCGTTGTCGGGGTTCCTGCTGTGGCGTAACTGGGTGGCCGCGGCGCACCGGCAGGCGCGGCGTCCGGCGGTGCGCCGCTACCTGCGTCACCGCGTGGTCCGGATCTGGCCCGCCTATGTGGTCGTGGTGGTGGCCGTGCTCACCCTGCTGCCGGAGGCGCGGGGCGCCGACCTCACCGTCTGGCTCGCCAACCTGACCCTCACCCAGGTGTACGTGCCGCTGTCGCTGACCGCCGGACTGACCCAGATGTGGAGTCTGTCGGTGGAGATCAGCTTCTATCTGCTGCTCCCGTTTCTCGGGATCGGGCTGTTCCGGCTGCGCGGCACCCGTGTGGGTCTGCGGGTCCCGGTGCTCCTCGGGCTCGGGGTGATCAGCCTGGGCTGGGCGTGGGTGGGGCGCGCACTGCCGCTGCCCGACGGGACCGAACCCACCAACTGGGTGTTCGGGCACCTGCCGTGGTTCATCGCAGGCCTGCTCCTCGCCGAGGTGTCCGGTGCGGCCGAACTCGGCGGGTCGACACGCCTGACCCGGATGCTCGAGCGGGCCGGTGCCCGGCGCGGCGCGATGGGGCTGCTGTTCGTCGTCGCCTATGCCGCGGCGTGCACCCCGATCGCCGGGCCGACCGGCCTGGGTGACCTCGCGCCGTGGCAGTTCGCGATCAAGATGGTGCTCGGCGCCCTGTGTGGATTCGCCTTGCTGGCCCCGCTGGTGTGCGACGCCCCGTCCGGTCACCGCTCGACCGCCGCCCGACGACGGTTCCGGGTGCTCACCTCGCCGTGGATGCTGGCCCTGGGGCGTTGGTCGTACGGCATCTTCATCTGGCATGTCGCCGTCCTCGCGGTGGTCTTCGGGCTGTTCGGGATCATCCCGTTCGCCGGCGACACCCTGCTCGTGTGGTGTCTCACCCTGGCACTGAGCATCGGGGTGTCGGCGGCGAGCTATGCCTTCATCGAGGAACCGGCCCGGGACCGGTTGCGGCGCCGCGAGAGTGCGCGAATCCGGTCCCGCCAGGCGGTTGCGGGTCCGTCGGATGCCGTCGCGTCGACGACCGGGGCGAGCAGTGCCGAGACCATCACCGACGACACCGCGACCAGAGCGGGCAACTGAACCCACCACGAGAAGCCGTGATAGCCGGTCGGTGACTGCCACGGACCCGACGCCAGGCCGACGGTGGCGAGCATCATCGCGACGAACACCGTCACCACCACCGCGGGCGGCCGGAGCACGAGTACGCCGACGCCGGTGACGATTCCGACCCCGAGCCCCCACCATCCGCCGAGCAACCAGCACGCACCCAGCCAGCCGACGGCGCCGACGACCGCTGACGCGGTGCCGGGGACCGGTGCGGGTGACTGATCGTCCGCGACGGTGTGCTCGGCGGTGAGCGTGTCGCCGGCGGGTTCGGGATCGTCGCTGTGGTGCCGTGATCGACGGGGGCCGAAGGCGAGTGCGAACAGTGCTGCCAGGAGCACGAATCCGACGACCAGCGACCAGCGGTAGAGGCTGTCGTAGCGGAACGACAGGGTCACGGTGCCGGACTCGCCGGCCTCGACGATCCAGCCCTGCTGCCAGCCGTCGACCACCACCGGTTCCAGGGTGTGCCCGCCGAGTTCGGCCACCCAGCCCGGGTTGGTGCTCTCCGGGACCGACAGGATGCGTTGCACGGCAGCGGAATCCACGGTGACGGTGCGGGCGGTGGCCGCCCAGGTACCGGTCTCGGGATACTGCGTCCCGGCCGCGTCGCCACCGGTCGTAGCGGCGCCGGTTCCGGCGACGGGCAACCACACGGCGTCGACGGTGAACGCCGATCCCGGGTTCGCCGACAACTCCTGTTCTCCCGCACCGAGACCCACCGGCACCGCCGAGCAGGGGCGGGCCACCACCGGTTCGCCGGCGCGCAGCGCGGCGGCCGTCGTGTGCACCGACATCCCGATCACCTGGCCCGACACGGTGATCCCGATCCCGGCGTCGCAGCCGATGTCGATCGGCCGGTCGGCGGCGGGCGCGGCCGGCGGCGCCGGGGTGATCTGTACCTCGGCGATGCCGACCGGTGCGGGACTGGCGAATCCGAGGCTGTTCACGTCGAGCAGGTCGGTACGGTCGAGCAGACCGATCTTGATGGTGTCGGTGACCGCCGGGGTCAGAGTGACCACGCCGTCCTCACCGAGGGTGTGTTTCTGCGGGCCGGTGCCGAGGTCCACCGACACCCGGGTCGGCGCCGCGGGATATCCCTCGGGGGTGATGATCCGCAGCGACTCGACGGTCTGCGGTGCGGGCAGCCGCAGCGTGAGCGTCGGTGATGCACCCTTCTTCTCGGGTTCGGCTGCGGTCCACACGGTTCCGGGATCGCCATCCACCGCGGCCGACGCCGATGCCCGCGGATCGTTGACCGTCGACGCACCGGATGCGCGGATGCCGCCCGCCGCCGACAGCAGTGCGTCGAGTCCGTCGCCGGGGGTCGGGCGCAGCACCATCGTCGGCTCGACCGCCGTCGCCGACGGCACCGACAAGGCGCGGGTCAGTACTCCCGGGTTCTCCGGTGCCAGTCCGAGGCCCGGGGCGCAGTGCTCGCGGGCGCGGCGGTCCTGGCCGGCCGGTTCGGTCACACATGCCGATCGTCCCGAGAGTTCCTGGGTGAGCAGCCATCCCGACACCGGGGTGTCGGCGGGCAGCTCGGGCAGCACCACGCGGTGGCGGATGGACAGCGGCATCCCGGAGGCCAGGTCCACCACGCCGACCTCGGCGAGGGCGAACTGATTTCCCGCCGTGCCGTCGTCGGTGGCGATGGCCGTGATCTGCACCCAGCGGGTCGGCCCGCTGGGGGCGGTGACGGTCACCGGTTTCCCCGGCTCCAGGCCGGAGGCGACGGTGGTGCCCGCCTCGGTGGTCACCAGCACCGACGTCACATCCGGCCCCAGGGCCTTGGCGGTGGTCAACTGTAGGGCCAGATCCCTTTGCGGAGAATCGAAGTCGAGTCGAAGCCACCGGCCGACGGCGGAGGAAAGGCCACTGCTCGCCCAGGCCGTGGACGGATCGCCGTCGAATGCCGCGGCCGCCGAGCTCGCCGGTGACGTCTGGCCCGGCTGGGTGGCGTCGGCCGCCGACCCCGACGTCGACACCCGCACCTCGCCGGGCCGGTTGTCGAGCAGCCACTGCCCCTCGGTGAGCGGCTGGTCCTCGACCGGGTAATCCGGTGCGGCGTTCTGGGTTCGCCGTGCATCGTCGGGGGAGCGGATCGCCGAGCTGTGGTCGTCGACCCGGCCGAAGTCCACCTCGCGGTCGGCGGGGGTGTCGGTCACCACGACCGGCCCGGCGGCCAGCCCGGCCCGCCGGGCATCGGATTCCAGCAGTACCGGACCCAGCGCGGGCTCACCCAGGCGTGCCCGTGCATCGTTCAGTGCGGCAACGGCTTCCGGTCCGCCGGCGATGCGGGTCATCGGAGCGGTCGCCGACAGGCGCGGTCCGGTGCCGGTGTCGCCGTCCACCGCATAGATCTGGACGGCGGGCATCGGTGGCCGTAACCCGTTGTCGCGCACCACGCCGTCGACCGATGTCTGGCTGACCTCGGGGCCGAAGGTCGCCACCCGGTGCAGGCCCGGCGAGCCGTCGAGGGCCTGCTGGGCGAGCAGCGGGCGGGCCGATCGTGACGTCTCCGGGTCGAGATCGGCACGCAGCACCACGAATCCGATGCCCTGCCCGCTCAGGGTCGCAGCCAGGCCGGGTGACGGCCGGCCGTTCGCGAGATCGCGTTGTACCGCGTCCAGCGCGCGGATCGCGCCCGGCGGGGTCAGCGGGATCGCGTCACGCACCGCCCACGGCGTCCACGACAACGGCTGCAGGACCTCGTCGCGGGTCAGTCCCCACAGCTGGTCGGCGAACGGCGAACCGGGAACCACCAGAGCACGTCTCGGCGCACCCGAGTCGGTGCCGGAATGCTCGTCGAGCCACTGCGCGGTCTGCCGCCAGTATCCCGGCAGCGCCTTGTAGGCACCGTCGGGGGTGAGCTGGCCGGTCCACATCAGCGAGCCGGCACCCACCAGGGCGACCACGACGACCACCGCGGCGGCGACCGGCCGGGACCGTTGCGGATGTGCGAACGCCGACAGCCATTCCCGTCGGGGCGCGGCGGCCGGGAACGGGACCCGCGCCAGCAGATGCGCCAGCCCGAGGACCAGGGGCAGCCGCAGGAACGGCTCGAACTTGTGGATGTTGCGCAGGAAGGCGCCGGAGCCGTCCAGGAACACCCGAACCGGTTCGGCGACGGGCGAACCCAGCCCGCCGGCGTATCCGCTGCACATGAGCACCAGGCCGACCCCGAGGATCACCACCCAGCGGCGTCGGAACGGCATGTGCCGCATACACAGTCCGGCCAGCCCGGCCGCGGCGAGGGTGCCGGTGGCCAGGACGGCGGCCGGCTGGGTGACGAGCA
This sequence comes from Gordonia desulfuricans NBRC 100010, assembly GCF_001485495.1. Lineage (GTDB taxonomy): Bacteria > Actinomycetota > Actinomycetes > Mycobacteriales > Mycobacteriaceae > Gordonia > Gordonia desulfuricans. The sequence continues at coordinate 35,344 of NZ_BCNF01000070.1, read as the reverse complement.
CCGCACCGGCGACCCGTTCGGGGGAGACGAACGGTGTCCACGACGACGTCCCGCGCAGCACCTCGGTCAGCGACGCCCACTGGGTGGTGACCCGCGACGACTCGATGAAGTCCAGGAAGGGCGGGGACACCCGCGACAGGATCAGCAGCGGCACCACCCACCACGCGCACGCCAGGACGGCCACACCCGTCCAGGCGAGGCCGAACCGCCACCAGCGGCGCAGGTCGCCGCGCGCACACAGCAGGAACCACACCACCGACACCCCGACCGCGGCGAGGGTGGCGACCGCGTTGACCGCACCCATCAGTGCCACCGCCACCCCCGAGCGCGCGGCATGGCGCCACAGCGGCGTGCCGTCGTCGGGATGGTCGAGTGCCCGGACCACCGGGGCCAGCACCCACGGTGCGAGCATCATCGGCAGCGTCTCCGACGAGATCGACCCCAGGGTGGTCAGGACGCGCGGGGAGAGCACGAACACGATGCCGGCCAGCACCCGCGAGCCGGGTGACCCGATCCGCAGCGCCTCGGCCAGCCGCACCACACCGACGAAGCCGACGGTCAGCAGCAGCGCCCACCAGAGTCGCTGGGTCACCCAGGGCGGCACCGCGAGGAGGTCGCCGAGCGCGAAGAACGCGCCGTGCGGGAAGAAATAGCCGTAGGCCTGGTTCTGGACCTGCCCGAGCGGGGCCTGCGGTGTCCAGAGGTGTGCCGCGCGGGCCAGGAAGCCGGTCGGGTCGGCGGTGAGATCGAGTTTGGTGTCGGCGGCGATCAGCCCGGGTGACTGCAGGAAGGAGACCAGCAGTGCGACGACGGCCGCGGTCGCGACGCCGCGCGGCCCCAACCGGCGGGTCACCGCGGCAGTGGACGGCGCGGTGATGCCGGGGAGGTCGGGCCGGTCACTGGGTGTCGCCGGCGCCGCCCCGTGAGCCGTAGTCGACCGAACCCTGTACGAAACCGTTGGTGGGGTTGATGTTGTTGACGTCGGTGGACGGGCTGTTCTCCGCAGACAGGAAGCCGCCGAGGAACACCGCACCGAGTCCGACGACGATGCCGGCGACTCCGGCGACGGCTCCGGCGACCAGGCGGTTGTTGCGCATGGGCTAGAAACTACCATCGCGACGCGGCAGGGCCGGCAGGTCACGCGATCACCGGTGGGTCGGCCCGAGCAGCCGGGTGGCGGCGGCCGAGGCGAGGGCGACCGCACACCCCACGCCGACGCCGATCAGCGTCTCCATCAGCCGGTCGGTGATCAGGCCGCCGGGTGGCTGCGGGGCCGGCGAGATCCACCATGATCAGGGCGGCCAGGGTGATGAACATCGATGCGATGGCGTAATGCCACTGGATGCACAGTTCCACGGCGGCCTGGCACATGACGGCGAGGACCAACAGCACCGCGGTGGGTGTTCCGACCAGGAACAACACACCCACCACCAGCACCCCGACCACCGTCCCGGCCAGGCGCTGCACGCCACGGGCCAGGCGGAAGTAGGTGTTCTGGCCGGTCACGGCGGTGAGTGCGGCCACCGATGCCCAGTACCAGTGCCCGGAGAGGGCGACGATCGCGGCGAGCCCGAACGAGAGATGGGCGACGACGGCGGCGACGACGCCGATCACCGCCGCACGCACGATCAGGGGTGCGTCCAGGCAGGACAGCAGCGTGCCCAGCAGCATCGACACGACGATCGCCGTCCCCGCGCCGAGCTGGACCCACATCCGCTTGCGGTGATCGTCGTAGCGGCCGTAGACCGCGGCGAATGCGCCGAATCCGGCATACAGCGCCCACTCGAGCCGGTCGGCCGCCACGAGCACCGTGAGGGGTACGGCCAGGCCGATCGCCGCACGGGTGGCGGCGCCGAGGGGACGTCCGCGCGGACCGAACGAGACGGTGGCATGCCAGAGGGGGGTGAGGTGGCCGCGCATCATCCGGAGTCGGGTCGCACCGGGAGCGTCGTCGGGTCCCACCGGAATCGTCGTCGCTACGGCGTGACGCTGGGTTGCTGGTCGCAGGAGGCCGGGACGATGAACACCGGGCGGTGGCAGTGCCGGAGGACGCGTTCGGCGACGCTCGAGTGCAGCAGTGCCTTGAGGCCGGTGTCGCCGCGGGTACCGGTCACCAGCAGGTCGACGTCGAGGGCGTCGGCGGCGGCGACCAGCGCACCCCACACCGTCGACTCCACCTCGACCAGCGTGCCGGTGGCCTCGAGCCCGGCGTCGCGGGCCATCGCCACGCCGCGGGCGTTGATCTCGGCGGCCTCCTCACGCAGCGAGTCGTCGACCTCGATCTCCAGTGGCGCGGTGTCGACGAAGGGCTGGATCCCGGCGGAGAGGGTGGACATCCGGGTGGGGCTGAGGGCACCGGGCTGCCATGCGGTCACCACATGGGCGATCGGCGCGCGCAGGAACTGTCCGGCATACACGACGGCACGTTCGGCGTTGGGGCTGCCGTCGAAGGCGATCATCAGGGCCTGGGCGCGCCCTGGGTCGGCGCGACCGGGGCCGGGCCGGGAAGCTGCGGAAATGGACCGCGAATCCATGTTCCGAGGGTACATGCCAGACTCGTGCCATGGGCTCAACTCGACGACGTCGAACCCGCACCGTCCGCGACCTGCTGTGCCTGGTCACCGCACTCGGCACGGTGACGGCGATCTTCACCGCGTGTGACTCCGACCCGTCGCCGGCCGCCGGGGGGACCTCGTCGGCGACGACCACCGCGTCGTCGCGGTCGGCGCCGTCGAGCGCCGCGTCGAGCAGTCCGGCCTCGGCCTCGGTGGTGCCGGTGGGCTGCGGCGCCGACGAACTGGAGTCGATGACGCTGCGGCAGAAGCTCGGCCAGTCGATCGTGGTCGGCGTGACCGGGACCGCCGATGCGCTCTCGCTGGTCTCGGCCGAGCCGGTCGGCGGCATCTTCATCGGCAGCTGGACCGACAAGTCGATCCTGACCGACCCCGCCGCCCTGAAGAAGGTCCAGGCGAAGTCGACGGTGCCGCTGATGGTCACCGTCGACCAGGAGGGCGGCCGGGTGTCGCGGCTGTCCTCGCTCGGTATCGACAGCCCGTCGGCGCGGGAGCTGGCCCGTACGCAGACCCCCGAGCAGGTGCGGGCCCTGGCCACCCGGCTGGGCGAACAGATGAAGGCCAAGGGCATCACCGTCGACTTCGCCCCCGACGTCGACGTCAGCGACGAGGCCGACGACGAGGTGATCGGCGACCGCTCGTTCTCCGACGACCCGGAGACCGTCACCCGCTACGGGCAGGCCTTCGCCGAGGGGCTGCAGGCGGCCGGAATCATGCCGGTGTACAAGCACTTCCCGGGCCACGGTCACGGGTCGGGCGACTCTCATCTGGGCGTGGTGCGCACGCCGCCGCTGAGTCAGCTGATCGGTTCCGACCTGGTTCCGTACAAGACGCTGCTGCGCGATCCGGGCAACGCCGGGGTGATGGTCGGTCACCTCATCGTGCCGGGGCTGACCGTCGGCGACACCCCGGCGAGCCTGAGCGCCAAGGCGATCGGGATGCTGCGCTCCGGTCAGCCCTACGGCGGCCCGGCGTTCGACGGCGTCGTGTTCTCCGACGACCTGTCCGGGATGGGGGCCATCACCCAGCGGTATCCGCTGCCCGAGGCGGTGCAGCGGTTCCTGGTCGCCGGCGGCGACATCGCGCTGTGGATCAGCACCGATGCGGTGCCCGCGGTGCTCGACCGGCTCGAGGCCGCCGTCCGCTCCGGGAAGCTGAGCGAGCAGAAGGTCAACGCCTCGGTGGTGCGCATCCTGCGTGCCAAGGGGCAGCTGACCTGCTGATAGAGTCGGACGATCGGCCTCCGGACGAAGCATGAACTTACTGCCTGGTAAGTTTGCGGGTAGGGTAGCTCGATACCCTGCCAAGAATGTCTGGAGGCGACGATGGTCGGCGGAACCAAGCGACTGCCACGCGCGGTGCGCGAGCAGCAGATGCTCGACGCCGCGGTCACGGTGTTCGCGGAGAACGGTTTCCGGGACGCATCCATGGATTCCATCGCCGCGCAGGCGCAGATCTCCAAGCCGATGCTGTACCTGTACTACGGCTCCAAGGAGGAGCTGTTCAGCGCATGCATCGCCCGTGAGTCCGGCCGGTTCATCGATGCGATGGCGACGGGATTCGACCCCGGCCTGCGCCAGAGCGAGCAGGCGCGCACCGTGGTCCGCGAGTTCCTCCGCTATGTCCACGAGCACCGCGAGTCCTGGCGGGTGCTCTACCGCGTCGCCGTCGGCACCACGAACTTCGCCGGCATCGTCACCGAGAGCCGTGAGCGTGTCGTCGAGGCCGTCGCCGGGTTGATCCGCCGCGGTACCACCGTCGAGAGCGCCCGCGACATCGACTTCGAGCTGACCGCCGTCGCGCTGGTCGGGGCCGGTGAGGCCGTCGCCGACCGGATCAGCGAGGGCGACGTCGACCTGGACACCGCCACCGACCTGCTGGTCGGTATCACCTGGCGCGGCCTGAAGGGTGTCGGCGTCCACACGCCCTGACCCTGCGCCCCGACGGCATCGGCCCGGGCAACTGCGCGCGCATCTCCGCGCTGCGCGGTCATCTCCCATCTGCGCGGTCATCTCCCATCTGCGTGGTGGATTCACCGCGCAGATGAGTACTGCGTGGGGATCTCCGGTCCCTCTCGCCCCGGTACCGGTTCTTCCGCCGCACCGGACGCACTCCTCGCCGCGCAAACGCAGATCCGCCCCACCACGGTGATCTGTGGTGGGGCGGATATGTGGTGCGGTGACGCGCGGAGCCGGACTCAGCCCTCGCGGGTGGTCGCGGTCAGGTGCGGATAACCCTTGCGCCGGTTGAGGATCGAGATGTCGAAGCCGCCGGGTCCGCCGGTGCGGTGGGTGTACACGTTCACCTTGGCGGGCAACAGGATCGGCTTGCCCCATCGGGTGGTGTAGACGACGTTGCCGGGCAGCTGGGCCTCGACGTTGGCCACAGCCGCTGCGGCACTCCACATTCCGTGTGCGATGGCCTTCGGGAAGCCGAATGCCTTGGCCGGCAGGTCGCCCATGTGGATCGGATTGCGGTCACCCGATGCCGCCGCGTACTCACGGATGCGGTGCAGGTCCACGGCCAGAACCGAATCCGGCGGCGGCGGGGCCTGCTCGCGCGGTTGCGGGCCGCGCGGGGCATCCGAGAGGCTGGTGCGCTGCTGGGTGAGGAAGGTGGCCACCTGCCGGGTCACCAGCTCGGAGCCGACGGTGAACTCGCTGATCATGTCGACCAACATGCCCTTGCGGTGCTCACGCAGGTTCTCCGCGTGTGTCTCGATGGTCAGCGGCTCGTCCACACCGATCGGCCGCAGCCGATGGACGGTGTTCTCCAGATGCACCGAACCGACTGCACCGAAAGGGAAGTCGTCGTCGGTCATGATCTTCATCGCGAGCGGGAACTGCAGGACGAACGGATAGGTGATCGGTAGCGTCGCGCCGAACCGCTGACCGGTCGCCCGGGTATAGGCCAACAGGGCGTCGGCGTCCACCCGGACGTTCTCGAGGCGGTAGCGGGTGTCGGGCAGCGGTGCGTCCGGGCGTACCGGACCCGACTTGCCGATCACCGGCAGCATGGCGGCCACGGCCTTGCCGTAGACCTCGACGGTCGACGGCGGGCCGTCGAGGACGATGGTCTTGCTCATCACGCCCCCAGGAAGCCCTGGCCGCACACGCGCACCACGTTGCCGGTGATCGCATTGCTGGCCGGGTTGGCGAAGTAGGCGACGGTCTCGGCGACGTCGACGGTCTGGCCGCCCTGCTGCAGCGAGCTCATCAGGCGGCCCGCCTCCCGGGTGGCCAGCGGGATGGCCGCGGTCATCTTGGTCTCGATGAAGCCGGGTGCGACGGCGTTGATGGTGATGCCCTTCTCGGCGAGGATCGGGGCGTAGGCGTCCACCAGACCGATGACGCCGGCCTTGGAGGCGCCGTAGTTGGTCTGGCCGCGGTTGCCCGCGATACCGGCGATCGACGACACGTCCACGACGGCACCGCCGGCGCGCAGGGCGTCCTTGGCGACGAGTGCGCCGACCAGCTGCTGCGGGGCGATCAGGTTGACCGAGATCACCGAGTTCCAGCGGGCGTCGTCCATGTTCGCGAGCAGCTTGTCGCGGGTGATGCCGGCGTTGTTGACGATGATGTCGATGCCGCCGTGACGCTCCAGGGCGTGCTCGGCGAGCTTGTCCCCGGCGTCGGGGGCGGACACGTCCAGCGGGAAGGCGGTGCCGCCGACCTTGTTGGCGGTCTCGGCGAGCGCCTCACCGGCGGCCGGGATGTCGGCGCAGATGACGTGCGCGCCGTCGCGGGAGAGGACCTCGGCGATGGTCGCGCCGATGCCGCGGGCGGCACCGGTGACCACGGCGACCTTGCCCTCGAGCGGACGATCCCAGCTCGCGGGGGCGGTCGCGTCGGCCGCGCCCACCCGGATCACCTGGGCGTCGACGAATGCCGACTTCGCCGACAGCACGAAGCGCAGCGTCGACTCCAGGCCGGTCAGACCGGTCTTGGCGTCGGGGGAGACGTACACCAGCTGCACGGTGGAACCCTTGAGCAGCTCCTTGCCGAGCGAGCGGGTGAAGCCCTCGAGGGCGCGCTGGGCGACGTGCTCGTCGGGGTCGGTGATCAGCTCCGGGGTGGTGCCGATGACGACGAACCGCGCACAGGCGGCGGTGGAGCGCATGACGGGCTGGAAGAACTCGAACAGCTGCTCCAGCTCGGCCGGCTTCGTGATGCCGGTGGCGTCGAAGACCAGGCCGCCGTACTTGTCGGCGCTGCGGCCGGTGGTGGCGTTCTGGATCAGGGTGTAGTCGTCGTCGGCGAGGATCTCGCGCAACGGCTCGACCAGCCGGCCCTGTCCGCCGAGCAGCACGGGGCCGGGCAGCGGCGGCTCGGACGGCTTGTAGCGGCGCAGCCTCGGCGGCACGGGCAGGCCGGCCTGCTTGGCGATGAACGCACCGGGTCCGGAGTGGACGAAGCTCGAGTACAGGCCGGGGTTGGCGTTGGCAGCCACGTGGATCTCCTCTGTCTGATTCGCACGTCTCGTGCTGGATTGTCGGCGTCCACCCGGGTGGCCGCCGTTCGACAACGAACTTACTCTGGAGTAAGAATACGCTATAGACACCAATCGACACCCCTGGGAGTTCTCTCGTGGCCAACACACCCAAGACCCGTACCGAGCGTCCGGTCGCGATCCTCGGCGGCAACCGCATCCCGTTCGCGCGGCAGGACAAGGCATACGCCAAGGTCAGCAACCAAGACATGTTCACCGCGGCCCTCGACGGGCTGGTCGGGCGCTTCGGCCTGCAGGGTGAGCAGCTCGGCATGGTGGCCGGTGGCGCGGTGCTCAAGCATGCACGTGATTTCAATCTCATCCGCGAATGTGTCCTCGGCTCGGCACTCTCGCCGTACACCCCGGCCTTCGACATCCAGCAGGCCTGCGGCACCGGCCTGCAGGCGATCACCGCGGTCGCCGACGGCATCGCACGCGGGCGTTACGACGTCGCCGTCGGCGGTGGCGTGGACACCACCTCCGACGCCCCGATCGGTGTCTCGGAGGGAATGCGTCGTCAGCTCCTCGAGGTCAACCGCGCCCGCTCCACCAAGGACCAGCTGCTCGGCGTGCTGAAGGTGCTGCCGCAGCTCGGTATCGAGATCCCGCGCAACGGTGAGCCCCGTACCGGGATGTCGATGGGTGACCACGCCGCGATCACCGCCAAGGAGTTCGGCATCAAGCGGGCCGATCAGGACGCGCTCGCCGCCGCCAGCCACCAGAAGATGGCCGCCGCCTACGATTCCGGTTTCTTCGACGACCTGATCACCCCGTTCCTCGGGCTGACCCGCGACCAGAACCTGCGCGGCGACTCCACCGCCGAGAAGCTGGCCAAGCTCAAGCCGGTCTTCGGGGTCTCCCTCGGCGACGCCACCATGACCGCGGGCAACTCCACCCCGCTCACCGACGGCGCGTCGACGGTGCTGCTGTCGACCGACGAGTGGGCGCAGGAGAAGGGGCTGCCGGTGCTCGCCTACTTCGTCGACTCCGAGACCGCCGCCGTCGACTACGTCAACGGCCCCGACGGTCTGCTGATGGCCCCGACCTACGCGGTGCCGCGCCTGCTGGCCCGCAACGGGCTCACCCTGCAGGATTTCGACTTCTACGAGATCCACGAGGCATTCGCATCGGTCGTGCTCGCGACGCTGCAGGCCTGGGAGTCCGAGGAGTACTGCAAGGAGCGCCTCGGCCTGGACAAGGCGCTCGGCTCGATCGATCGCGCCAAGCTCAACGTCAACGGCTCGTCGCTGGCGGCCGGCCACCCGTTTGCCGCGACCGGCGGCCGGATCGTCGCGCAGGCCGCCAAGCAGATCAAGGAGAACGGCGGCGGTCGCGCGCTGATCTCGATCTGTGCCGCCGGTGGCCAGGGCGTCACCGCGATCATCGAGGGCTGAGTTCCGGTAGGCCTCACCAGTGGCTCGAGCGGCCCCACCGTCCGGTGTTTCCGGCGGTGGGGCCGTTTCGTCTGCCGGCGCCGGTGCTGGGTGTGACGTAGATCGCAATATACACACGGCAGCACCTGTATGGTCGCTCTGACCTGCGCAAACGTGATGCCCGGCAGTCGTCGTCGAAGGATCGTCAATCGTTGGATATCGATTTGCAAACAGTTGGGCGTGGGGGGCTGTAACGCCCGGCAGGAGCGGGTAGATATACGGGTTAGCTTCGGTTGAGCTGTCAGACCCCCGACCCGACAGCTCAGCCGGGGCGCAAACCATATCGAGGGCTTGGCCTGCGGATAGTCCGCACGCCAGGCCCTCGATCGCAATCCGGCATCAGGAGGCCGGGTCGCATTTGCCACATTTGTTCGGTATGAGTGACACAGTGAGATCCGCGCCGCGACGCCGCATCACGGCAGTGCTCCGCGTTGGGATCTGTGTGACCTCCGTCATAACCCTGCTGCTCGCCGCCGACCTGCTCGTCACCGACGGACACACCGCGCGCGGCGCGGTGACCGCCGGTCGCGACACCGGAAACCTGTCGGCCGCGCAGCTGTCGCCGCAGATCGCGGCGATGACCGACCGGACCGAGGCGCCGGTCTCGGTGCGCACCACGTCCGGTTCGGCACAGATCGGCCCGGATGAACTGGGTCTGACCTTCGACGCCGAGGCCACCGCCGACCGGCTCCGGGACCAGCCCCGCAATCCGTTCAGCCGGTTACTCGCGCTGTTCGGGCGTTCCCACGTCGTCGACCCGGTGGTCGGCGTGGACGCCACGGCCCTGTCGTCGGCGATCGACGCCCGGCGCGGCGATCTCGAACGCGCCGCGGTCGAGGGCGGCGTGCACTACGACGGGACCGAGCCGGTCGCCGACAATCCTCGCGGCGGGCTACGGGTCGACCGCGACGCCGCGGCGTCGGTGCTGGCCCGTGAGTGGCTGACCGGCAGCACCGTCGATCTCCCGATGGAACCGTTCTCGCCGACGGTGAGCGCCGCGGTGGTCGCCGCGACCGTCGACGGCGCAGCCGAACGCGCGGTCTCCGCCGACGTCGTCGTCACCGGCCGTGACCGCGTCTCGGTGCGGCTGACCCCCGAACAGATCGGCATGGTTCTCACCTTCGTCCCCGACGGTCGCGGCGGCCTGGTCCCGCACATCGACCGCACCCGGGGCAAGAAGGTGCTCGCCGGGCTGGTGCGCTCGGAGTCCAAGCCGGTGAACGCACGGTTCTCGCTCGCCTCCGGGTCGCCGAAGGTCGTGCCGTCGCGCGATGGTGCGGCGATCGACTGGGAGAAGACCTTCGCCGCGATCGAGCACGTACTCGTCACGGCCACCGCCCCACGGTCCGCCGAGGCCGTGTACCGCCCGTTGCTCCCCACACTGACCACCGCGAAGGCCCGGGGGCTCGGTGTGCGTGAACTGGTCTCGGAGTTCACCACCGGCGGCTTCTCGTCGGCGTCGGGGGAGAACATCCGCCTGACCGCAGCGGCGGTCGACGGCGCGCTGATCCTGCCCGGACGCACCTTCAGCCTGAACGGGCACACCGGCCCGCGCGGCTCGGCACAGGGATATGTGACCTCCACGGTGATCGACCACGGCCGCGCCACCAACGCTGTCGGCGGCGGCATCTCGCAGTTCGCGACCACGCTGTACAACGCCGCCTACTTCGCCGGGCTCACCGACGTCGACCACACCGAGCACTCCTACTACATCTCCCGCTACCCGGAGGCGCGCGAGGCGACGGTGTACGACGGCGCGATCGACCTGGTGATCGGCAACGACACCCGGCACGGCGTCCTGATCGAGACCAGCTGGAGCCCGTCGGCGGTGACCGTGCGGATGTGGAGCACCAAGACCGTCGAGGTGGAGTCGATCACCGGTGCGCGCTATGCGCACACCTCCCCGGAGCTCAAGAAGGTCCCGCGCGGCAGTGACTGCATCGCCAGTGGTGGCGGGCGCGGATTCACCACGTCGAACACCCGGGTGATCACCGATGCGAAGACCGGTGCCGAGATCAGCCGGCACACCCGAACGGTCCGCTACGAGCCGGAACCGAGGATTCGCTGCGTCTGAGTCGTGCGGGTGCGACTCCGCTGCACGACGCCCGCGGCGGCGGGTGCACCGGATGTGCGCCCGCCGCCGGACCGGCACCGATGACCGGCCGGGATCGGTCATCCGGTGGCGAGTGCCGATCCGGCGTCACGGCGGTGGTCGCCGGCGACCGGTGCGGGCGTGCTGCCCCGGCGCGGCACGAGCAGCGTCGCGGCGGCGCCGAGCAGGGCGATCCCGGCGAACAGGTAGAACGCCGAGTCCGCCGACACCCCGGCACCGATCAGCATGCCGCCGATCATCGGGCCGACGATGCCGCCGAGCCGACCGAATCCGGCGCACCACGCCACACCCGCCGCGCGCGCCCGGGTCGGGTAGTAGTTCGACACGTAGCCGTAGATCAGCACCTGGGTACCGATGGTGCCGGTACCGGCCACCGCGACCGCGATCAGCAGGATGGGCAGCGGCAGCCCCAGCGTCAGGCCGATCAGGGCGAAGGTGGCCAGGCAGAACGACGTGGCCACGATGCGCTGCGGTCCGCGGGAGTCGGCGAGCCGGGCGGCGATCAGTCCGCCGACGATCGCCCCGCCGTTGAGCACCAGCAGGAATCCCAGCGATCCCTTGGTGTCGAAGCCGGACGACTTCATGATCTGCGGCAGCCAGGTGTTGAGACCATAGGTCAGCAGCAGTCCGGCGAAGCTCGTCATGCCGAGCAGCGCGGTCGGGGCGAGCAGCGGACGGCGGGCCAGGGCGGAGAACCCGATCCGTTCGGTGCGCTCGGTCGGCGTCGGGGAGGGCGGTGCCAGGTCCACCGGGATGCCGGTGCGCACGCTGATCCGACGTGCGTCCTCGGTGCGGTCGCGGGCGACCAGCCACTGCGGCGACTCCGGCATCCGGAGCACCGCGAGGGGGAGCAGGGTGACGATCGGCAGGGCACCGACCAGGAACAGTCCGCGCCAGCCGATGTGGTCGGCGAGCAGCATCGCCAGGACGGCCGCGAGTACGCCGCCGGCCGGGACGCCGCTGTAGACGATCGCGTTGAACAGGTTGCGTTTGGCCGGAGGGGCGAACTCGGCGACCATCGCGCCGACGGTGGCGACCAGGCCGCCGATGCCGATGCCGGTGAGGCAGCGCAGCAACCCGAAGGTCACCAGGTCGTGGGCGAGGGCGGTGGCGGCCATGCCGATGGAGAACCAGACGATGTTGGCCAGCATCATGGTCCGACGGCCGAGCCGGTCGCCGAGTGCCCCGGCGATGAATGCCCCGATCATGACGCCGACCAGGGCATAGGAACCGAGTGCGCCTGCGGTGGCCGGACTCAGCTCCCCGATCTGGGTGGGATCGTCGAGCAGCGTCGGCAGGACGGTGCCGTAGACGACGAGGTCGTATCCGTCGAAGACGATCGCGATCGTGGCCAGGGTGACGATCCAGATCACGCTGCGGCGGTGTTCGGGGCTCGACCAGCTGGCGGTGGGTGGGGCTGACATGGGCTGCCTCTCGATAGACGTGCTGTGGAACACGATGATTCGCGAGAGGTGGCGTGCATCACATCGGAGCTTTGCCCGGTTCTGGCCAAGGGTGCGATTGATCAGCGGGATCGCGTGATTGAGACCCGGGGGCGAGGGGTTCGCCCGCCCGTGCCGGTGCTACTGAGCGACCGCTAGTTCGGGTGGGTGTGTTGTGCAGGACACACCCGTCGTAGTCTGTCGACGTGGATATCAACGGAGCAAGTGCAATCGTGACGGGTGGGGCGTCCGGTATCGGCGCCGCGGTGGTCCGCCAGCTGGCGGCCAAGGGCGCGAAGGTCGTCATCGCCGACCTCAACGCCGACAAGGGTGCGGAGCTGGCCAAGGAGGTGGGCGGCGAGTTCGTGCCGGTCGACGTCACCGACACCTCGTCGATCGAGGCCGCGGTCAACGCCGCAGGTGAACTCGGCCCGCTGCGCGTGCTGGTCAACTCGGCCGGTATCGGTTCGGCACAGCGCACCATCGGCCGCGACGGTGAGTTCGCCTCGGCGCACAACCTGGACGTGTACAAGAAGGTCATCGCGATCAACCTGGTCGGCACCTTCGACGCGATCCGCCTGGCCGCCACCGCGATGAGCCGCAACGAGGCCGCCGCGTCGGGCGAGAAGGGCGCCATCGTCAACATGGCCAGCGTCGCCGCATTCGACGGCCAGATCGGCCAGGCCGCCTACTCGTCGTCCAAGGGCGGCGTCGTCGGTATGACCCTGCCGGTCGCACGTGACCTGGCCGCCGCCGGGATTCGCGTCAACACCGTGGCCCCCGGCCTGATCGACACCCCGATCTACGGTGAGGGTGAGGCGTCCGAGGCGTTCAAGGCGAAGCTGGGTGAGTCGGTGCTGTTCCCGCACCGACTCGGCGAACCCGACGAACTCGCCTCGATGGTCGTCGAGCTGGTCACCAACTCGTACATGAACGCCGAGGTCGTGCGCGTCGACGGCGGCATCCGGATGCCACCGAAGTAGTCGGCGGCCCAACACTTCTCGACGAGCACAGCGGCCCTCCCGGAATCTCCGGGAGGGCCGCTGTGCGTTGTGGTCGATCCTCTTCTGGCGCAGGGGGTCTGACGTTCGATCGACCGGTCCGTCATCTGACCGGTTGAACCTGACGGGTATCCCGGCCGCACTGCCTGCACGGTGGTGGTGTGACACATAGTTTGGGCGGATGGAGCCCCATGTGCTGGCCAAAGGCGGGAACGTCGCCGTCGGCGATGTCGCAGGCGAATCCGATCCCCGACTCGTCGTCGTCATCGAGACCGAGTCGACGGCCGGTGTCGACACCGACATCGATGCCGGAATCCTGGTCCTCGGTGACGACGGACGGGTCCGCTCCAATGACGACCTGATCTTCTACAACCAGCCGAGCGGCGTGGGTGGGGCGGTGCAGTTGGTGTCGGGGCAGGTGGCGCCGGATGCTGCCGAGTCGACCGCGGATTCGCCCGGTCACCGTGATGCCGTCGAGGTCGATCTGGCACGTATTCCGGATTCGGTGTCGCGCATCGTGATCACGGCCAGCACCGATCCCCGGAGCGAGGCGAGTTTCGGCGACACCTCCCTGGTCAGGATGTCGGTGGGGTGCGCCGAGCGACCCGAAGAGCCCTTGGTCGTCCATGTCATCGACGGCCTGGTCACCGAGCGGGCAGTGATCTTCGGCGAGATCTACCGGCGTGGTGATGCCTGGAAGATCCGGGCGGTGGGCCAGGGCTATGACGGCGGACTCGAGGCGCTGGTGTCCGATCACGGCATCGAGGTCGACGACGACACCGCCGGTGACGGCTCATCTGAGGACGACCCGGCCGATATCGGGGATCTCGCCCCGGATGATGTGCATCTCGCTTCCGCGGGCGACCCGGCGCCGCCGGCCGAGGAGGCCGGTGACCCGCCTCCCCCGGCGCCCGAGGCAGAGGTGTCCGGTGCGGGGGCATCCGCGACCGGCGACACCCCCGCCCCGGAGACCAAGGTGTCGATCGCCCGGAAACGGCGTCCCGCACCGCTGCCCAAGGACTGGGCGCAACGGACGGCCGCGTATCTGCCCCGCCTCGGCGAATCGGAATGGAGACGGGCCAGATTGTTCCCGTCGGTGGGCGTCAGGTCGAATGCGGAGCAGGAGATGCGGACCACCTCGATCCTGCTGGCGACGATGGAGACGGTCCCGGAGTTCGGCCGGGCGATCGTGAGCCAGATCGGTGCGCCACGCGGACGGATCGAGACCTTCACCGAGGTCCGATTCACCGTGTCCGGAGAGGAGGTCCGGCCCGACGGGCTGATCAGGGTCAGCCGTGGCTCACGCATCTGGCAGGCCCTGGTCGAGGTGAAGACCGGCCGTGCCGAGCTGAGCGATGAGCAGATCGCCACCTATCTCAAGCTCGCCCGGGCCAAGTCGATCGACGCCGTGCTCACCGTCAGTCGGGACCTGATGGCATCACCGGATCAGCATCCTTGCAAGGTCGATGCACGGTCGCTGAAAAGCGTGTCCCTCAAGCACCTTTCGTGGGAGGAGATCGTCGCGGAGGCGACCATCGTGCACGAGCACGTCGGCATCGACGACCCCGTGCGCGCACGGGTTCTCGAAGAGATGCTCCTCTACGGTGCCGACAACCAGTCCGGGATGTGGCCGTTCGACGACATGGGGAAGCAGTGGGTCACGATCCGCGAAGCGGTCAAGAACCGGACCGTCGGGGCCTCGGACGCATCGACGTCGGAGGTATGCGATCGATTCGACCGGTTGGCCCGCCACGTGTCGCTGAACCTGAGTGCTCTGACCGGTCAGAAGGTGACGGCGCAGGCGCCGGCCAGCCGGGTGGACGCGGTCAGTCGCGCCCGGCAGCTGGCCGATTCCGGAGAGCTGTTCGCGCTCCTACGGGTCTCGGGTGCCGCGGGGCCGGTGGCCATCAACGCCGATCTGGGTCGCGGCCGCATCGGCTGCTCGATGAAGACGGCGGCACCCCGAAGCGGGAGGACCCAGACCAAGATCAACTGGCTGGTACGGCAACTCGCAACCGCCCCGGACGACGTGCGGATCACCGCGCACCATGCCGGCAGCCGCGTCGAGTCGACGTCGGCTCTGCTCAAGGACGTTCGTGAGGACTCCGGTGTGCTGGTTCCACCGGACGGTCGGGACATCCGGGAGTTCACCGTGACGATGGAGTCGTCGATGGGGTCCAAGCGGTCCGGCAGCGAGGGCGGATTCGTCACGGCGATGGTCGCACTGGCCACCGCCTTCTATGCCGAGGTGGTCGAGCGGGTGCGGTCGGGACGCGACGTGTGATGTCGCGGCCCGACCGTTTTCGGGTACTCCGGGTGTTGTCGGCCCGGTGATCAGGAGTTCAGGATCACCTTGAGCGCCTTGGTCTCTGCGGCCCGGCCGAACACATCGTAGGCGTCGATGATGTCGCCGAGGGCGAAGCGATGACTGATGAACGGGTCCGGGTCGATCCGCCGCTGCGCGACCAGCTTGAGCAGGGTGTCGAGGGTGTTGGTGTTGACCAGTCCCATCGTCATCACGATGTTGGAGATCCACAGATCCTGTAGTGGTAGATCGACCGACGAGCCGTGCACCCCGACATTCGCGACATGTCCTGCGGGGCGGACGATGTCGAGACACATCTGGAAGGTCGCGGGGATGCCCACCGCCTCGATGGCGACGTCCACGCCGAGGCCGTCGGTCATCGCCAGCACCTGGTCGCGCCAGTCCTTCGCCGACGACACCACGCCGTCGGTGGCGCCGAAGAGGCGTGCCTGCTCGACGCGGTTGGCGTCGAGGTCGATGGCGACGACACGACTGGGGCCGTACAGGCCGGCGGTTGCGATGGCCGCCAATCCCACTGGGCCCGTTCCGATCACGGCCACCACATCACCGGGTTTCACCGCACCGTGGCGTACCCCGATCTCATGGCCGGTGGGCAGGATGTCCGACAGCAGGGTGCCCTGTTCCGGACTCACCGTCGCCGGGAGTTTGTACACCGAGGTCTCCGCATAGGGCACACGGACGTACTCGGCCTGCGTGCCGTCGATGAGATGGCCGAAGATCCAGCCGATCCCCGAACTGCCCTCGCTGCCCAGACAATGGGAGAACACACCCTGTTTGCAGTAGGCACATTTGCCGCACGCCGAGATACACGACAGGATCACCTGATCGCCGACGGCGAGAGTGGTGACGGCATCACCGATCTCGGTGATGGTGCCGACACCCTCGTGGCCGAGGATGCGCCCCGGTGTGACGGCCGGGACATCGCCCTTGAGGATGTGCAGGTCGGTGCCACAGATCGTCGTGGTGTCCATCTTGACGATGATGTCGGTCGGTTCGGTGAGCTTGGGATCGGGGACGTCCTCCCAGGCCTTCTGTCCGGGGCCATGGAATACAAGAGCTTTCATCGCTACACCTACGTCTTCGTCATCGTGTGGGTCGAGAGGGTGGTGGATGGCCGATCCGTTCCCACGCTACGTCGCCGGCGCGGTCGCCTGGAAGGGGTGGGACACTGCCGGGCCGTCTCAACATGAGACATCGGCGGTGATCAGCGGGGCATGCTCGCATCACGCGCACCGATCTCGGTGAGCCGCCGGATCAATCCGCGCCGCCCGGATCGCATCATGTGGGCGTGATTGGCGCGAAGAAAAGGACGAAGCGGCCAGAGTGGCGCCACGGCAACATGTTTGGTGAAGTCCACCTGCTGCAGGAAGTGCACGACGGTGCGCTCGGGATCCGCATCGGGGCGGACGGTCCACTGGCTCCAGCCGACCAGGTCACCGTCGAGCCGGGCACGCAGCACCCCGGCAGCCGGGTCGACGAGGTCCTGGCGCAACCGGACGGAGAGGGAGACCGGCAACAGCGAGCGGAACCGGGCGCGGCCGGAGTCGGCGTCGATGCGCTGGGCGTCGTGGACCTGCGGCCACCAGGACTCGTAGCCGTCGGCGTCGGCGAGGACCGCGAACACGTCGTCGTGGCGGAAGGGGATCCGCCATCGACTGCTCATCTGGAAGCTCCGTGAGCCCACGGACCCCAGTATGCGCCGTCCGGCGCCTCGGGTGTGCGCAAGTGGCGCCGAGCGGCCCGGCCGGTCTGCAGACAGACCACCGGCCGGGACCCGTGGGGCCCCGGCCGGTGGCGGTGCTGGAGGTGGAGCTGATCGTCAGATCAGAACGCGGCCTCGTCGAGTTCCATCAGATCGTTGTCGACGTTCTCGACGGTGGTGCGCACCGAGGTGAGCAGCGGCAGCATGTTCTTGGCGAAGAAGCTTGCGACGGCCACCTTGCCCTCGTAGAACGACTGGTCGTCGCCGGCGCCCTCGTCGAGTTTGGCGATGGCGATCTCGGCCTGACGCAGCAGCAGCCAGCCGATGAGCAGGTCGCCCACCGACATCAGGAACCGCACCGAGCCGGTGCCGACCTTGTAGAGCTCCTTCGGGTTCTCCTGCGCACCCATCAGGAAGCCGGTGAGGGCGGCGGCCATGGCCTGGACGTCCTGCAGCGCGGTCTGCAGCAGGGCGCGCTCGGTCTTGAGGCGACCGTTGCCCGCCTCGGAGTCGATGAACGACTGGATCTGGCCGGCGACGTGTGCGAGGGCCTGGCCCTTGTCGCGGATGATCTTGCGGAAGAAGAAGTCCTGCGCCTGGATGGCAGTGGTGCCCTCGTACAGCGAGTCGATCTTCGAGTCACGGATGTACTGCTCGATCGGGTAGTCCTGCAGGAAGCCCGACCCGCCGAGGGTCTGCAGCGACTCGTGACCGAGGTTGGCGTACGCCCGCTCGGAACCGACACCCTTGACGATCGGGAGCAGCAGGTCGTTGACCCGGTGTGCCAGCGCCGGATCGGCGCCCGACACGATCTGGGCGGCGATCGGATCCTGGTGCGAGGCGGTGTAGAGGTACACCGCACGCAGACCCTCGGCATAGGCCTTCTGGGTGAGCAGCGAACGACGCACGTCCGGGTGATGGGTGATGGTCACGCGCGGTGCGGCCTTGTCGGTCATCTGGGTCATGTCCGCACCCTGCACACGCTCCTTGGCGTACTCGAGGGCGTTCAGGTAACCGGTTGACAGGGTGGAGATGGCCTTGGTGCCCACCATCATCCGGGCGTGCTCGATGACGTCGAACATCTGCGCGATGCCCTTGTGGACCTCGCCGACGAGCCAGCCCTTGGCCGGGATGCCGTGCTGGCCGAAGGTGACCTCACAGGTGGCGGAGGCCTTGATGCCCATCTTGTGCTCGACGTTGGTGACGAAGGCGCCGTTGCGCTCGCCCAGCTCACCGGTCTCGGGATCGAAGTGGAACTTGGGGACGAAGAACAGCGAGAGTCCCTTGGTGCCGGGGCCTGCGCCCTCGGGGCGGGCCAGCACCAGGTGGAAGATGTTCTCGGTCATGTCCTGGTCGGCGGAGGTGATGAAGCGCTTCACGCCGTCGATGTGCCAGGAGCCGTCCTCCTGCAGGGTGGCCTTGGTGCGGCCGGCGCCGACGTCGGAACCGGCGTCGGGCTCGGTGAGCACCATGGTGGCGCCCCAGCCGCGCTCCGAACAGAGGGCCGCCCACTTCTTCTGCTCGTCGGTGCCGTTGTCGTAGAAGATGTTCGCGAAGCCGGAGCCTGCGGCATACATGAACACCGGCGGGTTGGCACCGAGGATCATCTCACCGATGGCCCAGTACAGCGACCGCGGTGCGGGCAGGCCGCCGAGCTCCTCGGCGACACCGATCTTGTCCCAGCCGCCCTCGACGAGCGCGTTGTAGGACTTCTTGAAGCCCTCCGGGATGGTGACGCTGTGCTCGTCCGGGTCGAAGGTCGGGGGATTGCGGTCCGCGTCGGCGAAGGAATCGGCGATGACGCCCTCGGCGAGGTTCTTGACCTCACGGAGCATGTCGACGGCGGTCTCGTGATCGAGATCGCCGAACTCGCCCGACTCGAGAACCTTGTCCAGTTCGAAGACCTCGAAGAGGTTGAACTGGAGGTCGCGCATATTGCTCTTGTAGTGGCCCATCTGGAGTTCCTATCTGACTGCGGGCTGGTCCCTGCGGTTGGCGTCGCCGGAAAACGTCGGTGGCGAATGGCGTGCGCCCGAGGCGGCCGGTGGTGGCAACGTTCGGTACGCGTAAGTTACTCGCCGGTAACCTCCAGAATACCGTGCCTGCGCGTAACGGACAACCCGCGGAGGGATGTGAGATCGGGCAACCTCCCCCGGAACGGATTCGGCCCACACAGACGGGAGAACGGGCGCACCCCGCGGCACGGGGTGCGCCCGTTCTCGGACGTCGGGAGTGGGTCGATACCTCAGAGCGCCGAGCGCAGGTACTCCAGATCGGCCGGGATTCCCTCGGCCGGGGTCTCCAGGATCACCGGGGCGTCGGCGGCCTTGGCCACCGCGGCCAGCACCTCGGGGTCGATGTGTCCGGACGCGAGGTTCGCGTGGCGATCGCGACCCGAGTCGAACTCGTCGCGCGAGTTGTTCAGGTGCACCAGATCGATCCGTCCGGTGATCTCCTTGACCCGCTCGACCAGGCCGACCAGGTCCTCGCCGCCGGCCCAGGCATGGCAGGTGTCGAGGCAGAACCCGGCCTGCTCGAAGTCGCCGACGGCCTCCCACAGCCGGTCGATCGACTCGAGGGTGCGGGCCATCGCGTGATCGCCGCCCGCGGTGTTCTCGATCAGGATCGGCACACCGAATCCGCCCTTGTCGGCCTGACGATCGAAGAGCTTGCGCCAGTTGGCGAATCCTTCCGCGGAATCCTCGCCGTCGCGCAGATGGCCACCGTGGACGACGAGGCCGAAGGCGCCGAGTTCGGCGGCCGCGTCGGCCTGCTCCACGACCGCCTTGCGGGAGGGCATGCGCAACCGGTTGTTCAGGCTCGCGACGTTGATCTGATAGCTCGAATGCACCACCACGTCGACCGGCGACTCGCGGATCGCCGCCGCATGCGGATTGGGTTTGGGCTTGGTCCACTTCTGCGGATCGGTGACGAACATCTGGAAGACGTCGATACCGAGTTCGTCGGCGGAGGCGAGGGGATCGGCGTCCTCGCGCAGGTGTGCTCCGATGCGCATGCCTCACACCTTAGAGGTCAGTCGTTGGGCTCGGTTTCGATGGTGATCGGCACCCCGGAGGCGATCAGCAGGCGGCACGGCGCCTCGGTGCCGTGATAGAGGTTCAGCCACTGGTGCCCGGCGCCTTTCGCATAGACGGCGTCGAGCGCGCGATCGAGACGTGCCTCGGCCTCCTTGCTGATGATGTAGCGCTGATCGCCGTAGCGCAGGAATCTGTTGGGCATCGTGACCTCCGGGCGCCGTACTCCGGCCCATACGGCCGGTTTCTCGGTACCTCCACAGTGTGACCGAGAGCACTACCGAGTTGGGGGAGTTCGGGATGATCTGACACACGCGAGGCATCCCGAACGGAACACCAACGAGTGATGTTCATTAGGCTGACTTCTGGTTGCGGCTTGACGGCAGGACGCAAGCCACGGTGAGGGGTGAGCGTTGAGCGTTGACGAGACGACGTCCGGCCGCTCCTCCGAGGCGGATCCGCCTGGCCTGGAGCCCATCCTCGACGACGTCGCGGCGGCCGCCGAGATGGAGGCCGAACCGGAGAAACGTCGCGATCTCACCATGGTCCGCCGGGTGGCGGTCCTCGCGTGGGTCGTCTTCATGGGCCTGGAGTTCTGGCAGCACGGACTCGCCTTCGACCGCACCCGCCTGATCCTGCTGCTGTGTCTGGGCCTGATCGCCGCGAGCATCGGCCGCCGCAAGGTGATCACGGTCTTCCTCGACTGGGCGCCGTTCGCGCTGATCCTCATCCTCTACGACTGGACCCGCAACGTCGCCCAGATCATCCAGGTCCCGGTGGCGTGGCATCTCGCCCCCGATGCCGACCAGGCGATGTTCGGGGTGGTCCCCACGACCTGGCTGCAGGAACACCTCAAGCAGGCGCAGGCCCCGTGGTGGGAGGTCATCACCAGCCTGGTCTACATGTCCTACTTCGTCGTCCCGTATGCGGTCGCCGCGGTGCTGTGGCTGCGCGATCGTGGTGCCTGGCGCCGGTTCGCCGCCTGCTTCGTGGCCACCACGTTCCTCGGCCTGGTCGGCTACACCCTGGTGCCGGCCGCCCCGCCCTGGGCGGCGGCGCGCTGCACGGCGGCCGAGGTGGCCGACGGTCCGCGCGAGGCGATCTGCATGACCACCCCGGAGGCCTCCAGCCCCGGCGGCATCCTCGGTCCGATCGACCCGGTGCATCCCGACGCCGCACCCTATGTGGAGCGGATCTCCGCCCGCGGCTGGGAGTACCTGCACATCCACGTCGCGTCCAACCTGATCGAGATCGGGCAGGGCAAGTCCAATCTCGTCGCCGCGATCCCGTCCCTGCACGCCGGACTGACCATGCTGCTGGCCCTGTTCATGTGGCCACGCGTCAAAGCGCTGGGCAAGACACTGTTCATGGGGTACGCGGTCGCGATGGCCTTCACCCTCGTCTACACCGCCGAGCACTATGTCTTCGACATCATCCTCGGCTGGGGACTGGCCGCGGCGGTGATCGTCGTCTATCAGATCATCGACCGCAAGATCATCCAGCCGCGCAACCGGCGTCGGGAGGAGCAACAGCTCGCCGAGGCCGGCACCGGCACCGAGATCGACGGCGGCACCGAGACCGACGGTGGTGCCCAGACCGGCAGCGGCACCGAGACCGACGGTGGTGCCCAGACCGACAGCGGCACGGAGACCGGCAGCGGCACCGGCGCCGCGATCGCGCCGCCGGCGGGTCGCTAACCTGGTCGGCATGCAGCTGCGCCGAGCCCACCACCTGCCGTGGTGGGCTCGCGTCGTCGGAGCCCTGCTGCTGGTGGCCGGGGTGGCGCTGATGCACACGGTGGTCGCCGGACCGGCGACCACGATGCCCGCGCACGCGATGCACGATGGGCAGACCGTGCCCCCGGCGATGGCATCGCAGACCCAGGATCCCGATACCCAGATGGGTGACGGGGACCATTGCGACCTCGGCCACCACTGCACCTTCGTGCGGGGCGACGACGTGCCGCTGCCGCCGGTGATCCTGGTGGTCCTGATCTGGATCCTGGTGGCGCCGTTGGTGCTCCGGGATCTGTGGCCGGCCGTCGTACAGCGGCTGGGCCGACCGCCACCGTGGGCGGTGCCCACCCATCTGGAACTCGCGGTGATTCGCTGCTGACCGACCGGTTCGTACCGAACCCTCGATCCGCACAACCGAATCCACCTCACATACAGGAGTTCATGATGAACCGTCTCGCCACCCGTGCCCTCGTTGCCGCCGCCGGTGCCGTCGCCGCCGCCGCACTCGTCGCCGGATGTTCCTCCGACGACACCGCCGCCTCCGGTGACGGACACACCGATCACACGCACACGACGACGGTCCCGATGTCGTCGACGGCAGCGTCGGCCGGCTCGACCGCGACCCAGGGGGCGCACAACGAGGCCGACGTGATGTTCAACCAGATGATGATCCCGCATCACGAGCAGGCCGTGGAGATGGCCGATCTGGTGCCGTCGCGGACCCAGAACGCGCAATTGCGTGCGCTCGCAACGCAGATCCGTGACGCCCAGCAGCCGGAGATCGATCAGATGACCGCGCGGTTGAAGTCGTGGGGGGTCGACGTCGACTCCGGTGACGACCACTCCGGTCACGGCGACATGGGCCACTCGATGGACGGCATGATGACACCGGCGCAGATGACCGCCCTCGAGCAGGCGAGCGGCGCCGAGTTCGACAAGCTGTGGCTCACCGGGATGATCGCCCACCACGAGGGCGCGGTCAGCATGGCCGAGCCCGAGCTCGCCGACGGCGTCAACCCCGAATCCCGGGCCATGGCAACGCAGATCAAGACCAGCCAGCAGGCCGAGATCGATCAGATGAAGACGATGCTCGGGCAGTGACCGGCCGGTGACTCGCGTGCCGCCGGAGGTTTCTGGGTTGCCCGGAGGCCTCCGGCGGTCGCGTTCCGGCGGTGATCAGCTGCGTTGCAGGGGTAGCCGCATCAGGTACACCTGATAGCCGTAGGAGATCGAATACGTGAAGTACAGCATCGGTCCCGACGTCGACCACGGATGGATGTACGGCGCGTAGCCGGAGTACGGGTCGTTCTTCGACACCACCAGCTGGCCCCGGCTCCAGGGTCCGGCCGGGTTGTCGGCGGTCCGGAGCTTCACGCCCTCTCCGGTGGTCGACAGCGAGATGAACTTGCCCAGATAGGAATTCCACGCCACCGACAGTTCTCCGGTCGGGGCGGGCATCACCGGGGTGGCGGCCCCGGGATCGTTGCGGACCCACCGGCCGTACGAGAAGTACTCGTAGGCACCGAGATTCTCGATCGCGTGCTCGGGGACGCGGGCGAGATACACCGCGCCGTATCGGCCGTCGGGGGTGCCGTAGGTGTAGACGGTGTCGCCGACCTTCAGCAACGCCGACATCTGGAACTTCTTGTTGCCACCGCCGTTGGGCCGGAATGCGTTGACCGAGTGCCAGTTCGCACCGTTGTCGGTGGAGGCCACCAGCCCCGACCAGTTGGTGATCCAACTGCTCGGATTGCCCCAGTGCTTGACCGACATGACGCTCATGTACTGCTTGCCGTTGGCAGCGATCCCCGCGGTCGGGATGATCGTCACCTCACGTCGCAGATTCGGCTTGAGCAGGCGTTTGGCATGCCCCGGCGGACCGGCGTGGCCGGTGAAGGTCATGCCGTCGGCAAGGTTGCGATCGGTGCTGCGCAACAGCACATTCGAGCGCCAGTAGAACAGCTGCCCGTACAGCAACGACCAGCCGTTGAACGACTGCGTGTCGCCGAAGGCGGTGAGGATCTCGCCACGGCCGTTGTCCCACATGACGCCGAGATCGGTGCCGATGATGTCGTGCCGGCCGACGGTGTCGTTGATCGCGCCCGGACCGGTGAGGCGGGCCACGATCGACCCCATCCCGGATGCGGCCGGGGCCGCGGCCACCGGTGCCTGCACCACCACTCCGGCGGTCAGCGCAGCAGTGGTGGCGGCGACGGCGAGGGCGGTGCGGAATCGTGCGAACGATCGGCGCATGCGGTGGACCCTAGCAAACCCCGGCACCCGCCGTGTGGCCGAGAACACATATCCGCGATGTGGCGGTCGTCACGCCTCGCGGTAGCGTGCGCCGGAATCGACGGTGGTGAAGTCGATCTGGGCGGCGGCGTTGTTGACCGCGGTCACCATCCCGGTGCCGAACATGCCGTCGGCGTCGTACAACCCGGCGGTCGACACCGAGATCCCGTCGTGTTCGGTGTGCGAATCGGCCTCGATGCCGATCCGGGTTCCACGCGGCAGGCGTGAAAGTGCCATGGTCAGATCGCAATTGATGAAGCCGATGCCGGTGGAACCCCAATTGCAGACCAGGCTGGTCGATTCCGCGCTGATCGCGGCCTGCACGAACGGCGTCAGCGGCTCCCCGGCCACGGCGGGTGCGGCCGCGGCCCACAGCCGCTTGCGGGTGGCGGTCTGGTGGCTGCCGATCTCCCGCGTCCACTCACCCGCCGGGACGCCACCGAACGGGGCGTCGGCGGGATCGGTCGCGAAGAAGGGCATCAGATCGTCGGTCGTCTCCGCCGGCGGGACGAAGCTGACGGCGGAGTCCGGCCGGGTCCACCGCTGCCCCGGAGGATTCTGCGATTCGCGCAGGTACACGGTGGTGGCCCGGGCTGCCAGTACCTCCTCGCCGTCGGCCGGATGCTGGAACACGTCCACCTCGGCGACGCGGATACGTCCACCCGAGCGGACCAGCCGGGACCGCATCGACGTGGGCAGGTCGCGGGCCGCCTTGAACATGTCGACGGTGAATCGTGCGGGGCGGAAGCCGGTCTCGGCGAACTCGTCCTCGGTGTGGTGGGCCGCGATGGCGCACACGGCCGGTCCGTTGAGCGTGCCGGGCGCCCACAGGCTGCGGGAGAAGTGCGTCGGCATCACGCGTCCGTCGGATTCCGGACGGAAGAAGGCGAGCTCGGTCATCGTTCCTGTCTACCGGCCGGGGTCGACGTGTTCTCATCCGGGAGGGGTGAAACCGCATGACGCCTGCGCCGAACGGCGATCGGCGGGATACGCTTCGACCATGACTTTCGCCGTGTACAACAAGCAGTTCCCCGATGAGCTCATCGGCGCGGTGCGCACCGCACTCATCGCCTCCGCGATCGCCGGAATCGTCCTGGGCCTGATCGCGGTCATCTGGCCCGGCATCACCGTCATGATCCTGGGCGTCCTGTTCGGTATCGCCCTGATCGTCGGCGGCATCTTCCGTGTCTCCCAGGCGTTCGCGGCGTCGTATCTGTCCGGCGGTATCCGCACCCTGCTCGGTCTGCTCGGTGTCCTGACCATCATCGTCGGCGTGTTCGCCCTGTTCAGCCCGGCCAGTGACGCGGTGTGGCTGCTCGCCCTGTTCATCGGTATCGGCTGGATCTTCCAGGGCGTCAACGACCTGTTCGCCGCGGCCAGCAAGTCGGCCCACGTGCCCACCTGGTATCTGGTCTTCTCCGGCATCATCTCGGTACTCGCCGGCATCGTGATGATCATCGCCGGACAGTTCGCACTCACCGTCTTCGTGTGGGTCGGCGGCATCATGCTGATCGTGCTGAGCATCGCCACCCTGTTCACCCTGCCGAAGAAGGTCGACACCCCCGCCGTCTGAGCTGTTCCGTCCGGGGTCACATCCGGGATCTGCGAACTCACGCCTCCTGGTGTCGGGACCGTCCCGACACCAGGAGGCGATCATCATTCCCGGCGCCGACAAGGCCACCACGCCCGTCTCGGTCGACGCCGCCGATCATCGAGCGGCGTTACGCCGAACTCGACCACCTCACCGTGGCGTTCGAGACCTTTCCGGTCGACGTCGACGCCGCACCCTGGTTCGCCTGCCTGCGCGGGCGGCCGCGGCGACCGAGGTGTTCATCGCCGATGCCTTCGCGATCTCGCGAGCGATGACCGCCTGTCCGGCGGTGATCGCCGGCGCCCTGGCCACCTACCGTCGGATCGGGGCGCACCGGTGGTATCGGCGACGGTCGGATCGGCCTGAAACCGGCTTCACCACAACCACTTTCGTGCTGCGTCCGGTGGGCGACCAGGTGTGGGAGGTGGGCGCCCGATGCGGTGTCGACGGTGCGCGCGCTCGCCCACATCACCGAGGTCCAGCCGGAACTCGGCAGACACCTGCCGCGGTACACACCGGCACGACGTGCGAGTACACGCCGCTCGGCGACCCGGTCCGCTGGATCACCGACGACGCGCGGCGGTGACCGCCCCGGTCGGCGTCACCTGCGCGCGTCGCGTCAGCGCTTCGTCCAGGGGGCGATCGGGTTGCCCTGCCACCGGGTGTGCGCAGGCACCACGTCACCGCGCATCACCAGCGAGGCCGGCCCGACGGTCGCCGACTCGCCCAGACCCGACGCCGGCAAGGCCACACAGTGCGGACCGAGGGTGGCACCGGCGCCGAGGGTCACCCGATCGATGGCCATCACGCGATCGTGGAACAGGTGGGTCTGGACCACGCAGCCACGCTGTACGTTGGCGCCGTCGCCGAGGGTCACCAGGTCGGCCTCGGGCAGCCAGTAGGTCTCACACCAGACACCGCGGCCGATCGTCGCGCCCAACATGCGCAACCACAGGTTGAGGATCGGGGTACCGGTGGCCGCGTTGGCGAACCAGGGGGCGGCGACGGTCTCCACGAACGCATCCGACAGCTCGTTGCGCCACACGAACGAACTCCACAGCGGATGCTCGGAGACCCGGATCGGGCCGACGACCAGCCATTTCGCGGCGGCCGCGATACAGCAGGCGGCAGCACCGGCGACCAGCAGCAGCAGGCCACTGACCAGCCCGGCGACGACGAAGTCCGACTGCGAGGCGATGTACTGCAGGCCCAGCAGCATGAAGATACCCAGCCCGAACGACACCATCACCGGGATCAGGCGCAGCGTCTCGATGACCGCGCGCGCCACCTTCAGCCCGGTGGGCGGGTCGAAGGTGCGGGAGGTGTCGGTCTCGGCGGCGGTGCGGCGCAGGCGGACAGGCGGGCTGCCCAGCCAGCTCGATCCCGACTTCGCCCGGTTCGGGGCCGCCGACAGCACTGCCACCAGACCGTTCTTCGGGACCTTGCGTCCCGGGCCGGTGATACCGGAGTTGCCCAGGAACGAGCGCTTGCCGATCTTGGCGTCGTCGATGTGCAGCCAGCCGCCACCGAGTTCGTAGGAGGCCACCATGGTGTCGTCGGCGAGGAACGACCCGTCGTCGATGGTGGTGAACTTCGGCAGGATCAGTGCGGTGGAGATCTCGGTGCCCTTGCCGACCTTGGCGCCCAGGATGCGGAACCAGACCGGCGTCAGCAGGCTGGCATACAGCGGGAACAGGTAGGTGCGGGCGGAGTCGAGGAGGCGTTCGGTCAGCCACACCTGCCATCCGACGCGCGAGCGCACCGGGTGATAGCCCTTGGTCAGACCCAACGACAGCAGCCGCACCAGCACCGCGGTGATCAGCGCGAACACGAACAGGCTGGCGATGGCGGCCGGGGGGATCAGGGCCAGCGCACGCAGACCGACATCGCGCAGGCGGTCGGCGCGCAACGCCCACGACCCGATCACCACCAGGCCCACGGCCAGCGAGATCAGCGGGATGGCGGCCAGCAGCAGCGACGACAGTCCGTAGATGGGCACCCACATGCTGTGCCGGGCCGGACGGTGCTGGGGCCAGGGATGTTCGGCTTTGCCGACCTTGACCGCCGGCGACCCCGCCCAGTGCTGTTCCTTCTTGACGTGTCCGAAGACCGCCGATCCGGGGGAGACCTCGGCGTCGCGGCCGATCACCGCGCCCGGCGCGAGGGTCGAGCGGGCACCCACCGACGCGCCACGTTTGATCACGACCTCGCCGATGTGGACGACGTCGCCGTCGATCCACCAGCCCGACAGGTCCACCTCGGGTTCCACCGAGGCGCCCTCGCCGACGGTCAGCATGCCGGTGACCGGCGGGATGGTGTGCAGGTCCACACCCTTGCCGATCGAGGCGCCCAGCGCGCGGGCCAGGTAGATCATCCAGGGTGCGCCGGAGATGTTGGCCGCACCGGAGGCGTCGAGCAGACGCTCGGCAACCCACAGCCGCAGATGCACCGATCCGCCGCGCGGGTGGTCACCGGGTGTCACGCCACGCAACAGCAGGCGGGCGCCGACCGCGGCGATCGCCATCCGGCCGGGCGGGGTGATGAACACCAGGAATGCGACCAGCACGATCCACCAGTCGACCTCGATCAGCCACGGCACCGACACGTCGAGGCGGTCGGCGATCCAGGCGCCGACGTTGTTGGCCACGCCGAGCCAGGTGGCCCACTGCAGGCCGGTGAGCGTGGTCAGCGGCACCGACAGCAGGATCTGGATCAGCCCGGTCCGGGCCGGGGTGGGGGTGACGATGCGTTCCTCGACGACCGTCGTCGGGGCCACCGCGTCGAGCATCTCGGCGAGCGATCCCAGGCGCGGATGGTCGTAGAGGTCGGCGACGGTGATCTGCGGATACCGCTCGCGCAGGGCGGTGACCAGCTGTGCGGCGGCCAGCGAGCCGCCGCCCTCGGTGAAGAAGTCGGCCTCGTCGCTGGTGACGGTGACGCCCAGGACGTCGGTCCAGCGCTCCGCCAGCCACTGCTCGGTACCGGTCAGGTCGTCGGCGGCCTCGACGGTGGCCGCCGAGCCGGGCAGCGGCCACGGCAGCGCATTGCGGTCGACCTTGCCGGAGGTGCGGGTGGGCAGCTCATCGACCAGCGCCAACCGCGGCACCATCGGTGCGGGCAGCTGCTGGGTCAGGCTGCGGTGGGCGGCGTCGACGTCGAAGGCGGGGTCGGCCGACACCAGATAGCCGACCAGCAGACTGTTGCCTGCGGCCGATTTGCGGACCGCGGCGGCCGCCCCGGACACCCCGGGCAGGTTCTGCAGGGCGTTGTCGATCTCGCCGAGCTCGATCCGCCGGCCACCGACCTTCACCTGGTCGTCGGCGCGACCCTGGAAGACCAGACCCTCGGCCTCCAGCCGCACCAGGTCGCCGCTGCGGTAGGCGCGCTCCCAGCCCAGGGTGGGCATCGGGGCGTACTTCTCGGCGTCCTTGGCCGGATCCAGGTAGTGCGCCAGGCCGACGCCGCCGATGATCAGTTCACCGATCTCGCCCTCGGCGACCGGCCGGCCCTCCCCGTCGACGACGGCCAGGTCCCAGCCGACGAGCGGCAGACCGATCCGTACCGGTCCGGGACCACCCAGCGGGGCGGCACAGGCGACGACGGTGGCCTCGGTGGGGCCATAGGTGTTCCACACCTCACGGTCCTCGACGGCCAGACGGTCGGCGAGTTCCGGCGGGCAGGCCTCGCCGCCGAAGATGAGCAGCCGGACCGCCTCCAGGGCCTCCGACGGCCACAGCGACGCCAGCGTCGGGACGGTCGACACCACCGAGATGTCCCGCTGCACCAGCCATGGCCCCAGGTCCATACCGCTGCGCACCAGCGAGCGCGGGGCGGGGACCAGGCACGCGCCGTTGCGCCAGGCCAGCCACATCTCCTCACAGGAGGCGTCGAAGGCCACCGACAGCCCGGCCAGCACCCGGTCGCCGGGGCCGATCGGATCGTCCTGCAGGAACAGCAGGGCCTCGGCGTCGACGAATGCGGCGGCGTTGCGGTGGGTCACCGCCACACCCTTGGGGGTGCCGGTGGACCCGGAGGTGAAGATGATCCACGCGTCCTCGGCGATGGTCGGACGCGTGGCCGCCTCATCCGACGAGGCCTGGGATACCTCGAGATCGGTGGGTTTCGGCCCGGTCGGATGGATGCCGTCGGCGTCGATCAGGGCATCGATGTCGGCCTCGCCGAAGACCAGCTCGGCGCGTTCGTCGGGGTCGTCGGCGTCCACCGGGACGTAGGCGGCGCCGGCGTAGATCGTCGACAGGATCGCGGTGTAGAGATGCCGCGTCCCCGACGGCATGCGGATGCCGACGCGGCTGCCGCGGCGGACCCCGATGTCGTTGAGGCGGTCGGCGCCGCGGCGGATCACCGCGAGCAGCTGCGCATAGCTCAGGACCACCTCGCCGTCGTCGACGGCCGGGGCATCGGGATGTCGGGCGGCAGTGTCATCGAGAACGTCACACAACGTGCGTGGCGCACTGGCGTGCGCCGACAGCAAGAACTGTGCTGGGATTTCCACACTCACCACCGTTTTCTCGAACATAGGAACGTGAAATATATCCCGCCGTACTCGACTGTCGGCCATGGCACGGGTGAACGTCAGGTGTCGTACTCGTCTAGTTTTCGCCGTCCGGTGAGATCCTGCGCGGCGATCTCGGTATCGACCGTCGGGGCCGCGGGTCCGGTGTAGGTTCACTTACACCGGAAGCTCGTGTGAGGTGACGAGATCAGGGAGGGGGCGATCATGCCCGTCGTTCACCACCGCAAGCCCAGCCTCGGTTCGTACCCGATCTGGGTCGGGAGCCGGCTGTTCCTCAAGCCGTTGCTGTCGTTGTGGCCGCTCAACCGGTCCGGGATGGCCGGACTGTTCCTGATCGACCGGATGTTCGCGGTCGGTCCCAAACCGCGCCGGGTGGTGCGCGAGCAGATCGAGCTCGGCGACCGTCCGGCCGAGTTGATCCTGCCCACCGGGCCGTCGCGTCGCGATCCCGACACCGCGATCCTCTACCTGCACGGCGGAGCCTTCGTCGTGGGTGGGGTCGGTACGCACAGGTCGATCGCCGCCCGGATGTCGCAGAAGTGCGAGGTCCCGGTGTTCTCGCTGGTCTACCGGCAGCTCCCGGCCGCCGGTGTGGGCACCTCGGTGGCCGATGCGCTGTCGGCGTACCGGGAACTGATCACCGAGCGCGGATACCGTCGCGTGGTGGTCGCCGGGGATTCGGCCGGCGGGTTCCTCGCCGCGAAGGTGATCGAGGGTGCCGTCGCGCAGGGGCTGCCCGCGCCGGTCGCCTTCGTCGGGTTCTCGCCGCTGCTCGATCTCGACCTGGGATCGCATCCGGACCGATGCAGCCGCTCCGACGCCTACCTGCCCAAGGCCAAGATGGCCGAGCTCGCACCGGCCTTCGACCGTGGCCCGCTGCAGCTGGCCGGGGTACGCCGGATCGGTGACCTCGAGCCCGCGATCTTCCCGCCAACCATCCTGATCACCGCCGAGAACGAGATGCTCGAACCGGACGTGATCGCGCTGGTCGAGGAACTCGACGAGGCGGGGGTCGAGGCCGTCGCCCACAGTTATTCTTGGCAGGTCCACGCGTTCCCCGTCTTCGGGTCACATCATCGCGAGACGATGGAGGCGATCGAGGCGTCGGCGGCCTTCGCCGGTCGCGCGATACGAGAGGCCAAGGACGCCGATGAGCGAAAGAGCCAGTGGGCCGGCTGACCCCGAGCACGTCCCGACGGTGACCGGCGCCCCGGATGCCCGCTTCACACTCGCCAACGAGCGGACCTTCCTGGCCTGGATTCGTACCGCTCTGGGTTTCATCGCCGGTGGCGTCGCGGTGGTCTACATCGCCCCCGACATCACCAGTTCCCTGCTGGAGAGCACCCTCGGCCTGATCATGGTGGCGGTGGGGTGTGCGGTGGCCGTTCTGGGTGTGGTGCGGTGGCGCCGGACCGACCGGGTGCTGCGCGAGGGCGGTCCGATGCCGGGGCCGTCGCCGGTGCTGTTCGTGGTCGCTGCCATAGTGATGGTGTCGATCGCGTTGGCGATCTCGATCGTTGTCCAGAACTGAGGCGGTGGCGAAGTGCTTGCGGCGAGTGGTCCGGGGGCCCGGCGAAAGGTGATCCGATGACCAGCCATGATTTCCAGCGCACCGCCCAGGGGTTCTCCCGGATGATGGTGACCGTCGGCGCGATCATCCTGATGGTCTGCGTCGGATTCCTCACCTATACGTGGTGGCGCGACGGCCGGTGGCTGTGGGTTGCGCTCGGTATCGCGCTCATCGTGGTCAACATCGCGATGCTGGTGATGACCTACCGCAAGGCCAAGCTCACGCCGCCCCGTCCGCTCGACGACGACGAGGACGACGACGACCGGTAGGTCGCCGTCCGGTCGGTGATCGGGCAGGTGGGCGGGTGGCCGTCGTCGGCGGCGTCTCACGCGGTCAGTGCCTCCGGATCGTCGTCGGCCCCGAACTGGGTGCGGTAGAGCTGGGCATACCGTCCACCATGGGCGAGCAGGGTGGCGTGGTCACCGCGTTCGACGACGCGACCGGCCTCGATCACGGCGATCTCGTCGGCCGCCCGGATCGTCGACAGACGGTGTGCGATCACGATCGACGTCCGCCCCGCCAATGCCTCGGCCAGGGCCTCCTGCACGGCGGCCTCCGACGTCGAGTCCAGATGTGCGGTGGCCTCGTCCAGGATCACCACCGCCGGGCGGGCCAGCAGCAGGCGGGCGATCGTCATGCGCTGGCGTTCACCGCCGGACAGGCGGTAACCGCGCTCGCCGACGACGGTGTCGAGCCCGTCCGGCAGGGATTCGACCAGGTCCGCCAGACGCGCTCGGCGCAACGCATCCCAGACCTGCTCGTCGGTGGCATCCGGCGCGGCCAGGGCCAGATTGGCGCGCACGGTGTCGTGGAAGAGGTGCCCGTCCTGGGTGACCAGACCGACGGTGCGGTGCACCGATGCCGACGTGAGGTCGCGGACGTCGATCCCGTTGAGCCGCACCGCACCGGAGTCGACGTCGTAGAGGCGGGTGGCGAGCGAGGCGATCGTCGACTTGCCTGCACCGGAACTGCCGACCAGGGCCACCATGTGTCCGGCGGGGACATCGAGGTCGATGTGGTGCAGCACCTGTTGGCCGCCCCGGCTGTCCAGCTGTGCCACCTCCTCCAGTGACGCCAGAGAGACCTTGTCGGCCGACGGGTAGGCGAAGTCGACGTCGTCGAAGCGCACCGACACCCCGGCCTCGGGATTCGGGACGTCGACGGCGTCGGGTGCGTCGGCGATCAGGGGCTCGAGGTCGAGCACCTCGAAGACCCGCTCGAACGACACCAGCGCGCTCATGATCTCGACGCGGGCGTTGGCCAGCGCGGTCAGCGGCGCATACATCCGGGTCAGCAACAGGGCCAACGAGACGACAGCGCCGGCGGACAGATGCTGGTGCACGGCCAGCCAGCCGCCGAGGCCGTAGACCAGTGCCAGCGCGAGCGCCGACACCAGGGTCAGCGCGGTCATGAAGACCGTCTCGAGCATCGCCCGGCGGACGCCGATGTCGCGCACCCGGTCCGCACGCGAGGTGAACTCGGCCGACTCGACCTCGGGGCGGCCGAACAGTTTCACCAGGGTGGCGCCGGGTGCGGAGAACCGTTCGGTCATCTGCGTCGACATCCGCGCATTGTGTTCGGCGGCCTCCCGGGACAGCGCGGCCATCCGATGACCCAGCCGCCGCGCGGGCAGCACGAACACCGGAAGCAGGACCAGGGCGAGGATGGTGATCTGCCAGCTGATCGCGATCATCACGCCGAGGGTCAGGGCCAGGGTCACCGCATTCGACACCACTCCCGACAACGTGTCGCTGAACGCGCGCTGTGCGCCGATCACGTCGTTGTTGAGCCGGCTCACCAGTGCGCCGGTGCGGGTGCGGGTGAAGAACGCGACCGGCATCCGCTGCACATGGTCGAACACCGCGCGCCGCAGATCGAGGATCAGGCCCTCGCCGATGTTCGCCGACAACCATCGGGTCACGATGGACGCCGCGGCCTCGGCGACGGCGATCACCGCGATCAGCGCGGCGAACCCGGCGATCGCGCCGGCCGCCGCGGAATCCTGCTCGGTGATCAGGTTGACCACATGCCCGGCCAGCAGAGGGGTGACCACCGTGAGAACCGCGGTGGTCACCGACAAGGCGAGGAAGACGACGATCCGTCGCACGTGCGGGCGGGCGAATCCGGCGATCCTGCGCAGGGTGACGCGCCGGTCCTGCTGTCCGTGCGCGGTGCCATCCGGGGAGGTCATCGACTTGTACATGACGTCCCAGGCCACCGATTCCATGCTCATGCGACCAGCGTAGGACTTCAAGTGAACTTGAGGTCTAGTCGAGATTCGGGGTGGCGTCCGCCATATCCCGGGCCTGACGTGTGCGGCACCGGTGAGTAGGTTGGTTTCCAGATGCAATGAGCAGGAATGTGAACGGTGACGGC
Source organism: Gordonia desulfuricans NBRC 100010 (assembly GCF_001485495.1). Lineage (GTDB taxonomy): Bacteria > Actinomycetota > Actinomycetes > Mycobacteriales > Mycobacteriaceae > Gordonia > Gordonia desulfuricans. The sequence goes on along the minus strand of NZ_BCNF01000070.1, from coordinate 1,132 downwards.
CGGTGGCCCGGCAGTGAGGTGGCGAGATGTCCCAGCAGTTGAAGCTCGGTTTCAAGGCGTCGGCGGAGCAGTTCGATCCGCGTGAGTTGGTGGAGATCGCGGTGGCGGCCGAGGAACGTGGCATGGATTCGGTGGCGGTGAGTGATCATTTCCAGCCGTGGCGGCACAACGGTGGGCATGCGCCGTTCTCGTTGGCGTGGATGGCTGCGGTGGGTGAGCGGACGTCGCGGGTGCAGATGGGGACGTCGGTGATGACTCCGACGTTTCGGTACAACCCGGCGGTGATTGCGCAGGCGTTCGCGACGATGGGGTGTTTGTATCCGGGGCGGGTGATGTTGGGTGTGGGTACCGGTGAGGCGCTCAACGAGTATGCGACGGGTTTTCAGGGGGAGTGGCCGGAGTTCAAGGAGCGGTTTGCGCGGTTGCGTGAGTCGATTGCGTTGATGCGTGAGTTGTGGACGGGTGCGGAGGTGAACTTCGACGGTGAGTATTACCGCACGCAGGGTGCGTATATGTATGACGTTCCGGAGCAGGCGATTCCGGTGTATGTGGCTGCGGGTGGTCCGGTGGTGGCGCGGTATGCCGGTCGTGCGGGGGATGGGTTCATCTGTACGTCGGGTAAGGGTGCGGAGTTGTATCAGGAGAAGTTGATTCCGGCGGTGAAGGAGGGTGCGGAGAAGGTTGGTCGTGATTTCGGTGCGATCGATCGGATGATCGAGATCAAGATCTCGTATGATCCGGATCCGCAGTTGGCGTTGGAGAATACGCGGTTTTGGGCGCCGTTGTCGTTGACGCCGGAGCAGAAGCATTCGGTGAACAGTTCGGTGGAGATGGAGCGGTTGGCTGATGAGTTGCCGATCGAGCAGGTGGCGAAGCGGTGGATTGTGGCTTCGGATCCGGATGAGGCGGTGGAGAAGGTGAAGTTTTATACGGATGCGGGTTTGAATCATCTGGTGTTTCATGCGCCGGGGCATGATCAGCGTCGGTTCTTGGAGAATTTCGAGTCGGATCTGGCGCCGCGCCTGCGCAAGCTGACTCCGGCTTCGTGAGTTCCCGGCCCAATCATCAACCATGAGTTGATGATTGGGCCGATGAGGAGCGTAGCGACGAGGCGTGTCGAGCTCGGTCCCGG
>NZ_BCNF01000069.1 GCF_001485495.1 Gordonia desulfuricans NBRC 100010 | reverse complement strand
GGGCTCGGTCCCGGCTCGACCATCCATGGCGGCGTCCGGCTCGACCATCCGTGGCATCCGACTGGACAGCCGGTGGTCTTCAGTCGGTGGTGGGGCGGTCGTGGACGGCTTGTGCGGCCTCGTCGACGATCGCGCGCATCGCAGTCTCGGCGGCCCCGGGATCGCCGAGGCGGATGGCGCGGGCGACGTCGTCGTGCAGTGCGATCGCCACCGGATTGGGGGTCTCCGGCATCATCCCGTGATGGGTGCGTCCGGCCAGCACCTCGTCCACCACCCCGGTCAGGGCGCGGAACATCTCATTTCCCCCCGCGGCCAGGAGGTTCTGGTGAAAGAGCTTGTCGGCCAGTAGATATGACTGCTGATCTCCGGTCCGGGCGGCGATCGCCATGTCGGATGCCGCTGCGGCGAGCACCCGGCAGTGGTGGTCGTCGCCGCGTTCGGCGGCCAGCGCTGCGGCCGCGGGTTCCACACCGCGGCGCAACTCCGACAACGTCACCAGGAACTCGGCCCGCCCGTCGCCGTCGAGGCGCCACCGGATCAGCCGGGGGTCGAAGACGTTCCAGTGGGTGGCGGGCTGCACGGTGATCCCCACCCGGCGGCGTGAGGTGACCAGGCCCATCGACTCCAGCACCCGGATGGCCTCGCGGGCGAGGGTCCGCGACACCGCGTACTCGGTGCAGATCCCGTCCAGCGTCAGTACGTCGCCCTCGGTGAGGGCACCGGTCGCGATACGGGTGCCGACTGTGGTGAGCACGTGGTCGTGCAAGGCTCCGGGGCTGGTGTCCTGGGTCACCTTTTCATCTTCTCATTACCGCCCCGCATCGGGTAAAGGCATACGTCTATGAAGAAGTACTTGCAATAGTCATACGTTTGAGTCAGGATATGTGACCACCAGCACATCGACGTGAGGAGTGGTGATGAGCGGACCAGTGGTGGTCATGGGGGTGTCGGGGAGCGGGAAGTCCACGGTCGGCGCGGCCCTGGCGCAGCGACTGCGCGTGCCTTTCGCCGACGCCGACGACTTCCACTCGCCGGCCAACATCGCCAAGATGAGCGCCGGTGAACCGCTCACCGACGCCGACCGCGGGCCCTGGCTCGACGACATCGGCCGCTGGCTCGCCGAACACCGCGAAGGTGGCGTGATGAGCTGCTCGGCGTTGCGCCACATCTACCGTGACCGGCTTCGCGCGGCATGCCCCGACGTCGTCTTCGTCCACCTCACCGGCACGCCCGAGGTGATCGCGGCACGCCAGGCGACCCGACCCGGGCACTTCATGCCGACGTCGCTGCTCGCCTCGCAGTTCGACACCCTCGAAGACCTCGGTGCCGACGAGCGTGGCGTGGTGGTCGACGTCGACCGCAACGTCGACGCCATCGTCGAACGCGTCGTGGCCGCGCCCGAGATCGCCGGAGGAACCCGATGAACCACACCGCCGTGCTCGCCGCGGGCACCGATCTGCCCGAACCCGTGGGCTCCGGCTGGCATCTCGTGCTGGCCGCACTCGCCGGTATCGCGGTGATCGTCGTCCTGATCACCTGGGTCAAGATCCACCCGTTCCTCGCGCTCATCCTCGGTGCGGCCACCGTGGGAATCGTTGCCGGAGAATCGGTTCCGACCGTGCTCGACTCGTTCACCACGGGCTTCGGGTCCACCGCGGCCGGGGTGGGCATCCTGATCGCCCTCGGCGCGATGTTCGCGAAACTGCTCGCCGACTCCGGGGGTGCCGACGAGATCGTCGACACCATCGTCGGACATGCGAGCCCGCGGATGCTGCCGTGGGCGATGGCGCTGGTCGGCGCGGTGATCGGCCTGCCGATGTTCTTCGAGATCGGCCTGGTGCTGCTGATGCCGGTCATCTACCTGGTGTCGCGGCGCTCGGGGATCGGCCTGATCCCGATCGGTATCCCGGCGCTGGCCGGACTGTCGGCGATGCACGGCTTCGTGCCGCCGCACCCCGGTCCGCTGGTCGCGATCGACGCCCTCGGCGCCGACCTCGGTCTCACCCTGGCCCTCGGTGTGGCCGTGGCGATCCCGACGATCATCGTCGCCGGTCCGCTGTTCGGCTCACTCGCCGGGCGGTGGGTCCCCGTCGAGGCACCGCACACCTTCGACGCCGACCCCGGCACCGCCGGTTCCGGCGCAGCCGCCGGGTCCGACGGTGACACGCCCCGCCGACGGCCGGGTTTCGGGATCACCCTGACCAGCATCCTGCTGCCGGTGGTGCTGATGCTGGGCAAGGCGCTCGCCGAGATCTTCCTCGACGACGGACAGTGGCTGCGGCAGATCCTCGACGTCCTGGGCACCCCGCTCATCGCCCTGCTGATCGCGGTGCTCGTCGCGATGATCACCCTGGGCCGTGGGTCCGGCATGGGCCGCGACGAGATCTCGTCCTGTGTGGGGTCGGCGCTGCCCGCGATCGCCGGCATCCTGCTGATCGTCTCTGCCGGCGGCGGCTTCAAACAGGTCCTCGTCGACACCGGCATCGGCACCCAGCTCGCCGACTGGGCGTCGGCCGCCAACATCTCGGTGATCCTGCTCGGTTGGGTGCTCGCGGCCCTGATCCGCGTCGCCACCGGCTCGGCGACCGTCGCCACCATCACCGCGTCGTCGTTGATGCTCGGCCTGGTCGACGGCCTGGGGTCTACCCAGATCTCGCTCGTCGTGCTGGCGATCGGCGCCGGCTCGGTCTTCCTCTCGCACGTCAACGACGCCGGGTTCTGGCTGGTCAAGGAGTATTTCGGGATGACGGTCGGCCAGACCTTCAAGACATGGTCGGCGATGGAGACGATCCTGTCGGTGACCGGTCTGATCGTGGTGTCGGCGATCGGGGTGTTCGTCTGAGGCGGCGCCCGGCCGTCCGATCGTTCGCCGCGTCATCGAACACGATGCATCTGACACGATGACGCGGTGAACGCGACCCTCGTCACACACCCCGACCCTACTGTGCGGTAGGTTACGGTTCATGACGAAGTTTCGGGGGAACTCCTCTACACGGACGGCCCGGTCACGCCGGGGTGGGTCGGGCAGCTGGACCCGGCGCTGGGCGGCGGTGCTCACCGCAGGTGCGGTGGTCGGCACCGGCCTGACCGCGGCCGCCGGGCAGGCCCAGGCGGCCGACTTCTACACACCGCCGGCATCGTTCGACCCGACGCCGGGATCGATCATCCGAAGCCAGCCGTCGCCGCTGCTGCTGCAGATCCCCGGGGTGCCCAACCAGTGGCCGGGCACCGCGACCCGGATCATGTACACCTCGCAGTACCAGGACGGATCGCCCGCCGCGGTGACCGGCACCGTCATCGAGCCGACCGCCCCGTGGCGCGGTCGCGGTCCGCGGCCCACCGTGGTGATCGGCCCGGGCACCGTCGGCCAGGGGGACCAGTGCGCCGGCTCCAAGATGATGGCGCTGCCGATGGCCATCGACGTCACCAAGCCGAGCATCGCGGTCAACTACACCGCCCCCGACATGTACCTGCTGCTGCTCAACGGGGTGCGGGTGACCATCACCGACTACATCGGCATGGGCACCCCCGGCGTGCACACCTACGTCAACCGCGCCGAATCCGGCCACGCCATGCTCGACGCCGCGCGCGCCGCACTGCGCGTGTCGGGTGCGCCGGCCGACGCCCCGGTCGCCTTCTCCGGCTACTCGCAGGGCGGCGGCGCCGCGGCGTCGGCGGCCGAGCTCGCCGGCACCTACGCGAAGGACCTCAACGTGAAGGCCACCTATGCGGGTGCGCCGCCGGCCGACCTGGCCAAGGTGATCGACCAGATCGACGGCACCGCGATCTCCGGCGGTATCGGCTATGCGATCAACGGACTGCAGGCCCGCTACCCGGTGGTGAAGGACGTCGTGCAGCGCGAGACCAACGCCGTGGGCAAGAACGCGCTCGAGCGACTGTCCACCCAGTGCATCGGTGACACCGCCCTGTCTTTCGGATTCCAGCGAACCAAATCCTGGACACGCACCGGACAACCGCTCTCGTCGGTGATCAAGGCGCATCCGGAGGTGCAGAAGGTGGTCGACGACCAGCGGATCGGGCGACTCAAGCCCAACGCCCCGGTGCTGCTCGAGGGCGGCGTCGCCGACGACGTCATCCCGAACGGCCAGGTCAACCAGCTCTACCGGGACTGGAAGGCGCAGGGCGCCGACGTCCGGCTGATCACCAACACCATCCCGCCGATCTTCCCGGGCCTGGTGATCAACCACACCTTGCCGATGCTCACCACACTCCTGCCGGCGACGAACTTCTTGCTCACCGAACTGGATCGCTGATACTGGGGAGATGATGCAGTGGCGGTCGGGGACCGGAAGACGTGAACAGAAGCTGTTGTGGCGAAAGGCCCACGGGCGAAGGCTGTTCGGGGCCACGGCCGTGACCGGCACCACACGCGTGACGGGTCCCGGGGTGGCGACGCTCGTGGCCGCGATGATGGCGGCGGTCACGCTCTCGGCTGCGGTGATGGCCCCGGCCGCTGCCGAGCCCACCACCGCCCCCGCCGATCCGGGTGCCCCGATCCTCGGACCGGTGGGTACCTCGCTGATGCACGGCGACCTCGCATCCACCGACTCCACCCCGAACCCGGGACCCGGACTCCGGGCCCGGGTTCGGGGTTCGTCGGCTCCGGGCGGGGCCTGCGCGGCGACCTTCATCGGCAGTGACGGAATGCCGGTGTCGTTGTGCACCAAGTTCATCGGCGATCCGCGGACCGGTGGGTTCGCGGTGCCGTCGGTGGTGTTGTTCGACCCGCGCACCGCGGCGCCGGTGGCGAGCGTCGACCTGCGCAAGGGGGGTCTGCTCGGCGGTGTGTACGGCTATCTCGACGGCCGGAACCGGGTGGTGGTGGCCGATGGGTCGAATTCTGTTCTGTTCGTGGGACATCGACGCACCGCCCAGGGTTATCAGGTCTACGTCGACGATCGGGTGGACGTCTCGGCGCACATCCCGGCGGGGGACGCCGTGACGGGCCTGGCCCCGGATCGCCAGGGCCGCATCTGGTTTGCCACCACGAACGGGGTGATCGGGACCGTCGGCGCCGACCGTGACGTCCGGTCGATGCACCTGCCGGCCGGTGAACAGCTCGGCAACGGTCTCAGTGTGCGGCCCGGGGGAGTCTCGGTGCTCACCACCCATGCCCTGTACGAGATGTGGACACGAGCCGATGGCACCCCGGAGGCGGTGTGGCGCAAGGCCTATGACCGCGGTCCCGCCCGGCGTCCGGGGCAGCTCACCTGGGGGTCGGGTACCACGCCGACCTACTTCGGCCCGGGCGGTGACGGCTGGGTGGCGATCGTCGACAACGCCGATCCGCGGCCCTCGCTGATCGTGCGGGAGAGCGACACCGGCAGGCTGGTCTGCCGGATGCCGGCGTTCGGCACCTCCGGACAGGGCACCGAGAACTCGCCGATGGCCTGGGGGAACTCACTGGTCATCCCGAGTACCTACGGCTACCAGTACCCGCCGATGGCGGTGACCGGGCCGTCGCAACCGTCGGATGCCGGATTCACCGGCGGGTCCACCCGCATCGACGTGAGCCCCACCGGCTGCCGTCGGGTGTGGGAGAACGGTGACCGGTTCGCGTCGTTGCCTCGCCTGTCCCGCGCCGACGGACTGATCCACGGGCTCGGCTACGGCCGGTATGTCCCGGGCGCGATCCAGCAGGCCGGACCCGTCTACTACCTCGCCACCGACTTCGCGACCGGACGCCGGGTGGTCAGCAGTCAGGTGGGGGTCGCACCCGCCGACGAACCGCTCGAGCTGACCGGGACCATCGCCGCCGACGGCACGATGTGGCAGGCGACCATCGGGCGGATGCTCGCCATCAGCGGGGACGGGAGGACAATGCAGTCATGACCGACCCCACCGATCCCACCGATCGGTCAGATCCCGAACACATCCCCACCCAGGCGGAGCTGGATGCGGAGGACTTCGCGCAGCTGCAACGCAGATCCCGGGACAAGGACGAGGCGAACCTGTACCCGGGTCGGCCCGCCGACCCGGGTCCGGCGCCCACGGCGCTCGCGGTGCACGCCCGGGTGGCCTGGTGGGGATCGGCGATCGCCGGTCTGGTGGTGTGGGTCTACGGGATCGTCGACCGGTCGGCGATCGGCGACATGTTGCGGTCGCGCATGCTCACCGATGCGGTCGCGGCCCCGAAGGGCCAGCCGACCGACGGCCAGATCGACACCTATGCCGCCGTCCTGCCGGTGGTGGCATTGGTGGTGATGGTGGTGCTGCCGATCGGGGAGTACCTGTTCCTGGTCGCCGCGGCGTCCCGCCACAGCCGCAACTGCCGCAACTTCTTCCTCACGATCGTGGTGGTGCACCTGCTGTGCATCCCGGTCGGGATCGACCTGTTCTTCGACTACCCGGGCCTGTGGTCGGGGGCGGCGGTACTGGGCTGGCTGCAGTTCGCGCTGCTGATCGTGGCGGGGGTGATGACCCTGCGCCGCGTCGTCGACCGCTGGTTGCCGGAATCCACGCGGATGCGGCCGTCGCGGATGTTGCGCGCACGCTGAAGGGTGTGCCGAAGCCCACTCCAGACTGGACTGGTTCCGGAAAGGGTTAAGCTGGAGTGCATGCAAGGCGAGCTCGACTTCCGACAACAACTCCGTGCGGCGGGTCTGCGGGTGACCGCACCCCGGCTGGCCGTGCTCGAGGTCTTGCAGGAACATCCCCACGCGACCGCCGACATCGTCGCCACCGGGGTGCGTGAACGGCTCGGTGCCGTCTCCACCCAGACCATCTACGACGTGCTGCACGCCTGTGCCGAACACGGCCTGCTCCGCCGGATCGAACCGGCCGGCTCGGCGGTCCGCTACGAGGCCCGCACCGACGACAACCACCATCACCTGGTGTGCCGCGCCTGCGGTCAGATCGTCGACATCGATTGCGTCGTGGGCCGAGCACCCTGCCTCGACCCCGACGACGACCACGGCTATCTGGTCGACGAGGCCGAGGTGACCTTCTGGGGACTCTGCCCGGACTGCCGCGACTCCTGACCGAGTCCCCGGCCGGCGATCTGTGCCGGTGGGACGCCATTCCGCCGACGACGGTGTGTTCGGCCGGATCGATCTGACACGATCGAGGGTGGCGCCGTCATTCGCACTCGCCCGTCGGCGCCCGACTATCCGATTGGGAGTGAACATGGCAATCGAACCGGCATACCGTGTCTGGTCCAAGGCAAGTGGTGGCGGTCGCGACGGAGAAGTGGTGTCCGAGAGCGGCCGGATCGACCTGGAACTGCGTCCGCCGGCCGCACTGGGCGGCAGCGGTGAGGGCAGCAATCCCGAGGAACTGTTCTCGGCCGGTTACTCGGCATGCTTCCTCGGCGCGCTGCGTGCGACCTCCAAGCAGGCCGGTTCGCCGGTGCCCGACGACTCGACGGTGACCGTCACCGTCGGGATCGGCAAGGATCCCGCCGACGGCGGCTTCGGGCTGGTCGTCGAGATCGAGACCTACATCCCCGGTGTCGACGAGGCCAAGGCGAAGGAACTGGCCGATGCCGCCCACGCGTTCTGCCCGTACTCGAAGGCCACCCGCGGCAACATCGACCACACGCTGACCGTGCGCGTCTGAGACGGCTCCCGCCTCCCTGACAGGGCACCTGTCAGGGAGGACGCGGATCCGGCCCGCGAGCGGATCTAGCCGGAGCGGGATGCGGCTTTCTCCTTGAGCAGCCGTTTGAGGCCGATGGAGTAGACCACCGCCGAGAGATAGAACCCGGCCAGCATGCCCAGCGCCGCATAGGAGACACCCCCGTGGGGGAGTCGTCCGCCGTCGAAGACCTGCAGCGCGAAGATCAGGATCGACCCGGAGATACCGAACAGCAGGGCGAACAGTCCCCACCGGTTGGAGGACGGTTCGTCGTAGAGCAGCGCCGTCGGGTCGTCGCTACGACGCATCACGGTGTCGATGAGCGCGATGTTGACCCAAGGGCCGATCCACACGCCGAGCACCATGATGTAGCCCTCGTAGGACGCCGGGAGATCGCTCGTGGCGGCCCAGCCGAGCAGGAATGCCAGCACGGTCATCACGATCGGTCCGAGCAGGCTGCCCATCCGGGGACCGAACCCGAGACCTTCGACGTTGAACAGCGTTCGCGCCGATCGCAGCGTCATCGCATTGTTGGTCCACGAACCGCCGATCAGACACAGCAGGACCACCACCCCCAGCCAGTCCGGCAGGAACGACGTGAACTGGGTGGTCGGGTTGAACTCGCCGGCGTTGCCCTGGGCCTCCACGACGATCGCGGCGGCGGTTCCGATGATCATCAGGAATGCGGTCGCGATGAACAGCCCGAGTCCCGAGCACACACCGGCCATCCGCGGTGAAGCACTGACCGGGGTCCACTTGCTGTAGTCGGTCGCATACGGATTCCAGCCGATGGTGTACGCCCAGGCGATACACGCGACGACGACGATCGCGATGAGTCCGTTGAGGTTCCACGGCTGACCGGCGTCGACCGAGGGATCGGCCTTGACGAAGCCGATGATGCCCGAGACCACCAGGACCAGGGTGATCAGCGGGAACAGATACCGCTGCACCGCGGCGAACGGGATGTCGATCTGGGCGAGGAACAGCTGGACCACGACGGCGACCGCGGTCCCGGCCACCACCGGAAGTCCGAACAACGAGTTGATCGCGAGACCGGCGACCACCGAATTGACGATGAACCAGCCGAACGAGCTGATGATCGCCATCATCGTGGTGACGATCAGGCTGCCCAGGTCACCGAACGCCGACCGCCCGAGCACGATCTGCGGGACCTTGAGCTGGACCCCGCGTGCGGTGAGCACACCGTGGCTGATCGCACCGAACGCCGTACCGAGCAGGATGCCGATCACGGCCTGGACCAGGCTCATGTCCAGATAGAGGACCACGATCATGCCGACGTAGATCGCACCGAACTCGATGTGCGGTGTCACCAGCCAGGTCCAGAAGAACCACCAGCTGCTGCGGCCCCTGCCCGACTCGGTCTCGGCGGTTGGCGACTCGGTCTCGACGACCGTCCCGTACCCGACGACGCGAACTCCGGCGGGCAGTGAACGTGGTTCGACGGCACTCATTCTTCGACGGCTCCTGGCGGATTCAGGTCTGGTCTGGGCGTGGTCGTGCTCGTGGCCGTGGCCCCGATCGCCCGGTGGTGCAAGGGACGTCCGGTGGGTGCACGGCGTACGAGTGTGCTTCTCTGATCTTCTGTTTTCCCAGTATTGAGGCGAATGGGCGACCGGTTATCATCTCCTGGCCGTTCTTCGTCCCACATCGGTTGCCCATTCGTCCCCAAACACACGTGGGTGACGTGCCTCATAGTCGCCCGGGACGTCGCGGTAGCGTGGCCGTGTGGATTCTGGGTATGCGCTCGCGAGTGTGGGGTTCGTGGTCGTCGTGGGGGTCGTGGCCTACGCGTACTTGGTCGGCAGGGACACGCATCGGTTGCGTCAGGGGGCGGTTCTGGCACGTGACCTGCGTGAGATCGCCCGTGACGACGCCGTTCGGCTGGCCGCTGTCGACGAGTTCGAGACCACGCTCTACCAACGACTGTTCTTCGCCTCGACGGTCTCGCCGCGGCTGCGCAGTGCCGCCTGGGCACTCATGGCCACGGTGATCGGTGCCATCGGTGCCCTGGTCACCCGGGGTGACGGCGTCGTGCTGACCGTCGTGCACGGCGTCGCACTGGTGCTCGCGGTCCTGTTCGGTCTGGCGGCGCTGTTCTTCGTGGTGATGGCCGCATTCCATGCCGCCACGACGCCGCGGGTGTCCTTCGCCGAGTCCTATGCGGCGACGGCGTCGGCCGGTGAGTCCGCCCCGGTGCGGGACACAGCGGACGAGGACTGAGACCTGCGGCTTTCGTGCCGACAGTGGCGACACCGCACACCATGCGATCTGTGACGTGAAGCCGCATGTTTTGTGCCACGCTTCGCGACAGGGTTTTTCCAGTCGACTGCCAGGAAGGGGTCGATTGGCGTCGATCGCTTCACCATGTCTCATGTTTGGTGATAGCATGCTCAGATTTGCATTCGTGCTGTTCCGGGGTGATTTCGCGGCCCTGGCCCCGTCACTTCGCTCTCACCTGCGGAAACCCGATCCTGCACGCCCCGGGCCGGTTGGCGCCTCGGAAACGACATGGATCTGTGGCCCCGGGGGCATCGCCCGCAGCGGGTGACTTTAGTCGGTGGTGCAAGCCCTCTCGCTGAGATTAGATATTCGAGGTGATCCTTGCACGGCCCAATTGTCCGTGGTGTCCGGTTGCAAGGAGCACCGGGGACACCTTGCGTCCGCAGGTGAGAAAGGTATGACGTCGTGACATTGCCCGACGGAGGCGACGCCGCGGTCACCGCGCAGATCGCTCCCATCGCCGGCGGTGGGGATGACACCCCACTGCTGGTTGCCGAGAACATCGAGGTCAACGCTTCCTGGGGTCATATCTACGGTCCGGTCTCGTTCTCGGTCCGACCGGGCGGTGTGACCGTTCTCGTCGGCTCGGGCGGACGCGGTCGTACCGCGCTGCTGCTGACCCTGGCCGGCCGGATGAAGCCGTCGAAGGGTCAGCTGCACTCGTTCGGGCACACCAACAACGCGCAGCACCTCTTCAAGCAGGCCGCCATCGCCTACATCGACGAGGTCGACGAGATCGAGCAGACGATCCGGGTCCGCGACGTCGTCACCGAGACCATCCGGTGGGCGGCCCCCTGGTACAAGTGGGTCGCCCCGGCCAAGCAGGACGATCTCGAGCGGATCTGCCGTCCGGTGTTCGGTCCCTACTCGCTGCCCACGCTCGAGGCCTACGTCGAAGAGCTGCCCGAGCTGACCGCGGCACTGTTCCGCATCGCGGTCGCCAACGTGCGCAAGCCACCGCTGCTGGTGGTCGGCGGTGTGGACCGTCTGACCCGCGTCGACAGCGCACACAAACTGATGGCCCGCCTGGTGGATCTCGGCCGCGAGCAGACCATCATCACCGCCGACGTCAACGGTGGGTTCCCGGACCTCCAGCTACGAGACGTGATCACGGTCGACAATCTGACCGACAACGAGTTCGTGAAGCTCGAACAAGAAGAACGGAACTGACCAGATGCTCGCCGCTTTCTCGCCGGGTAGCGATTTCAAGAGGTACTACCGGGGACGGATGCCCCGACTCGCACTCATCGTCATCATCCTGATGCCGCTGATGTACGGGGCGCTGTACCTGTGGGCGTTCTGGAATCCGTTCGACGCCGTCAACAAGTTGCCGGTAGCCCTGGTCAACGCCGATCGTGGCGCCACCATCGAGGGCAAGGACCTCAAGGCCGGTGACCAGGTGGTCACGGGCCTCGTCGACTCCAAGCAGCTCGACCTGCACCTCGTCTCCCAGGAGGAAGCGGAGCAAGGCGTCTCCGACGGCAAGTACTACTTCTCGATCACGCTGCCGGAGGACTTCAGTGAGTCGCTGACGTCGGCGACCACCGACAACCCGCACTCGGCACAGCTGATCTTCACCTACAACGACGCCACCAACTATCTGTCCACCGTGATGGGTCAGGACGCGGCGCTGCAGGTCATCGAGCAGGTCGGGGCGCAGGTCGGACAGCAGACCTTCGACGTGGTGCTCAACGAGGCCACCGCACTGATGCCCAAGCTCAAGCAGGTGCAGTCCGGTGTCAACGAGCTCAACAGCGGCATGAAGACCGCCAACACCGGTGCGCACGAGCTGGCCACCAACCTGGTCACCGCCAAGGACGGCGCCGGACAGCTCGCCAGTGCCCTCGGCGAGCTCGACGGTGTGGTCGACAAGGCCACCACCCCGCTGCTCAACGCACTCGGTCAGGACCAGACCGGGATCACCGCCGCGGAACTCACTGCCACCGCCGATCGCCTGGCCACCAACACCGGCACGGTCAGCACCCAGCTGAACCAGGCCGCGAACGGTCAGTCGCAGGCCTACCAGGTGGTCTCGTCGGCGCTCGCCCAGCTGCAGCGCAGCAGTGACCCCAACATGCGGGCACTGGCGCAGACGCTCTCGCCGGTGCAGACCTTCCTCGGCACCCAGGGGCTCGGCCCGAACGCGAACAACCAGATCAGTCAGGTCCGCACCGACGCCAACGCACTCTCCGAGCAGCTGTCCAACCCGAACAGTCCGCTGCGCACCGTGCTCGCGCTGTCGGAGAACGGTGGACTGCGCAACGACATCCAGACCCTGCGTTCGGCCGCGGGTGAGCTGAGCTCGGGCGCCAACCAGTTGAGCACCGGTCTCGGTGAACTCAGCACGGGTGCCGACGAGCTCGCCGACGGCACCACCCAGCTGGCGGCCGGTACGGCGCAGCTGGCCACCGGTGTCGACGAAGGGGTCAAGATGATCCCGCACTGGTCGGACCAGCAGAAGGCCGCCCTGGCCAAGACCCTCGGTCAGCCGGTCGCGCTGCAGGAGAACGTGCTCAACGAGGCCAAGACCTTCGGTACCGGCTTCGCCCCGTTCTTCTTCGGACTCGCGCTGTTCGTCGGCAGCATCATCGCGTGGATGCTGTTCAAACCTCTGCAGGCGCGGCCGATCGCCCAGGGGCTGAACTCGTTCCGCGTGGTGCTGGCCTCGTATGCGCCGACCTTCGCGGTGGGCATCCTGCAGGCGACGATCCTCTACCTCGTCACCGTGTTCGCGATCGGACTCAAACCCGTCTATCCATGGGCCACATACGGTTTCATGTTGTTGATGGTCGCCATGTTCATGGCGATGATCCAGATGTTCGACGCCGTCTTCGACATAGCCGTGGGTCGCGTGGTGACCCTGGCCTTCCTGATGGTCATGCTGACCTCCGCGGGCGGCATCTATCCGGTACCCACGACCACCAAACCCTTCCAGTACATCCACTGGGTCGACCCGATGACCTATACCGTCACCGGTCTCCGACAACTCACCGTCGGCGGTGTGGACCAGAGGTTCTGGACGGCGCTGATCGTGGTGATCGCCCTGATATTCGTGTTCCTCGCGATCACGACACTCGCGGCACGAAGAAACAGGCAGTACAACATGGACCGTCTGTACCCCCCGGTCGAGGTCTAGGAGGTCTCCGGACTGCACTGATTCGGCTACGAGTTGCCCTGACACCCCGTCGATTTCGTATCACTCACTCAAGGAGCAGCCTTGTCCAAGCACACCAATGCGCGTGCCACCACCAACTCCACCGAGTCGCACATCATCAACCCGGTCTTCGTCCGACCGGGTGAGGCGACGGAGTTCCCGAAGTTCACCATCCCGGACGGCCTGAGCCTGCCGGAGACCGCGTACCAGATCGTCCACGACGAGGCGATGCTCGACGGCAACGCGCGACTGAACCTCGCCACCTTCGTCTCCACCTGGATGGACGACGAAGCTCGGAAGCTGTACTCCGAGACCTACGACAAGAACATGATCGACAAGGACGAGTACCCGCAGACCGCGGCGATCGAGGACCGGTGCTGGAAGATCATCGCCGATCTGTGGCACGTCCCGGACGTCAGCAAGTCGATCGGTACCTCGACCATCGGTTCGTCCGAGGCCGCGATGCTCGGCGGTCTGGCGCTCAAGCGACACTGGCAGGGTCGCCGCAAGGCCGAGGGCAAGTCGATCGAGAAGCCGAACCTGGTGCTCTCCACCGCGGTCCAGGTCTGCTGGGAGAAGTTCCTCAACTACTTCGAGGTCGAGCCCCGCTGGGTGCCGGTCTCCGAGGAGCACCCGGTCTTCGACGGTTACGAGCTCGAGAAGTACGTCGACGAGAACACCATCGGTGTGGTCGCGATCGTCGGTGTCACCTACAACGGTCTGTACGAGCCGGTCAAGGAGATCTCGGCCAAGCTCGACGCGATCCAGGAGTCGACCGGCCTCGACATCAAGATCCACGTCGACGGTGCCTCCGGTGCCATGGTCGCGCCGTTCTGCCAGCCCGAGCTGGAGTGGGACTTCCGGGTTCCGCGCGTGGTGTCGATCAACACCTCCGGTCACAAGTACGGCCTGGTGTTCCCGGGTCTGGGCTGGATCATCTGGCGTGACACCGAGGCCCTGCCGGACAGCATGGTCTTCCACTGCAGCTACCTCGGTGGCGACATGCCCACCCTGGCCCTGAACTTCTCGCGCCCCGGCGCGCAGGTGCTGCTGCAGTACTACAACTTCCTGCGTCTGGGCCGTGAGGGCTACCGCCAGATCCAGCAGGGGTCGATCGACGTCGCGACCTACCTGTCGGGTCAGATCGAGAAGCTCGGCCCGTTCGAGCTGGTCAGCCGCGGCGACACCATCCCGGTGTTCGCATGGCGTCTGAAGGAGGACTACACCGACAAGTGGAACCTCTACGATCTGTCGGATCGCCTGCGTCTCAAGGGCTGGCTGGTCCCGGCCTACCCGAACGCCGAGGGCCTGGAGAACCAGACCCTGCAGCGCGTCGTCGTCCGGGCGGGCCTGAGCCACGACCTGGCCACCGCACTGCTGCGTGACATCGAGAGCGAGATCGCGTTCCTCGACGCGCTCGAGTCGCCGATGCCGCGTGAGGGCACCGGATCGCACTTCCATCACTGAGCGTCGTACCCGGTACGGACGAGCGGTCACCGCTCGTCCGTACCGGGTTTTCGCACCGACGACCGATTCCCCTGGCTTCCCCCGCGGATACGCGCTGATGCACGACAGGATCATGTGATGACCTCTGTGACCGCCCAGTCCTCGGCGGCTCCGACTCCCCGATGGAAGGTGCTGCTCCTCGCCCCGACGCTGACCAAGCAGTGCTGGGGCTTCATGATCGGGTCGGCGCTGTTCTCGCTCGGTTCGGCGCCCTGGCTCGGTGAGTGGATGGGCGCGTCGAATGCCAACATCTGCTACTTCATCGGTGCCTGGTTCTTCACCTATGCGGGCATGATCCAGCTGATCAACAGCGGTGCGGTGAGTGTCGCGGTCGACTACGCGCCGGGCCGCATGGTGCGGGCCGAGTGGCTCGCCGCGTCCACCCAGTCCTTCGGCACCATCCTGTTCAACGTCTCCACCACCGCGGCCCTGGCCGCGCACACGGTCGCCTCCGAGAAGCATCTGGTGTGGTCGCCGGACGCCGGCGGGTCGGTGGCCTTCCTCATCTCCGGCGTCATGGTCCTGGTCGCCTACTCGCACACGGCGAAGGCATGGGACCCGGGCAAGATCGGGTGGTGGTCGGGCGTCATCAACTTCCTCGGATGTGTGGCCTTCGGTGTGGCCGCCGTCGGTTCCTACATCGCCCCCAACGGCAACACCATCGACAACACCCTTGCCAACGCCGGTACCTTCATCGGTGGGCTGTGCTTCCTGGTGGCCTCACTCGTCGTCCTGCCCCAGTGGACGCGATCGACACGCTGATCCCGCCATGCCCACTTCGCAGCGACTGTCCCCGGATCGAGTCCGGGCCTGGCAGACCCAGATCGGGGCACTGGACCCGATCGGCGACAACTCGACCCGGCTGTTCCGGCGCACCGGGGTGGACGGACTGGCGAACTATCTCCCCGCGCTGGAGATGGTGGTCGACGATCCGACGGAGTTCGACGAGGTGGCCTACTGGCGTCCGCTCTCGGATCTGCTGGTCTACGTCCTGATCCGGACGCCGTGCACGATGCGGCGTGACCCGGCGCTCATCGCCGAGTATCCCTCGCAGTACGCCATCGTCGGGACCCAGACATTCGCCGGTGGCGGAGTCCTGCGCCAAGACGGGCAGGAACTGCCGTACCGACACCCCAACCACCTGCTGGTGGTCAACAACAACTTGCCCTACGAACACACCGCCTATTCCGTTGCCGATCTGGCCGGGCTGTGGATCCCGTTGGAGCTGCTGGGATATGACGCCACCGTCGGGCAGGTGGAACTGGGGCCGGTGGTCACCGACACCCCGCTCGCCCGTGCCGCGGCGGCGTTCATCCGCAACTTCGCCTACGACGTCGCGGTGCGCGGCGCCGACGTCGACCCGGACACCGAGCTCGCCGCCATCGACCTGGTTCGGGCCGCGGTGGGGCAACGTCGGGCCGCCGACACGTTCGCCGATCTGCAGAACCGCCCGGTGTTCGTCCGGGAGGCCACCCGCACCCTGATCGAGCAGAACTTCCGCGATCCGGCCTTCGGTGCCGAGTCCATCGCCAAGGCGCTGCACATGAGTCGTCGGCATCTGTATCGGCATTTCGTCGACACCGACGAGACACCGGCCACGATGATCGCCACCCGGCGCCTGGAGCGTGCTCGGGAATTGTTGTCGCACTGGGAGAATGCTGGGTTGGACGCGATCGCGGCCGCGAGTGGTTTCACCTCCGCGGCGACACTGCGCAACCGATTCCGGGCGGAGTACGAGATGACGCCCAACGAGTACCGGCGGGGGGCGGGCGGCGGTCACCGACAGGGGGAGTCGTCGTCCACCGACCCCGAGGGAGGAGTCCGATGATCTCCCAGCACCACGGGCTCGATCCGCTCCTCGTGGCCCGTTGGCGTCGTGAGATCGGCCTGTCGATGGCCAAGGGCCTCGACGACGTCACTCATCTGCGAGGGCGCAATGGTATTGCTGCAGAACGCCGTTGGCGATTCGACTGCCGGGACCCGGGGACTTTCGAGGCGTGGATCTACCAGCGCGAGTTGTCGTTGATGCACTGCCTGTGTGGGCTCTACACGCCCTGCAGCTTCTCCCGCGACGCCGAGCACATCAGCCGTACCGAGAAACCGGGCGTCTATGTCTTCGTCCGCACCATCGCCGGTGGGTTCGTCGCTCGGCACGGACGCAACGAGCACTCCTACACCGCAGGCCAACTCGTGGCTGCGCGGACCGACATGCCGCTCACCCTCACCATGCCCACCGCCGGTGACATGACCGGTGTGGTGATCCCGTTCGACCTGCTCGGTGGCGACATCGGCGGGAGTCGTTGGGACGGTGGGGTGCTCGCCGCCGACAATCTCCTGGGACGTGCGACCTCCCAGTTCATCCGTCGGCTCTGCTACACCGCGGTGACCGATCGGGCCTCGGTGGACACCGAGTTCGAGGAGGCCGGACTCAACCTGATCCGCAACCTGCTCAGCAACTTCGGTCACGACATGGACCGCGGGCGCGACATTGCGATGTCGGTGCGGCTGGCGACCCGTGAACTCATCGAGGAGAACTTCACCGATCCCTCCTTCTCCGCGGACTCGATCGCCCGCGACCTGCACATCAGCCGGCGGCATCTGTACCGGCAGTTCTCCGGGGCCGGTGACTCGGTGGCCGCGATGATCACCTCCCGGCGGCTCGACCGGGCGCGGGAGCTGCTGGTCCGCGCCGGGATGATCACCCTCGAGGAGGTTGCGCGGCTGTCCGGCTTCAGTTCGGTTGCCACGATGCGCAATCGGTTCCGGGGCCGATACGGACTCACCCCGAGTGAGTTCCGGGACCGGTCGCGGACCGTCGGGGGTGGACAGCCGGCGGGACTGGCCGGGCTGCCGGAACCGGCGCGACCGGTACTCGATCCGCTCGCCGATCTCGACGACGGTCCGAGCGTGGTGTCCTGACACCTGCGAGGATGGGGGGCGGAGACCAGGAGGCGATGTGAGCGAGCAGAACACCGACCGGACCGATGTCGACGACATCCGCGCACGGGTACACGAGCTGATGCCCAGGGCCAGGCAGGATCTGGCCGAGATGGTGGCCTTCGGGTCGGTCTACGACCCCACCCGGCCGCCACCGCCGGACTGTGCGGAGATGGTCGCGTGGCTGCAGACGGCGTTCACCGAGATCGGGGTGCACGACGTCGCCGCGCACGTCACCGCCGACGGGTCGCAGGCGGTCACCGGGCACATCCCCGGACCGCCCGGCGCGCCGACGGTGCTGCTCTACTTCCACCACGATGTGCAGCCGGCCCTCGACCCGGCCCTGTGGGATTCCCCGGCGTGGACGCTGACCGAACGTGACGGTCGCTGGTACGGGCGCGGTGCGGCGGACTGCAAGGGCAACATCGCCGTTCACCTGACCGCCCTGCGGGCGCTGGCCGCCGACCCGCCGGTCACCGTCAAGATCATCGGTGAGGGATCGGAGGAGCAGGGTTCCGGCGGCCTGGAGGACTTCGTGCCGAAGCATCCGGAGCTGCTGGCCGCCGACGCCATCCTGATCCTCGACTCGGGCAACATCGAGGTGGGCCGGCCCACCCTCACCACCAGCCTGCGCGGGATCGCCAACATCGTCGTCGGTGTCGAGACCCTGGGCTCGGCCATGCATTCCGGCATGTTCGGCGGTGCGGCGCCGGATGCCCTCGCCGCGCTCATCGCGATGCTCGCGACACTGCGCGACGAGCACGGCAACACCACCGTGCGCGGCCTCGAGACCGATCAGGCGTGGGACGGCATCGACTACCCCGAGGCACAGTTCCGCAGTGATGCAACGGTTCTCGACGGTGTCGGGGTACTGGGCACCGGCAAGATCGCGGAGATGGTGTGGGCGCGGCCGGCTGCCACGGTGCTCGGTATCGACTGTCCGCCGGTGGTCGGGTCGTCGGCGGCGGTGCAGCCGAGTGCGCGGGCCCGGATCAACCTGCGGGTGCCGCCGGGGATGGATCCGCAAGCGGCACAGGACGCGCTGATCGCCCACCTGACCGAGGTGGCACCGTGGGATGTGCGTGTCTCGTTCGAGCGGGAGGCGATCGGTGCGCCGTTCTCGGGGTCGACGTCGGGACCCGCATTCGATGCGCTCACGCGGTCGCTGGGCGCCGCATACGGCCGGGATGTGGAGCAGCAGGGGCAGGGTGGGTCGATCCCGTTGTGCACGGTGCTCGCCGAGACCTTCCCCGATGCCGAGATCATGCTGTTCGGTGTGGAGGAGCCGCGCTGTCTGATCCACGCCCCCAACGAGAGCGTGGACCCGACCGAGATCGAGAACATGGCGGTCGCCGAGGCACTGTTCCTGCACGACTTCGCCAGGAGCGCCGCGGCCTTGGACTGAGGCGGGACGACGCCGGGGGCGGAAACGACTCGGGCCGGACGCGATCGGTGATCGCGTCCGGCCCGGCGTTTTTCACGCTCTGGAGGTCAGTGCCCTCACAGGCCGTCGGCGCGCGGCTTCCAGCTGGCCACCGCCCAGATGACGATGATGTCGAGGATGATGATGATGATCGCCCACACCGGGTAGTACGGCAGCCACAGGAACTGCGCGATGATCGACAGGGATGCGATCAGGATGGCCGCGACGCGTCCCCAGTCGCTGCCCACCACCAGACCGCCGGCCACGATCACCGCGATGATGCCGAGCACGATGTGGATCCAGCCCCACGAGGTCAGGTTGAACTCGAAGATGTAGTCCTCGGTGAAGACCAGCAGGTTGTCGTTGTTGACCGCCGAGATGCCCTGGAAGATGGCGACGATACCGGCGACGAAGAGCAGGGCGGCCGCCACGATCGAGATGCCGACCGCGAAGCCTTCCTTGGTCGCCGCGTTGATCTGTTTGTCGGTGTTGGACTCACTCATGAGAAACGTCCTTTCGCTGTGCACACGCCGGTGCTGTCCGAATTGATCGTAGTAAAGGTGGGGAGTGCACTGAAGTCATCTGTGGGCATATCGCCCAAGTCGGCACAAAAGTGTCGCAAAGTGTCCGCTGACCAGGCGATTTAATACTTTGCGCCGGTAGGGGGTAACCTAGTCGAGGTTCCACACACGGGGTGTGGCGCAGCTTGGTAGCGCGCTTCGTTCGGGACGAAGAGGTCGTGGGTTCGAATCCCGCCACCCCGACGCTAGGTTGAGATAGCAGAAGAGGCCCTGGCCGGAGAAATCCGGTCAGGGCCTCCTCGTTTCTCCAGGGAGTCACGACCGGAGCGTCCCGGATTCGACGGAGACCGGCTCGGACGGGAGGAATCGAACCCGTTGACCGGCAACCGATTCGGCCGGATCGCGTCGGTGTCTGCGCCGGCTCAGACGTCCAGTTGTGTCGCGAGATCCTCGATGTCGCGGGCGTGGAAGTCGTTGTGCGGTGAGCCCGAGTCGTCCTTCGGGTCGCCACCCCATTCGGCAGGCCGCTCGATGAAGGCGGTGTGCAGGCCGTGTGAGCGGGCGGCGTCGAGGTCGGACTGATGGGTGGCGACCATCATCACCTGGGCCGGCTCGACCTCCAGCAGCCGTGCCAGTCCGAGGTAGGTCTCGGGGGCCGGTTTGTAGTGGTGCCACAGATTCGAGGCGCCGATGACATCCCAGCCGAAGTCGTTGTGCTTGGCCATCTCCGACAGCAGTGCGACGCTGCCGTTGCTCAGTGCGCAGACGGTGAAGCGGCGGCGGAGCCGGGCCAGACCCGGCGCGGAGTCCGGCCAGCCGGGAATCGTGCGCCAGGCATGCACCAGACGTGCCACCGTGGCGTCGTCGGCGGCGACACCGGATTCGGCGAGCACACCCCGCAAGGTCTCGGTCTGCAGGTCGTCGAGACCACGCCAGGGCAGCTCACCGGACTCCACCCGGGCCAGGATCGGTGCGTACCGGCGGCGCCACTCCCGTGTCAACGCGGCCGCATCGTGTCCGGGCAACTCCGTGGCCATGGCGTCACGGATACCGGTGAACCAGTCGGCGACGGTGCCGAAGGTGTCGAAGGCCAGGACCCTGATCTGATCGGCGGTGGTCACCGACACGCTCAGTGGGCGTCGGTCGCGAGCTGCGGCAGCGAGTGGTCCTCGTCGAAGGAGGCATCGCCGTGCGAGACCGGGGTCAGCGTCAGCAGACTGGCCTCGGGGCGGCAGCAGAAGCGGGCCGGCGCATAGGGGGAGGTGCCCAGACCGGCGCTGACGTGCAGCTGCATCGACGCACCCCAGCGCGAGGGACCCTTCACCCGGGACCGGTCGATGTGGCAGTTGGTCACCAGTGCGCCGACGCCCGGCAGGCACAGCTGGCCGCCGTGGGTGTGACCGGCCAGGACCAGGTCGTAGCCGTCGTCGGCGAAGCGGTCGAGCACCCGCGGCTCGGGTGAATGGGTCAGTCCCAGCCGCAGGTGTGCCAGCGGATTGGGACGTCCGGCGACGGTGTCGTACCGATCGCGCTCGATGTGCGGGTCGTCGACCCCGGCCGCCACCACCCGCACTCCGCCGATCTCGAGCTCACGCACGGTGTGGGTGGTGTCCAGCCATCCGCGCTCGACGAATGCCGCCCGCAGATCCTGCCAGGGCAGCGGCTCACCGTGGGTGCGCTTGTGGTCTTTCTTGAAGTACTTGAACGGGTTCTTCGGCTTGGGGCCGAAGTAGTCGTTGGACCCGAAGACGAACAGACCCGGCCGCGACAGCAGACCACCGAGTGACTGGATCACCGCGGGCACCGCCTGCGGATGGGCGAGGTTGTCACCGGTGTTGACCACCAGGTCGGGTTCCAGGGCGTCGAGCTCGGACACCCACGCCTGTTTGAGCCGCTGGCCGGGCATCATGTGCAGATCGCTGATGTGCAACACCCGCAACGGCGTCGACCCGGGCTCGAGGACGGCCATCGTGGTGTGCCGCAACGTGAACGCATTGCGCTCGATCACCGTCGAATAGAACAGCCCGGCGGCCGCGAGACCGGCCCCCGCGGTCGCCGACCGCGCGATCGTCGACGACGGCAGGCGAAGATCCAGGCGCTGCACCGGATTCGAGTCGAGGATGGACATCAGCCCAGGATACGCGTGCAGGCGATCATCCCGGAAGATCGATCACCACCGGTCCGACGCCCGGCACCTGCACCGTCGTCTGGGTGGGCTGCCCCGACCCCTGGCCCTCGGCGCGGCGGCCGTTGCTCACATAGATCGTGATGGTGCTGCCCGGCAGGGCCGAATCGCTCGGCGCGGTGAACACCACCGTGCCCTGCGTCTTGCCGCTGTCGACCTCGAGCTGGGTGACCTTGAATCCCGCCGACTGCAGTCGCGAGGTGGCCTCGCTCGCGGTCAGGCCGGTGACCTGCGGGATTCGGCCGCGATCGGTACCCGCGACATAGCGCGGGTCGGTCGGCGGCAGCTGGGTGGGGCCGAAGTTGTTGGCCACCGGCAGCATCGCCTGATACCAGGTGCGGGCCGGTTCCATACCGCCGTAGAGGTTGCCGTCGTAGCAGGACCGCAGCGGGCTCGAGCAGATGCCCGACGGGTTGGGGCCGTCACTGTAGACATAGGTGGCGCCGGCGATGTTGTTGGTGAAGCCGAGGAAGGCCGACGAGCGGTGCGCCTCGGTGGTACCGGTCTTGCCCGAGCTGGGCAGGGTCCAACCGATGGCACCGGCGGCGGCCGCCGAGGTGCCCGCACCCTTGTCGTCCTCGCTCATGGCGTTCGCCAGGGTGTTGGCCAGGCCGGTCTCCACCACGCGTTCGCAGGCCGGCGGATTGAACGGGACCCCGGTGAGCACCGGGTTGCCGTCCGGGCCGGGCACCGGGTTGCCGTTCTCGTCGCGCTTGATGGTGCTGATCGACCCGATCGGCGACGGCGGGCACCAGACCCCGCCGGATGCGAGGGTGGCCGCCACGTTGGACAGCTCGACACCGTTCACCGGGAGCGGGCCCAGGGTGAACGATCCGAAGTTCCCGTCCTTGACGTACTGGGCGATGCTCTTGTCCCCGGACCCCGACGTGCCCGGGGTGTTGTAGGACCGCAGGCCCAACCGTACGGCCATGTCGACGGTGGGTTTGACGCCCACCTGCTTGAGGAGGTTCACGAACGCGGTGTTCGGGGACTGCGCGAGCGCCTGCGTCACCGACATCGACGCCGGGTAGCGGCCGTCGTTCTTCACGCAGTAGGCGTTGGCCGGGCAGCCGTTGGAACCGCCGCTGTTGCCCATCCCCTCCACCGCGAGGAACCCCGGCACCGGGATGTTGGTGCCGGTACCGAGCCCCTGCTCCATCGCGGCGGCGACGGTGAACACCTTGAAGACCGAGCCCGCGCCGTCGCCGACCAGCGAGAACGGCTGCGGTTGGACGGTCTCGTCGGCGGCCTGGTCGAGGCCGTAGTTGCGGCTGGACGCCATCGCGAGCACCGCGTGGGAGGTGGTGCCCGGGCGGATCGCGCTCATCACGTTGGCCACGCCGTCGGCGTGCGGGCTGGCCTGGGCCTGCGCCGCGCGCTGCACCGATCGCTGTACCGCGGGGTCCATCGTGGTCTTGATGATGAAGCCGCCCCGCATCACCGAGTCCCGGGAGATCCCGTTCTCGGCCAGGAACTGCAGGGCGTAGTCGCAGAAGAAGCCGTTGTTGCCGGCGCCGATGCAGCCCTGGGTGGGGATGTCGGCCTTGGCCAGGATGCCCAGCGGTGCCTGTTTGGCCTGGGTGAGCTCGTCCCGGCGGTTCGGGAAGTTCTGGATCATCGTGTCGAGCACGGTGTTGCGGCGGGCCAGCGCCGCCTCGGGGTTGGTGTAGGGATCCAGCGCGCTGCTCGACTGCACCATGCCGGCGAGCAGCGCGGCCTGCTCCACCTTGAGGTCCTTGGCGTGTACGCCGAAGTACACCTGCGAGGCCGCCTCGATGCCGTAGGCGTTGTTGCCGAACGGCACCACGTTCAGATAGCGGGTGACGATCTGCTTCTTCGCCTCCTGCTTGGCCGCGGCGTCGGACATGCCCTTGCGCTTGGCCTGCTCGGTGAGCGACTGCTCGAGGGTCAGAGCCATCCGGACCTCGCGCAGCTTGCGTGCCGGGGTGGTCTCGGTGGCGGCCTCGCGGTCGGCCTCGGTCCGGGCCAGCACGAGCAGCTGATAGTTCTTGATGTACTGCTGGTCGAGGGTCGATGCACCCTGCTGGACCTCGCCCGACGACGAGTTCTTCAGCGCGGCACGGATCGTGCCCTTCCAGTCCACACCGTCGTGTTCGAGGAACCGGCGGTCCTCGATGGAGATGATCGCCGCGACCATGTCCGGGGAGATGTCGTTGTATCCGACCTGGTAGCGGTACTGGTCGAAGAGCAGCGCGATCGGGTTGCCGGCCGAGTCGGTCATGGTGGTGACCTCGGGCAGGGTGCCGTTGAGCAGTTCGGAGGAGACGTTCTCCACCGCCGACGCGGCGCGGTTCGAGACGAGTCCGACGCCGCTGGCCACGGGATAGAGGAGACCGGCTACGAGCACACCGGCGAGGACACACGCGGCAGCGAGCGGCCCGAGCTTCTTCGAGACTGGCACCACGACAGGATACGTGTGATTTCCCGAACACCCGGTCACCGACGGGTGGGAGTCCGGTCGGGGGACACCGATCTTGGGTTTCACCTGCGGTTTCGTGCCAAGTATGCACGGTTGTGCCAGTTTTTCGCGTTCAGGGGTTGCGGCCACAAGCACAGATCCCTAGATTGAGGGCAGAATGTGACTCACCTAACAGTCGTTCCGGAGACGTGTCACACGTATCACCTCCGGACGAGGATTTCGTGAACCGGACTCCGGTGGGGAGCACTCGACGTCGGGCGATGGCGTCCGGCGATGGGCATTCACAGAACAGGGGTGACGGTATGGCGACAGCGGCAGTATCGGCGGCGGCAGTATCGGTGGGGGAGGCACGTCTGAGTTGGGTGTCGCAGGCGCGGTGCCGTGGCGAGAATCCCGACGACCTGTTCGTCCGGGGGGCCGCGCAGCGCAAGGCCGCGACCATCTGCCGGCACTGCCCGGTGCAGCTGCAGTGCGGGGCCGATGCGCTCGACAACCGCGTCGAGTTCGGTGTCTGGGGTGGGATGACCGAACGTCAGCGGCGCGCCCTGTTGCGTCAGCATCCCGAGGTCACCTCGTGGGCGGCCTTCTTCGAGGCGCAGCAGCGCCGTCAGCGCGCCGCCGTCTGAGTTCCGGTGGCCTGACCTGCAGGCCCCGAACCCGCAGGTCCTGAATCCACAGGTCCTGAATCCGCAGGCCGGCGCACACGGCCGCGCCGCACACTTCTCCAGCCGACATCACACATCCCATCACCGACCGACACACCCGCCGAGGGCGATCAGCCCCGGCCGGTGATCTGTTCGGCGACCGCCCGCAGTGCGACGCGGTCGGCCACCTCGAACGGCAGTGACGGCACCCCGACCACCGGCACCCGCGGATGCGATGCGGTGAACCGCTGCAGCAGGTGCACCTCCCGTTTGCCGGTCGCAGCGCGCTCGGCGTGTACCGCCAGCACCCCGCGGGTCAGGTCGTCGTCGACGTGGTCGAGTGCCACCCGCGCGACCTCCTCGGAGATCCCGGTGAGGTTGGGGTGGGTGCGGTTGAGGATCAGCCCGGCCAGCGGCATCGACTCCTCGGACAGCCGGTCGACGAAGAACGCGGCCTCGCGGAGGGCGTCGGGTTCGGCCGCGGCGACCACCGCGAACCGGGTACCGGGCTGCTTGAGCAGTTCGTAGGTCTTGAGTGCGCGGTCCTGGAATCCGCCGAACATCGAGTCCAGCGACTGGACGAAGGTGGCGACATCGCGCAGCATCTCGCCGCCGATGATCGTCGAGACCCCGCGCATCGCCAGACTCATCGCCCCGGTCACCATCCGGCCCACGCCGCGACCGCCGCCGACGAGCACCTTCATCAGCCGGCCGGACAGGAACGACCCCAGTCGCTGCGGGGCGTCGAGGAAGTCCAGTGCATTGCGTGACGGCGGGGTGTCGACGACGATCAGGTCCCAGCGCTTCTGCTCGAGCAGTTTGCCGAGCTTCTCCATCGCCATGTATTCCTGTGTGCCGGAGAATGATTCGGCGACGGTCTGGTAGAAGGAGTTCTCCATGATCGCCGCCGCTCGCTCCGGGGTGGAGTATTCGAGCACCATCTCGTCGAAGGTGCGGCGCATGTCGAGCATCATCGCGTCCAGGGTCCCGGTGCCGTCGATCGCCACCGGCTGCGGGTCGTTGGTGAGCTCGGACATCCCCAGTGACTGGGCGAGCCGTCGGGCCGGGTCGATGGTCAGCACCGCGACGGTCCGGCCGTGCTCGGCGGCGTGCAGGGCCATCGCCGCGGCGGTGGTGGTCTTGCCGACACCACCGGCGCCGCAGCAGATCACGACGCGGGTCTCGGGGTCGGCGAGCATCGCCCCCATCTTCAGGTCGAGCGGCATCACGCCCCCGCTTTCTGCAGCAGATTCGCCAGTTCGTACAGGGAGCCCAGGTCGATGCCGTCACCGAGCGCGGGCAGTTCCAGGGTGGGTACCTCCACGTCGTCGAGCTGGGCCTTGGCGATCTGCTGGGCCTGCAGCCGCGACGCGTGCTCGATGGTCTCGGTGAGCAGGCCGGCGAAATCGTCCTCGGAGGCGGTGATCCCGGCGGCGGCGAGGCCGTCGGCCACCCGCTGCGCGTCGATCTTCCCCTCGGCGATGTCGTCGATGGAGTCCGGTGGTAGATGGATCGGGTTGACGCGGTTGATGATCAGGCTGCCGATCCGCAGGTCCTTGCCGCGCAGTTCCTCGACCGCCTCGATGGTCTCGGTGATGGGCATCGCCTCGAGCAGGGTCACCAGGTGGATCACCGTCTCGGGGGAGTGCAACAGCCGTACCACTCCGTCGCTCTGGTTGCGGATGGGACCGGTCTTGGCCAGATCGGCCATCGCCTTGGTGACGTCGAGGAAGGTGCCGATCCGTCCGGTCGGCGGCGCGTCGACGACCACCGCGTCGTAGCGGCGCACCCCCGCCTTGTCGGAGGCGATGATGCGTTCCTTGATCTTTCCGGTGATCAGCACATCCCGCAGGCCCGGGGCGACGGTGGTGACGAAGTCGATCGCGCCGATCCGCTTCATCGCCCGCCCGGCGAAGCCCAGGTTGTAGAACATGTCGAGGTACTCGAGCAGGGCGTGTTCGATGTCGAGGGCCAGCGCCCACACCTCGCCGCCTCCCTCGGCGGTCGCCACCCGTGTGTCGGTGGGCGGCAGGGGGGCGATGTCGAAGAGCTGGGCGATGCCCTGCCGTCCCTCGCATTCGACCAGCAGGACGCGCTTTCCGTCGCCGGCCAGCGCCAGCGCCAAGGACGCGGCGACGGTCGTCTTCCCGGTTCCCCCCTTGCCGGACACGAAGTGCAGCCGCGCGCGGGCAGCGGACTCCGGCCACACATTGGTCGCGGTCAGGTCGTCGGCGGTGTCGCCGGCTGTGTCGTGAGCCACCAGATCACCTTATCCACTGTGCTCAGCGCGTGGGGCGGACCGGTTAGGCTGACCATCATGAGTGAAGTGACCGCGTGGGAGTACGTGACCGTGCCGCTGCTGACGCATGCCACCAAGCAGATCCTCGACACCTGGGGTGCCGACGGTTGGGAGCTGGTCAGCGTGTTGCCGGGGCCGACCGGCGAACAGCACGTCGCCTACCTCAAGCGTCCGAAGGGCTGAACCGACCATGACCACCTGGACTGCTCGCCTGGCCGAGCTGGGCATCGCACTGCCCACCGCACCCAAGCCGGTGGCCAACTATGTGCCCGCCGTCCGTAGCGGCAACCACGTCTACACCTCCGGGCAGCTGCCGTTCGTCGACGGTGAGCTCGTGGTGCGCGGCAAGGTGTCGGAGACCGCCGAGGGCGTCGTGCGTCCCGAGGAGGCCGCCGCCTGTGCCCGGCAGTGCATCATCAACGCGCTCGCCGCGGTGGACGGCCTGGTCGGGATCGACTCGGTGGTGCGCGTGGTGAAGGTGACCGGTTTCGTGGCCTCGGCGGTCGGCTTCACCGGCCAGCCCGCCGTGCTCAACGGTGCGTCGGACCTGCTCGGTGAGATCTTCGGCGAGGCCGGCGTGCACGCCCGCTCGGCGGTGGGTGTTGCCGAACTGCCGCTGGCCGCACCGGTCGAGGTGGAACTGATCGTCGAGGTCGCCGACAACTGAGCATCGAGATCGCCGGGCTGGTCGTCGCCGCGGCGGCGGCCGGCTGGGTGGATGCGGTGGTCGGGGGTGGGGGTCTGATCCTCATCCCCGCCCTGCTGATCGGTCAGCCCGGCATCGTCCCCGCCTCGGCGCTGGCCACCAACAAGATGGCCGCGGTGGTCGGTACCGCCTCGGCGGCCTGGCGCTTCGCCCGCAAGGTGCCGCTCGACTGGCGTCGTCTGGCACCGGTGTTCTGCTGTGCGGTGGTCTGTTCCGGTGCCGGCGCCTATGTGGCCGGCACCCTGCCCCGGCAGGTTTTCGTCCCGATCGTGCTGACCCTGCTGGTCGCCGTGGGACTGTTCGTCGCGCTCAACCCGCGATTCGGTTCGGGTGCCGGCACGTTCCGGTCCCGCTCCTCGATTCTCGTCGGATTCGCCGTCGCCGGTGTGGTGATCGCCTTCTACGACGGTGTCATGGGGCCCGGTACCGGAACCTTCCTGATCATCACACTCACCGCGCTGGTGGGCACCAACTTCCTGGAGAGCTCGGCGACGGCCAAGGTGATCAACACGGGCACCAATCTCGGTGCGCTGCTGGTGTTCGCCGCACAGGGGCATGTGCTGTGGCTGCTCGGTCTGGCCCTGGCGGTGGGCAATGTGATCGGTGCCCAGCTCGGCGCCCGGATGGCGCTGGGCCGTGGCAGCGGATTCGTCCGCTGGGTCCTGCTCGCGGTGGTCGTGGTGATGGTGGCCAAACTCTCCTATGACCTGCTCGCCGCGTGATCGGATAGGGTCGCAGGACAAGCAGAGTCGAGGGGGCCGGCGGTGATCGGGACGATCGGGGTGGTCACGGTGGCGATCGGCGGTGGCGATCAGCTCGGCGAGGTGGAGCTGCCATTTGCCGGGGGGACCGAGCGATTCCTGGCCCACGGCCGTGAACCGATCGGCGTCGACCAGTCGGTTCTCGTGGTGGCGGAGTCACCCGGGCGGATCGTCGAGGTGGAGCGGTGGATCGTGCCGCCGACCGTCGGTCGTTCGGTCGATCTCCGGTGACCACGAGGCCGCTTCCCGGGATTCTGTATTCGATTGTCGTTCTGTATTCGACTGACGCAGAGGAGTACTGATGCTCGGTTACAACGTTCCGGAGCCAGACGAGGCGATGCTGATCTCCGGCAAGAAGCGCAGTGAGGGTGCCGCGCCGTTCGATGTGGTGGTGGGACATGGCAAGTGGGCGATGCCGTTCTTCCGCAAGGTGCGATTCTTGTCGATGGCGTTGCACGAGGCCAGCATTCGCGAGGTCTGTGTGACCACCCAGGGTATCCAGCTCAATGTGCGTGCGGTGATCGCGCACAAGGTGGGTTCCGATCTGGCATCGATCGTCAATGCCGGCCAGCGGTTCATCTCCGAGCAGGAGGACGAGATGAATCAGCTGACCGGGCAGGTCTTCTCGGGTCATCTGCGGTCGATCGTCGGTTCGATGACGGTGGAGCAGATCATCCGAGAGCGGGACACCCTGGCCCGTCAGGTACTTGAGGCGTCGAAGCGGGAGATGGGATCGATCGGGCTGGTCGTCGATTCCTTCCAGATCCAGTCGATCGACGACATGGACTCCGGCTACATCAACGCCCTCGCCGCCCCGAACATCGCGAAGGTGCAGCGGGAGGCGGCGGTGGAGCGGGCGCGCGCCGACCAGGAGGCCGCCATGGCGCAGCAGGAGTCGCTGCGGAATCAGGCCGACTACGAGCGCGAGACCGCGATCAAGCGGGCCGAGATCAAGTCCGAGACCGACAAGGCCAATGCCGAGGCGGCCCAGGCCGGTCCGCTGGCCGAGGCCCGGGTCACCCAGGAGATCATCCGCGAGCAGTCGTTGCTGGCCCAGGCCCAGGCGGATCTGCGCGAGCAGCAACTGATCTCGGAGGTGGTCAAGCCGGCCGAGGCGGAGGCCCGACGCACCCGCATCCTCGCCGAGGCGGAGGCCCAGGCGGTGGAGATCTCGTCGGCGGCGGCCGCCAAGAACAATCGGATCGCCCTCGACCAGCAGCTGATCGAGCAGTTGCCGCAGTTGGTGGCGGAGGCGGCCAAGGGGCTCGGCAGCTCCAACCTGACCGTCTTCAACGGTGCGGAGGGTGTCAACGAGCTGATGGCCGGAGTGGTCACCCAGGGTGCGGCGCTGTTGCGCAGCCTGCAGGACGAGATCGCGCCGCGCGTGGTCGATCATGCGGACGGGCCGGGCCGGGCGAGGTGAGGCCGGCGTCACGGCCGGTGTGGTCGGGGTGACCCGACCACACTAGGCTGTGGCCATGACCGACCCCGGTGCCCCCGTGTCCGAGTCCCCGGCCGAGCCGACCCATCCGGCATACGGGCAGTTGCGTCAGGTCACGCCGTATGCGTCGGTGTTGTTGTGCGACAACGCCGGTGTGATGGAGCTCGACGGCACCAACACCTGGATTCTGCGGGCGCCGGGCTGTAAGGAATGTGTCGTCGTCGATCCGGGGCCGCCGCGGCACAAGAAGCACGTGAAGGCGCTCGCGGCACAGCCCGGTGTGGCGCTCACCCTGATCACCCACCGGCACTTCGACCACACCGGTGCGATCGATGCCCTGCACAAACGCACCGGTGCACCCACCCGTGCCCGGTTGCGCGAACACTGCCGCGATGGTGCCCCGTTGCGTGACCGCGAGGTGATCGACGTGGCCGGGCTGCGGATCACGGTGCTCTACACCCCCGGTCACACCGGTGACTCGGTGAGCTTCCTGGTGGAACTCGACGGTCACCGCGCGATGATCACCGGCGACACCATCCTCGGTACCGGGACCACCGTGATCGATCCGTCGGACGGCAGTCTGCGCGACTACATGGGGTCGCTGAATCGGCTGATCGTCGACGGCGCCGAGGCGGTGTTGCTGCCCGCGCACGGTCCTGACCATCCGAGGCTGGAGCCGGTCGCGCGGTTCTACAAGGCGCACCGTGAGGAACGGCTCGATCAGATCCAGGGCGCGCTCGACGAGATGGGCATCTCGGCCCGCAAGGCCAAGCCGATGAAGGTGGTCCGCAAGGTGTACGCCGATGTCGACAAGAAGCTGTGGCCGGCCGCGCGGATGTCGGTCAAGGCCCAGCTGGAGTATCTCCGCGAGCACGAGTAGAGGCACCGGACTGCGGAAAGCGAACGTCACCAATCCGCGACGGCGAGGAGCCGGCTGAACGACGACGTCACCGGCATCGTTTGCGCCGCGCCGCGATGCAGGAGGAAGCGGCGAGGAGCGGAGCGACGATGTCGGTGACGACGAAGAGTGGTGCTTGAGGGCGCAAACCCGCGACGGCGAAGCCGGCGCAGAACTACAGAGTTACCGGGCGCGGCGGGCGAGGCGCTCGCTGTCGGCGATCAGTACGCTCTTGCCTTCCAGGCGCAGCCAACCGCGCTGTGCGAAGTCGGCGAGGGCCTTGTTGACCGTCTCGCGGGAGGCGCCGACCAGCTGGGCGATCTCTTCCTGGGTGAGGTCGTGGGTCACGCGCAGCGAGCCACCCTCCTGGGTGCCGAAGCGCTGGGCCAGCTGCAGGAGCTGCTTGGCGACACGACCGGGCACGTCGGTGAAGATGAGGTCGGCCAGGTTGTTGTTGGTGCGGCGCAGGCGACGCGCGAGTACGCGCAGCAGCTGCTCGGCGATCTCCGGGCGATCCTTGATCCACGCACGCAGGGCGTCGCGGTCCATCGAGACCGCGCGGACCTCGGTGACCGTCGTCGCCGACGAGGTGCGGGGGCCCGGGTCGAAGATGGACAGCTCGCCGAACATGTCGGACGGGCCCATGATCGTCAGCAGGTTCTCGCGGCCGTCGGGTGACCGACGTCCGACCTTCACCTTGCCGGACAGGATGATGTACAGCCGGTCGCCGGGCTCGCCCTCGTGGAAGATCACATGTCCGCGGGGAAAGTCGACGGGCTGAAGCTGCTTGGTCAGTGCCGCGACGGCCGAGGGCTCAACGCCCTGGAATATGCCCGCCCGCGCCAGTACTTCCTCCACCAAGGAGTCCCTTCTCACTCAAAAACCGGTGGCATACCCGGAACGGCACACCACCTGCAACGCTACTCTCGCTCCCAGCATATGTGTTGAATGGGTCACTGGCGGGTCTTTGCGAACGTGTATCGGACGAGTCGGTCAGCCCGCACGACGGGTGCGGAGTTCGTCGAGTGCGGCGGGCATTCCTTCGCGCGCAAGGGTGTCCACCCCTTGGGCGTCGGTGGCCTGCAGAAACTCTTCGACGTTGTCGCGGTTGACCGCCACTCGGTCGGTCCAGGCCTGAACCTTTTCCATCCCGAGTGCGAAGAGCATCAGCACCGCCGGGAACAACAGCACGGCAAGTCCTTGCATGGGGAACAGTAAACACAACCTGTTCGGTGTCCCCCAACCTGGAACGGCCGTGGTGACCCACTTGTGACCTAACGGGTGCCGGGATCACCCCCGCCGCGGAACGTCCACACAGCCGGAATCGCTAACCTGGATCAGATGGCCGCGCGCAAGGTGTCGGCGTCGGTGCCACCGCCGACGCGGATCAGGACCGAAACCCACCTGGGGCTGGTCCGGCGTGCGCGCCGGATGAACCGGACGCTCACGGTGGCCTTTCCCGAGGTGTACTGCGAGCTGGACTTCTCCACCCCGCTGGAGTTGTCGGTGGCTACGATCCTGTCGGCGCAGTGCACCGATGTGCGGGTGAACCAGGTCACTCCGGCGTTGTTCGCGCGGTACCGTTCGGCGCTGGACTACGCCCAGGCCGATCGCACCGAGTTGGAGGAGATGATCCGTTCCACGGGTTTCTATCGGAACAAGGCCAACTCGATCATCGGGTTGGGGCAGGCTCTGGTGGAGCGGTTCGACGGTGAGGTGCCGGGCAGGCTGGCCGATCTGGTCACCCTCCCGGGATTCGGGCGTAAGACGGCGAATGTGGTGTTGGGCAATGCTTTCGGGGTTCCGGGTATCACCGTCGACACCCATTTCGGCCGACTGGTGCGGCGTTGGCGGTGGACCGATGAGACCGATCCGGTGAAGGTCGAGCACGCCGTCGGCGCACTCTTCGAACGCAAGGAATGGACCGATCTGTCCCACCGGGTGATCTTCCACGGACGACGCGTCTGTCATGCCCGGAAACCGGCGTGCGGGGTGTGCATCCTGTGCAAGGACTGTCCGTCGTCGGGCACCGGCCCGATGGACAAGCTCGAGGCGGCGGCCCTGGTGAAGGGTCCGGAGACCGATCACCTGCTCGCGCTCGCGGGGATCGGGGACTGATGGACGACACCACGAACCCTGATCGGGAGAGCCCGGATCGGGGCGCCCCAGAACGGGACGCCACAGAACGGGACGGCACAGAGGCTTCCGCGCCGGGAGCATCCGGGAGCGAGAACCCCGGCACCGAGGCATCCGGCAGCCAGAACCCGGGCACCGGGACCCCGTCGGCCACCGGCCGGGCGCACACCTCCCGGTTCCCGCCGGCGGCACGGTGGACGCTGGTCTTCTTCATCGTGATCATCGCGCTGGTGGTGGCGATCTGGCCCCGCGGCGGCGACGCGCCGACCTCGCCGTCGGATATGCAGGTGCGGCCCTCGGGTGCGTTGTCGGCGACCGACCTGCAGGTCGACGACTCCGAACTCGCCCAGGCCCGCGCCGATGCCGCGCTCGCCCCGTGCCCGCAGACCGGGATGCCGGTGGCATCGGGCGCCGTACTCGCCGGGGTCGTCGCACCGTGTCTGGCGTCGGGCGTGCCCTACGACCTCGGCGTCGGTACCGCCGGACGGCCGGTCGTGATCAACATGTGGGCGGTGTGGTGCCAGCCCTGCCGCCGTGAACTGCCGGTCCTGGCCGAATACGCCCGCCGCGCCGGCGATGCGGTTACGGTGCTGACCGTGCACGCCCGTGAAGGCGCCAACAACCCGTACCTGGTGCTGCGATTCCTCGCCGAGCTCGGGGTGCACCTGCCGACCGTCCTGGACCAGGACGGCAAGGTCGCCGCCGCGCTGCAGGCACCCCGGGTCTTCCCGTCGACCATCATCCTGCGGGCCGACGGCACCGTCGCGAAGGTCGCACCGCAGGTCTTCGAGGATCCCCAGCAGATTGCCGACGTCGTCCGCGATGCCACCGGGGTGACCACGTGAGCACCGGGCGGCGCGACGGTCTGCCGCCGGAACCCCACATCGGCCCACTCGTGGCGCGCGAGGCCATCCCGCCGTGGATGCGTCCGCTCACCGACAATGTCGCCGCGGTGCGCGAGAGCGTGCTCAACCGCGGTGGCGACCGCGATCGCTGGGCCACCATGTTCGGGGCATCCCGCCGCTCGGCGGCCGTGCTGATCCTGATCGCCGGTGCCTGGGACGCCGACCCCACCCACCCGGGTGGACTGCCCGCCGACGCCGATGTCCTGCTCACCGAACGCGCCGCCACCCTGCGCCAGCACAGTGGGCAGGTGGCCTTCCCCGGCGGCAGCTTCGACCCCGGCGACGACTATCCGGTGGGCACCGCGATGCGCGAGGCCGACGAGGAGACCGGACTCTCGGCGGCCGGCGTCGACATCCTGGCGACCCTGCCGACCTTCCCGGTCCCGCCGTCGGGTTTCGACGTGACCCCGGTGGTCGCTCACTGGAGCGCACCGAGTCCGGTGCGGGTGGTCGACGAGGGTGAGACCGCACGTGTGGTCCGGGTGTCGCTGCGCGAACTGCTCGCCCCGGAGAACCGCTTCCAGGTGCGCCGCGAGGTGATCGGCGGACAGGACTACCTCGGGCCCGCCTTCTTCGTCGACGGCCTGCTGGTCTGGGGATTCACCGGCGGCCTCATCGCCGCGATCAGCGACGCCGCGGGCTGGGACCAGCCGTGGGACCGCGCCGACATCCGTCCGTTGGACCAGATGATCGAACTGGCCGGCAGCCGCCAGGAGAGCGGATTCGCCGCCGTGCACCCCCGACACCTGCATCACCTCGCCGACCCCGACGGTCAGGGACGTCGATGACAGCGGCGACCTGGGTCGATGTCATCGTCATCGGGCTGGCGTTGCTCGCCGCGATCAGCGGCTACCGGCAGGGTGCGGTGGCGTCGGCGCTGGCCGTGCTCGGCGTGCTGCTCGGTGCCTTCGCCGGAATCCTCCTGGTACCGCATGTGATCGAGCGCATCGACGACCAGACGATGCAGTTGCTCGCCGGGGTCGGGGTGCTGGTGACGCTGGTGGTGATCGGCGAGATCGCCGGCATGATCCTGGGCAACGCGGCCCGCGGCGGCATCCGGTCACGGGAGCTGCGCGCCGTCGACAGCGGTGTGGGTCTGGTGCTGCAGGCGCTGGCCGTCCTGGTGGCGGCATGGCTGCTGTCGACGCTGCTGGTCAGCGCCAACTCGCCCAAGCTCACCGAGGCGATCGAGGGATCGAAGGTGCTCGGTGCGGTCGACCGCGCCGCACCGGCCTGGCTGTCGGAGAAGCCGCGGCAGGAGTTCGAACGGCTCCTCGGCGATTCCGGACTGCCCGGCGTCATCCGCTCGACCAACGAGAGCGTCGTCGACCCGCCGGACGCGAGACTCGACGACTCGAAGGTGGTGAACCAGACCCGGGCGAGCGTGGTGAAGATCGAGGGCGAGGCACCGCAGTGCCGGCAGGCCCTCGAGGGCAGCGGATTCGTCGTCGCCCCCGGCCTGGTGATGACCAACGCCCACGTCGTCGCCGGCACCGATTCGGTCCGGATCGAACAATCCGACGGCGCGGGGATCTCCCCGACCGTCCACGAGGCCGAGGTGGTGCTCTTCGACAGCGCGACCGACATCGCGGTGCTGCGCGTCGACGGACTCGACACCCCGGCCCTCGACTTCGCCTCCCGTCCGGGCAGCAGCGGCGACGACGCCATCGTGATGGGTTATCCGGAGGCCGGGCCGTTCCTGGCGACCGCGGTCCGCATCCGTGAGATCCGGGATCTGCCGACCGCCAACATCTATCAGGATCGGCAGGTCACCCGTGAGGTGTACACCGTGCGCGGTGTCATCCGGCAGGGCAACTCCGGCGGTCCGATGATCAACACCCGCGGCGAGGTGCTCGGGGTGGTGTTCGCGACGTCGGAGAACCCGGCCGACGAGACCGGCTATGTGCTCACCGCCGCCGAGGTCCGCGAGGACCTCACGATCGCGCAGGACCGTTATCGGCCGGTCGCGACCGGAGCCTGCGTCCGCGAGTGATGCGATCGGCGCCGGCCGGCCGCTCCATCGGGGAATCGAGTAGTCCGAGCAGTGCGGTGTTGACCGCGTCGGGCTGTTCCTGATGTGCGAAGTGGCCGCTGCCGGCGATCTCGACGTGGGTCAGCCGATCGGCCCACACATGGCCGGCCCGCATCACGTGCTCGGTGATGAACGGGTCGTCGGCGCCGCGCAGCGACAGCGTCGGGATGTGCAGCCGACGATGCATCAACCGCATGAACCGGATTCCGTCGGGCCGGAACTGGGACCGGTAGGCCCACCGCTGGTACTCCAGGCTGGAGTGGGCCACATACGGGATCTGGATGGCCGACCGGTTGCGGGCGAGTGCCTCGGTGAAGTCGTCGGTGGCCCGCCAGGACTCGCCGGCCAGGGCGGTGAGGTAGCGCGCGATGAAAGCACCGTCACGACGGACGAGGCGGTTCTCGGCGAGCCGCGGCAGCTGGTTGTAGAGGAAGCGGGGGAGGAACGACGAGCGCTGGTCGTGGCGCAGCAGCGCATCGTGGCGCAACGCCCGTGGATGGGGTGAGGCGATCACCGCGATCCGGCGCACCACCCGCGGGTGCAGCGTCGCCGTCGCCCAGCAGACCAGGCCACCGTCGGCGTGCCCGACCAGGGTCGCCTCGGTGTGCCCGAGTGATCGGATCAGACCATGGGTGTCGCCGGCCAATGTCCAGCCGTCGTATCCGCGCGGGGGTTTGTCGGAATCGCCGTAGCCGCGCAGGTCCACCGCCACCGCCCGGTATCCGGCGTCGGACAGCGCGGTCAGCTGGTGACGCCAACTCCACCAGAACTCCCCGAATCCGTGGAGTAGCAGCACGAGCGGACGGTCGGCGGTGTCCTGCCCCGGCCCGACCTCCACCGCGTGGAACCGCACCCCGTTGGCGCGGACGTCGAGATGCCGCCAGGCCCCGGGGAGCCGGACGGTCGACGGATCGGGTGCGCTCACCCGTCAGCCTTCGCGGGCCGGCGGAATCCTCGGGTGGTCGACGTCGGGCACCGACGCCTCGGTGTGGGTGGCCGAGCCCGACGTCGGCAGCACCGACGGGATCTCCTTGACGCTCTCGATGGTCTTCTTCGGTCCGCGGACCTTGCGGAAGAAGACGTACCCCACGATCGCCACACCCACCGTGATCACGACCAGCAGCGCGAAGACGATCAGGAACGAGGCCCAACGCGGCAGCCACTCGTCGAGCAGCTCGGCGAGGAAGAAGAAGAAGAAGAAACTCGCGTACAGCGCGGTGACGCCGGCGACGATCAGCGCGCCGGTGCCGGCCCCGGCCTTCTTGGCCTCGCCGACGAGTTCGGCCTTCGCCAGGGCCACCTCGGCGCGGACCAGCGTCGACATGCTGGCGGTGGCGTCTTTGACCAGGTTGCCGATGCTCGGTTCGCCGCGGGGCCCGAGATCTGCATCGGACAGCGGGATGGCGGGGACCGGTCGGCCTGCTGGTGCAGACTGGCCGTTCTCGTTTCGGCTCACAGCATCCTCCGTATCTGGGGTGTGGGGCATATGTTGCCATGCCACCCCGGTGGCATGTTCGGCCACCGACACGGCGGCGGTCTCGTCGGGGGCCGACACAGCGGTGCGCCACCGGATAGGGGGCTTCCGGTGGCGCACCTGTTCAGGGGCCGTCAGACGGCCGGCGGTCAGGCCTTCTTGGCGCGGATGGCCTCGAACACCGACGGGTCGACCAGGGTGGATGTGTCGCCGAGTTCACGTCCTTCGGCGACGTCTTTGAGCAGGCGTCGCATGATCTTGCCCGAGCGGGTCTTGGGCAGTTCGGGGACGACGTTGATCTCGCGGGGTTTGGCGATGGGCGAGATCTCGACGGAAACCTGTTGGCGCAGTTCGGCGATGAGGGTGTCGCCGGTGTTCTCGACGCCTTCTCGCAGGATGACGAATGCGACGATGCCTTGGCCGGTGGTGGGGTCGGAGGCGCCGATGACGGCGGCTTCGGCGACTCCGGAGTGGCCGACGAGGGCGGATTCGACCTCGGCGGTGGAGATGCGGTGGCCGGAGACGTTCATGACGTCGTCGACGCGGCCCAGGACCCACAGGGCGCCGTCGTCGTCGTAGCGGGCGCCGTCACCGGCGAAGTACCAGCCCTGGTCGGCGAAGCGTGACCAGTAGGTTTCGCGGTAGCGTTCCTCGTCGCCCCAGATACCGCGGAGCATGGCCGGCCAGGGCTGGTCGAGGACGAGGTAGCCCTGCTCACCGTGGGTGACGGGCCGGCCGTTGTCGTCGACGATCTGGGCGGAGATGCCGGGCAGTGGTCTCATCGCCGAGCCGGGTTTGGCGGCGGTGACGCCGGGGAGCGGGGAGATCATGATCGCGCCGGTCTCGGTCTGCCACCAGGTGTCGACGATGGGGGCGGTGCCGCCGCCGATGACGTCGCGGTACCACTTCCAGGCTTCGGGGTTGATCGGTTCGCCGACGCTGCCGAGCAGGCGGATCGAGGTCAGGTCGTGGGCGTCGGGGATGTCGCGGCCCCACTTCATGAAGGTGCGGATCAGGGTGGGGGCGATGTAGTAGATGGTGACGCCGTAGCGCTCGATGATGTTGAAGTGGCGGTGTTCGTCGGGGGAGTTGGGGGTGCCCTCGTAGATGACCTCGGTGGCGCCGTTGGAGAGGGGGCCGTAGACGAGGTAGGAGTGGCCGGTCACCCAGCCGATGTCGGCGCCGCACCAGAAGACGTCGCGGCCTTCCTTGTGGTCGAAGACGTAGTGGAAGGTGTAGGACGCCTGGGTGAGGTAGCCGCCGGAGGTGTGCACGATGCCCTTGGGCTTGCCGGTGGTTCCGGAGGTGTAGAGCAAGAACAGGGGGTGTTCGGCGTCAAAGGCCTCGGCCTGGTGGGTGGGTGACTGTTCGGCGACGGTGTCGTCCCACCACACGTCGCGGCCGTCGACCCAGGGCAGGTTCGGGTCGTGGTTGGTGCGGCGGACCACGAGGACTTTTTCGACCGAGGCGGCGGCGTCGGCGCCGGTGCCGAGGGCTTCGTCGACGGCGGCCTTGAGCGGGGCGGGCTGGCCGCGTCGGTACTGGCCGTCGGTGGTGATGACGAGTTTGGCGGCGGCGTCGTCGACGCGGGAGCGCAGGGCGCCGGCGGAGAATCCGGCGAAGACCACCGAGTGGGTCAGGCCGAGGCGGGCGCAGGCGAGCATGGAGATGATGGCCTCGGGGACCATCGGCATGTAGATGGCGACGCGGTCGCCGGCGGTCAGGCCGATCGCGGTGAAGTAGTTGGCGGCCTTGGACACCTCGTCCTTGAGTTGGGCGTAGGTGATGTCTCGGGAGTCGCCGGGTTCGCCGACCCAGTGGATTGCGACGCGGTCGCCTTTGCCGGCGGTGACATGGCGGTCGACGCAGTTGACCGCGACGTTGAGTTTGCCGCCGACGAACCATTTGGCGAAGGGTGCGTCCGACCAGTCGAGGACCTGCCCGAAATCGGTGTCCCAGTCGAGGCGTCTGGCCTGTTCGGCCCAGAATTCCAGGCGGTCGGAATCAGCGCGGTCGTACAGTTCGGCGGTGCCGTTGGCCTGAGCGGCGAACTCCGGGGTCGGCGGGAAACCGGGGACGGTCTGAGGGGCAGATGCGGTCATCGTGTGCATGGCCTTTCGCTGATCGGCAAATTCGTCCGGCGTGCGACGGCCACGGTGACGCGACGTCGCGGGGGATTCTCATTGTGAGGGTAGTCACGTTGGATGGCCGTTGCAGAAGGGGATGCACCCCGACGTGCGGTGAAAGGGCGGCAGGGCTCGATGAACGGTGCAATCGTGCGCGATTAGGGTGGCCAGATGTGAGTACCGATCCGTTGGCACCGTTGCTGGACCTGCCGGGCGTGCGGCCGGCGGCCGACGAGGCGCGCGACGCCCTCAGCGCGGTACACCGTCACCCCGCCAATCTGCGCGGATGGGACAAGACCTCCACCGAGGCGTCGTGGCGGGCCGGTAGGTCCTCGGCGGCGATCGACGGCGGCAGTGTGGAACTGCGCCGTGACGGCGACTTCGACGACCCGATCCTGGCCGGTGCCATGCGGGTGGCCCAGGCGCTCGACGGCGACGCGCTCGATCCGCTCACCGCGGTGTTCCGGCGCGCCCCGGCGCAGGCCTTCGCACGGCTGCACATGCTGGCCGCCGCCGACCTGGTCGACGACCCCGACGCACTGGGTCGTCCCCGCGCAGGAACCGACGTGGCCGCCCGTCTGGACCTGCTCGCGCAGCTGATCACCGGCGCCACGTCGATCGCCGCACCCGTCCTCGCCGCGGTGGTGCACGGCGAACTGCTGAGTGTGCAGGCGTTCCCGACCGCCAACGGTGTCGTCGCCCGTGCCGCATCCCGGTTGGTGTGCACGTCGTCGGGGCTCGATCCGCACAACCTGGGTGTGCCGGAGGTGACCTGGTTCAAACGTCTCGGCGAATACCGCTCGTTGTCGGCGGGATTCGGGACCGGTCGCCCGGAGGCGCTCGCGGCGTGGATCATCTTCTCGTGTGAGGCGCTGACCGCCGGTGCCACGGAGGCGCGATCGATCGCCGACGCCGCACGGGGCTGAGTCGGGCGGGCAGTGGGTCTTCGGTGACGGGTCTTCGGTGACGCGGATCGTCCCGTAACACCCTGCCCTGCAACGTCCTACCTGACAACGCACTGCGGGCGGCGCTCGGTCTGTGACCGGTCGCCGCCCGCGTAGCACGGACTCAAGTTACCAAGCGTGCTTGGTGGGTTGTGGGTACCGCCTCGGCGAGGGACCGCACTCCATCTCCCGTGGGTCTCCTTCCGGCGCAGCCATTCTCGTGCCCATCACGACGCCATCAGATGATGTCGTCGGCGCTGTCCGAGGGTCGAGGCGCTGCCATCCAGAGTCACGCAAAGATGCCGCGATATCGCAGGCGCACAACACTTGTGCCTTTAGGTGGCTCGCTCCGCGTGGGTACTTGCCGCCCGTGCTGGGAAGTGCTCGGAGAGGGGGTTCGATCCTTCTCTTCCGGATCGGACTTTGCCTTCCGAGATTTCCGTAAGACCTTTGTACACCGTGACCGCGATCACATCAAGGGGTAAGTCGACGAAGTTTGCACCCACTGCACTGGAGGGTCCGATCACGCTGGCGCACAACGATTTTGCGGATCAGTCCTCGGCGTGTCGGCGGGTCGCCCGTCGGGCTGACGGGAGCGTAGGCACCACCCGAGTGCGCAACCCGCGAGTACTCCGGCGCCGACCGCCCCGGCCACCGTCGCCGCCGTGATCGCCGGGCCGGCATCGGTGTGCCGGCGGCGCTGTGGGGCGGTCGGGGTGAAGTCGAGGATCGGCCAGCCGTACTCCTCGGCGTGCCGCCGCAACCGGTGGTCGGGGTTGACCGCCACCGGGTGGCCCACGGCGGTCAGCATCGGCAGGTCCGTGATCGAGTCGGAGAAGGCGAAGCTCG
Source organism: Gordonia desulfuricans NBRC 100010 (assembly GCF_001485495.1). Classification (GTDB taxonomy): domain Bacteria; phylum Actinomycetota; class Actinomycetes; order Mycobacteriales; family Mycobacteriaceae; genus Gordonia; species Gordonia desulfuricans. The sequence continues at coordinate 10,070 of NZ_BCNF01000069.1, read as the reverse complement.
CTGCGAGGTCGTATCCGTGTTCGGCGGCCAGACCGCGCACCGCCTCGGCCTTTCGCTCTCCGTAGCAATAGAATTCGATCTCGCCGGTGTAGTGGCCGTCGGCGATGGTCATCTCGGTGGCGCGGATGTGGTCGACGCCGAGCATCGCGCCGATGGGAGCGGCGAACTCCATGCCGGATGCCGAGACCAGGACGACGTCCCGGCCGGCATGGCGGTGGTTGGCGATCAGATCCTCGGCCTCGGCGTAGATGAGTGGGGTGACCACGTCCTGCAGCGTCTCGGCGACGATGCGGCCGACCTCGTCGACGTCCCAGCCCCGGCACATGCTCGTGATGGACCGGCGGAGGCGTTCGACCCGGCTCTGCTCGTGCTCGATGCCGAGTCCGACGTTGCCGTAGACAGAACGGACCAGGGTCCGCCTGTTGAGCAGTCCTGCGGAGTAGAAGTGGGGGACGAAGGCGAGGGCACTCGACCGCGTGATGACCGTTTTGTCCAGATCGAAGAAAGCTGCAGCGCGGGATCCGGGGGTGTGGTGGGGGCGACCGTCGCTCACACGGGCCGATGGTACGACGACCGGGGCGACTATAAGTCGAGTTGGGATATCTCGTGCTTCGCGACTTGGTGAAACGGACATCGGCGCGATGGTCTCGCAGCAAACCCGCAGGCAGTGATACGAAATCGTGATGTTGTGTCGATTCATCGGTTTGTTTGCGGAGAAGCGCCGAAAGTGTATAGTCGTCGGTATCCGGTCTTTGGGCCGGTGCCCTTCAGCCCGACCCCCCGGGGCTGAAGCGCGATGACCCCGGCCTCCTCCCCCCCTGGCCGGGGTCGTCCTCTATCTGGGGGTCGAAATCTCACTGCTCCGCCTTCCCGTGCCGGTTCGACAGGCCGACCTGGGGTGCCACACGATCTGAATTCAGGTTAGGCTCACCTTTCAATCGTCGAGTGGGCGTCACCAGGGGTTTCGCCGTGAGCGTGGGAGTCGCCGTGTATCGGGAGACCTCAGACGGAGTGGACCGCCAGGTCTCTGGCACTGCGGACCGCCAGATCTCCAACACCGCAGGTCACCAGATCTCCGACACCGTGGACCGGCGGATCGCGATCGTGGTGGTCGCCTCCGTGGTCGTGCTCGCGGCGACGATCCGCGTCGGATTCGCCTGGGCGAAGGGCCTACTCGGCAGTTCGTTCGGCTTCGACGAGTCGGTGTACTTCCTCGGGGCACAGCATGTGGTGGCCGGGGAGTTTCCCTACCGCGACTTCGTGTTCGTCCACCCGCCGGGGATGCTGCTCGCGCTGACGCCGTTCGCGTGGCTGGCGGAGCTGACCACCGACTCGGCCGCGATGGCGGTGGCGAAGGTGGTCTTCGGGCTGCTCGGGGCGGCCTGTGCCGGGCTCGTGGCCTGGCTGCTGTTGCGTTTCGGCGTGGTCGCGGCGTTGTTCGGCGGCGGCCTGTACGCGGTGTGGTCGGCGGCGGTGTGGGGCGAGACGATGCTCATGATGGGCCCGTTGCTGAACGTCGCGATGCTGGTCGCGCTGCTGTCGGTCCGACGGCCCGGGGGCGCTCCCGTCGCGGGTGTCGTCCTCGGTCTGGCGCTCACGGTGAAGCTGTGGGCGATCGTGCCCCTCGTGGTGGTGGGTCTGTGGGTGCTCGCGCGACACGGATGGCGGTATCTGGTCCGGTTCACCGGCGGTGCGGGTGTCGGGGTGCTGGTGATCGTGTTGCCGTTCTTCCTGATGGCCCCGGGCCGGATGATCGCCGATGTCATCGGATTCCAGTCGGGCCGGCCGCGTTCGGGGCCGGGGCTGGGGGAGCGGGTGTTCTTCTTCACCGGGTCCCTCATCGGTCACGGCAGGCTGCCGAACGTGGTGTGGCTGATCGTCGGTGCGATGGCGGTGGTGCTGGTGGCGGCGCCGGTGATCGTCGCGGTGCGCGGACGGGTCGTGCCCTCTCGCTGGGATGAGACGGTGTGGTGGTCGGTCCTCGCGTCGGGGGTGCTCGCGGCGCTGGCATGGGCGCCGTCGTTCTACGGTCACTACACCGGCTTCGCCGCACCTGCCCTGTGCCTGCTCGCCGGATATGGACTGTTCGTGCTGCGGCGCAACCTCTCTCGTGTCCGGGTTCGGCAGGTCGTGACCGGGGTCGCCGCGCTGGGACTGGCGGTGCTGGCGCTCGCGGCGGGCCGGGTGATCGCCGGCGGTCATGTGCAGCCGCCGGACCTCGCGGGAGCGGCGGCCGGACATGACTGTGTGTGGATGCACGACCCCGGTGCGCTGATCGAGGCCGATGTGTCCGGCGACCAGGTCGAGCGCGGCTGCCCGATGTTCGTCGACCGCTACGCCGTGGCGATGGGCGAGGTGTCGGTGTCGGATGCGGAACAGACCGCGGCACTCCCCGGGGCCACCGGCTATCAGCGGGCGATCGTCGAGCAGTTCCGGGGCAGCGATGTCGTGCTGGTCAGCGAGATCCAACTCGCCGAGCTGGCCCCGGACACCGTCGCGGTGCTCGGTGCCGAGTTCACCCGCGCCGACGATGTCGGCCGCTATCAGCGGTGGGTGCGCACCGGTGGCTGACCGGGAGGATCACGAGTCCTCGCCACGTGTGGTGGCCAGGTACCGTTCGAGCCCACCGATCAGCACGTCGAGGCCGAACTCGAATTCGCGATCGTGGTCGAGTGCGGCCAGGGAACTCGCCGATTCGGCGACATTGTGCAGGCCCGCCGACAGCAACTCGTCGCGCCGGTCGACCAGGCCGCCCCGGTTCTCGATCCGGTAGTTCTGGTCGGCGAAGTCCTTGTCGGCGAACGTCGGGCCGACCGACGACTCCCGGAGGACGGTGCCGACGAGGAACGCGAAGACGCTCCGGAAGCCGTGCACGGCGTCGTCGGGGGTGAAGCCTGCCGCGCGCAGTACCCCGAGGGCCGAGTCGGTCAGGGCCAGACCGGTCATCGAGCCCAGTTGTCGGGTCAGCAGCAGCACCGCCACCTGCGGCTCGGCGGCCGCGGCCTGCCGGAACCCGAGCGACAGTTCCCGGATGTCGGTCGTCAGGTCGCCGGTGGGCGTCGGCCAGGGCAGTGCATCGAGGAAGCGTAGGGCGACGCCGTCGAGCAGCTCGTCCTTGTTGGCGAAGTGGCGGTACAGGCTCATCGCGTCGACGCCCAATACGAGCGAGATCGCACGCATGGTGAGCTTGTCGGTCCCGCCGTCGTTGATGAGGCCGGCCGTCGCCTCGAGGATGCGTTCCCTGTTCAGGCCCACCTCGGACTTCCGTGGCCGGCCGCGCCGGGGCCGGGTGGGCGCCGCGGGAGTTCCGTCCGGCCGATCGACATTCATGCGTCGCATTCTCCCGTACCCCCTTGTGTCGATTAAGTCTACCGTGTAGACAATCTATCTACGACGTAGATATATCTGGTATCGACCCAGGTGGACATCTCTGACCTGCGGTGACACCGGAAAGAAGGGGGAACCATGACCGTCAGACTGTCGGCGATGACGTTGGGGCACGTCACCATCCCGACCGCGATCCTGCTCGAGGGGCGGGAGGGAAACACCACGGTGCCCGTCACCTCCTATCTGATCGAGCACCCGTGCGGCCGGGCCGTCTTCGACACCGGCATGAGCCCGGCCATCCAGGACTCCGACGATCCGGCCGGCCACGTCGGCGACCTGCTCGCGGCCCTGCACGTCTTCGACTACACCGTCGGCGAGGATCTCGCCGCGCGGCTACGGGCCCTCGACGTCGACCCCGGATCGATCGACCACGTGATCAACTCGCATCTGCACTTCGACCACTGTGGCGGCAACGCGCAGGTACCCAACGCCGAGATCGTGCTGCAGGGACGTGAGGTCACCGCCGCCGACGAGGGCGGCGAGCTGCGCGGCTACATCGACGCCGACTACGACACGGGCCAGCCCCGGCGTCTGGTCGACGGCGAGCATGATCTCTTCGGCGACGGCAGTGTCGTGCTCTTCCCCACCTACGGGCACACCCCCGGTCACCAGTCGGCGCGGGTCCGCACCGATGCGGGCGAGTTCGTCCTGTGTGGCGACGCCTGCTACCTCCAGGAGTCGCTGGAGACGCTGACGCTCCCGGGCGTGATCGCCGACCCGGAGTCCGCGATGGCCTCGCTCGAGTGCTTCCGGGCCCTGCAGGCCGCGGGATCGACCATCATGTTCGGCCACGACCTCGACTTCTGGGCGACCGTTCCCCAGGCCCCCGCGCGTCTGGGCTGATCCGTCGGATCGCCCCGGCCATCCCGCCTGCCCACCACCCCGTACCTCCTCCACCGCACCACACCCAGAAGGGACATCACATGAGTCGACTGTTCGGCGAGATCCGCCAGATCGGTTATGTCGTCAGAGATCTGGACGCCTCGGTCCACAAATGGCTGGAACTCGGCGTCGGCCCGTGGTTCATCGTCAAGGACATCCAGACCGACTACTTCCGGTATCGCGGCGAGGACTCGCCCGTCCAGATGAGCATCGCGCTGGCGAACTCCGGTGACATACAACTGGAACTGATCCAACAGCACAACGATGCGCCCTCCGGATACCTCGACTTCCTCGACGCCGGCCACGAGGGCGCCCAGCACGTCGCGTACTGGACCGACGACTACCAATCGCTCTACGACAAGGCGATCGCCGCGGGATTCACTGTCCTGCACGAGGGTGCCATCGGCGGCGAACAGGGCCGATTCGCCTACTTTGCTACCGAATTCGACCCCGGGACCGTCGTCGAGATCTCCGACATCAGCGGTCCGAAGGGGCAGGTCTTCGACTACATCAAGAACACTGCCGCCACCTGGGACGGCACCGACCCGATTCGAGTGACACCGTGACCGACAACCGCCAGACCGACAACCGCCCGACCGACAGCCGCCAGACCGGGGACCACCCGACCGGTACCGCGCTCAAGAACACCCCGATGCAGCTGCCTGACCTCGATGCGCTGCCTGCGGAGCTGCGTGAGGCCGTCGCCCAGCGCGGCAACATCCACGTCTATCGCATGGTGACCCACAGTCCCGGCCTCGCACCGTCGTTCCTGACCATGGCCACCGACATGTTCATGGCCAATTCGCTGCCGCCGGTGTGGCGGGAGCTGGTCATCCTGCGGGTGGGTCACCGATACGAGGCGCCGTACGAGATCCACCATCACGTCAACATCGCACGCGCCGTCGGACTCGGCGACGCCGCGATCGCCGCCGCGGGGTCCGGTGATCTCGACGCCGTCGAACCGGCCGAGAAGCTCCTGATCGAACTCGCCAACGCACTGCTGGACCGGCACACGCTCACCGACGACGAGCGTGACGCCGCCCGGACGATCCTCGACGTCGACCAGCTCGCCGCCCTCGTTCTCACCGTCGGCTTCTACCAGTTGGTCAGCAACTTCCTGAACACCTTCGGCGTGACCATCGAGCAGTTTTGACCGTCTCACCCCCTACGTCGACGCCTCGTGCGTCAGGAAAGGACAGATATGAGTACCGGACGTCTCGCCGGTAAGACCGCCATCGTCACCGGGGCGGGGTCATTTGAGGACGGCCTCGGCAACGGCAAGGCCACCGCGATCCTGATGGCCCGGGAGGGTGCCCGGGTCCTGTTGGTGGACAACCGTATCGAGGCCGCCGAGGTGACCGCCGCCGCCATCGCCGAGGAAGGCGGTGAGGCGGCGGTGTTCGAGGCCGACGTCGCGAACGAGGCCGACGTCAAGGCACTCGTCGCCGACGCCGTCCGCCGTTGGGGGCGGATCGACATCCTCGACAACAACGTCGGGATCGAGGCGTGGGGCCGGATCGGGGAGATCACCGACGAGCAGTGGGACCGGGTCTTCCGGATCAATGTCACCGGGTCGATGTACACCGCCCGCCACGTCATCCCGGTGATGGCCGCCGAGGGTGGCGGGTCGATCATCAACATCTCGTCGACGGCGAGCCGCAAGGGCGGTGGTCTGGCCACCTATGCCGCGTCGAAGGGTGCGATCGAGGCCATGACCCGGGCGCTCGCCCTCGACCACGGCCGGGAGAACATCCGGGTCAACTGCATCCAGCCCGGCGCCGTCTACACCCCGCATGCATGGGCGAAGGGGGTGCGGCCCGATCAGGACGATGCTCCGATGGCGGACTGGATGCGTGAGGCGCGCAAGAACGCGGCCCCGCTCGGGGTGGAGGGGACCGGCTGGGACATCGGTTATGCCGCATTGTTTCTCGCCACGGACGAGGCCAGGTTCATCACCGGCGTGACCCTACCGGTGGACGGTGGACTCGTGCTGTAGCGCGACGTACTCACCCGCCGACGGCCACCGGCTGTGCACAGTTCGACGGCCGTCCACAGCGTGGCGGTCGCAGCGCTGCCGATCACCGGGTTCCGGTGGCCGGGGCGCGCAGGATGGCGGCATGTCCGAGACCCTTCTCGTCCTTGTCCACGCGGATCTGCGTGATGACGTCGCCCGGTGTGCCGCCGCCGCGGGGTACCGGATGGTGGTCGGGGAGCCGGCGTCGTGTCGGGCGGAGTGGTTGCGGGCGCGGGCGGTGGTGGCCGATCCCGAGGCGGTGACCGCATTGCGGTCGGCATCGGTGCCGCGGCGAGACGGCGTGCTGCTCGTGGCCGCAGGAGAGCCACCGCCTGCGGTGTGGCGGGCGGCGATCGATCTCGGGGCCGGTGAGGCCGCACTGCTCCCCGCCGACGAGGGCCATCTGGTCCGGCGACTGACCGATCTGCGGATGCCCCGCCGCGCCGGGGGCGGCGGGATCGCGGTGATCGGGGCGCATGGCGGTGCCGGGGCATCGGTGCTCGCCGCGGCGGCGGCATCGGTGGCCGTCGACGACGGTGACCGGGTGCTGTTGCTCGACGCCGACGACCTGGGCGGTGGCCTGGACCTCACGCTGGGTGTCGAGGACCGGCCCGGATTGCGTTGGCAAGACCTCACTCTCGAGGGTGGCACGGTGAGCGGGCAGGCGTTGCACCGGGCGCTGCCTGCGGTCGGCGATCGGTTGTCGGTGCTCGCCGGACGGCGCGACGATCCGCGTCCGGTCACCGCCGATGCCGTGCTGGCCACCGTGGATGCCGGTCGCGCACACGGGGATCTGGTGGTGGTGGATCTGCCTCGTGCGGATTCCGCGGTGGTGCGTGGGGTCGTCGAATCCGTGGATCTGGTGGTGCTGGTGACCACGGCGACCGTCGCGGGGTGCGCCGCCGCCCGCCAGGTCGCGGCCAGGCTGCTGCACGACGCCGTCGGGGTGGGGCTGGCGGTACGCGGCCCCGCACCGGGCGGGTTGCGGGCCGCGCAGATCGCCGATGCGGTCGGGATGGCGGTGCTGGCCGCGTACCGCCCGGACCCACGACTGCCGGGTGCCCTGGAAGACGGCCGTCTCCGTCTGGGGACACGGTCGCCGCTGCGGCGGGCGGCACGTGCGATCGTGCAGGCCGCGCGGATCGGTGAGCGGGCCGCATGACCGGGCGCAGCGACGAGGCACTGCTGGAGAGGGTGCGGACGCGGTTGGCGGGGGCGGCCGCGGAGCCGACCGCGGAGCTGATCGCCGATGCCATCCGGGCCGAATCCGGCGGCGTACTGGGCGACACCGACCTGTTGTCGGCGTTGCGGTATCTGCAGACCGAACTGACCGGTGCCGGACGGCTCGAGGAGCTGCTCGCGGAACCGTCGATCGCCGACATCCTCGTCGTCGGGCCGCACCGGGTGTGGGTCGATCGTGGTGCGGGACTGGAACTCACGCCCATCACCTTCGACGACGACGCCGCGGTCCGCCGGCTCGCCGGTCGGCTCGCGCTCGGTGCCGGCCGTCGTCTCGACGACGCCCAGCCCTGGGTGGACGGACAGCTGTCGAACCTCGGTCGCCGCGGATACACGGTGCGACTCCATGCGGTGATCCCGCCTCTCGCGGCGGACGGAACATGTCTGTCCTTGCGTGTCCTCCGCAGCACCGGAATGGGATTCGACGCGCTGGTCGCCTCGGATGCGATTCCCGCCGATGCGGTCGCGGTGATCCGGGCGATCCTCTCCGCGCGTCTGTCGTTCCTCATCGTCGGCGGTACCGGCAGCGGCAAGACCACCCTGCTCGGAGCGCTGATCGGGCAGATGGGTGATGCCGAGCGGGTGCTGTGCGTGGAGGACGCCCAGGAGCTGACCCCGGCACATCCGCATGTCGTTCGGCTGGTGGCCAGGACGGCGAATGTCGAAGGCGCGGGGGAGGTCCCGGTGCGGGTGCTGGTGCGCCAGGCGTTGCGGATGCGGCCCGACCGGATCGTCGTCGGCGAGGTGCGGGGTGCCGAGGTGATCGATCTGCTGACCGCCCTCAACACCGGTCACGACGGGAGCGGGGGCACGCTGCACGCCAACTCCACCGCGGAGGTCCCGGCCCGGATGGAGGCCCTCGCCGCGCTCGGCGGAATGGGTCGCGATGCGCTGCACAGTCAGCTGGCCGCCGCGGTCCAGATCGTGCTCGGGGTGTCGCGCACCGTCGACGGCGTGCGGGGGCTCGCCGAGATCGGGGTCCTCGCCCGCGGTACCGACGGACTGGTCAGTGTGGTGCCGATCTGGTTGCGCGGCAGTGGATTCACCGCCCATCATCATCTCTTCGAGCAGATGGTGGCAGCACGATGACCGGATGGGCACCTGCGGTGATCCCGCTGGCGACGGCCGTGGCGGTACTGCTGTGGGGGCCGGGGCGAGCCGATCACCGCGTGGCCGCGGCGACATCGGGTTCACCGGGAACTCGGGTTCGGTTGGCGGGTAACCGGGTTCGGGGACCGGTGGCCGCGGTCGCCGGGATCGTGGTCGCGACACTCGTCGGCGGGGTGTCGATGGCGGTTGCCGTGGGGATCATCGCCGGACTGCTCGGGTGGCGTCGCCGCGGCCGGGATCGCCGCGATGCCGCCGACCGTCGGCGAGACGACCTGCTGACCGCGCTGTCGTTGATGATCGCCGAACTCGCGGTGGGTGCGCCCCCGGCCCGCGCGTGCTCGGCCGCCGCCACCGAGATGGCGGCGGCGCGAGCCGGACCCGGGGAGGTGGCCGATGCGTTGGCCGTCCTCGCCGGGCGTGCGGAACTGGGCGGCGGCGTCCCCGACGCCGTCGGCCTCGCCGAGAGCGGTGATACCTCCTGGGTACGGATCGCGGTGGCCTGGCAGACATCGGATACCCACGGTCTCTCGCTCGCCGACCTGCTCGAAGCCCTGCGTGCCGACCTGCTGGCGCGCAAGGCGTTCATCGAACGCACGCGCGCCGGACTGGCTGGACCGCGGGCCACCGCCACCGTTCTCGCCGTGCTGCCGCTGCTGGGGATCGCGCTCGGGCAGGCCACCGGTGCGCGCCCGCTGCAGACGCTCACCGGGGGTGGGCTCGGTGGCATCCTGCTCGTCATCGGTACCGCCCTGGTCGCAGCCGGGATGATCTGGTCGGATCGGATCACCGACAAGGTGCTCACCCGATGAGTCCGCCGGTCCTGCTGTGTCTGGCCGTGGCGTGCTGGTGCTGGCCCGGTCCGCGGTGGCGGCTGTGCCGGGTCACCGGTTCGCCATCGCGCCGGTCCGGCGAACCCCGGTGGCTGGGCGTATCCCGGGCGGGCGACGACCCGTTCGCCGTCGCGGCATGCCTCGACCTGTTCGCGGTGTGCTTGCGAGCCGGGCTGCCGGTGTCGGCGGCGGCGCGGGTGGCCGCGGGCAGTGCACCGGAGTCGCTGGCCGTGCCGCTGACGGCCACCGCCGAACTCCTCGAACTCGGTGCCGATCCCGAACGTGCCTGGGCCGCAACCGAGAGCATCCCGGCCGGTCGGTTCGCCCGGAGGCGGACCCACGCGAGACCCGCGGTGCACTTCGATGATCTGGCCACTCTCGCGCGACGCTCCGCGCGTTCGGGTTCTGCCCTGTCCCAGGGAGTTTCCGGTCTGGCCGAGTCGGTACGACGCCAGGCCCACGACGATGCCCTGGCGCGTGCCGAGCGGGCCGGGGTGATGGTCAGCGGTCCACTCGGCCTGTGTTTCCTGCCCGCGTTCATCTGTCTGGGGATCGTTCCGGTGGTGATCGGACTGGCGACGCGGACTCTCGGCGGCATCTAGTGGTTC